>DBOE01000060.1 GCA_002299585.1 Hydrogenovibrio sp. UBA654 | reverse complement strand
AGCATCAAGGCATCATTTTGCAGTAATAGCTAGCTATTGCGTCGAAGTTGTTAGTTTGAGTAATTATATAATCCTGTTTTGTTAACTAAATATTGTGCTTTTTTAATCGTATTTGTTGTTTGTAGTTGTTTTAGTATATTTTGAATTATCGGCTTGGATTGTGCTTGTGTCATACCAGCTTTTAGGTGGGGGTCGTATAGGGTTTTGAGCATTATGTAATCTAGCCCTGTTAAAAATTCTATTTTGCTTTGATCATTGGCTATGCTTGGGTTTACCCAGTAGGAATCATTGGGTAAGCCCATAACTTGAGTTATTTCTTCAACTATGCATGCGACAAGTAGCCCTTTACCCATTGCTCGATCAATGGGGATTATTACTATTGCTTTTAATATTTCTGATTTTCTATTTGTTATAAATTGCCCCATGCAGTTAGACTTTTGTTCTATATTGTTTTCTTTGGCGAAGGAGAATTTATTGATTGCTAGCTTGTAGTTTTTATCTTGGGTAAAAATGATGGAGAAGTTATGTGGTTTATTGTTGTTGTTAGTTTTAATTGGATGCTTGGTTATTTGCATTAATTGTTTTAGGTGGGTTTGGGTTAATTCTGTTGCTAAATAAGACGGCTTAATTTTGAAGAAATTAATATCGTAATTGATAGGAACTTGCCATTTTAGGACTTTATTGTTTGTTGTTTTATATTCATTTTTGAAAGCGATTTCATTAAATGCTTTGTGAATATAGTCGAGGTTTTGCCAGTCTTGTTGTGCTTTTACTGGGTTAAATATAGTTATTAGCAATAAAATTATAATTATTTTATTTGTCATTTTTGTAATATTTCCTTTAGATATTGTCCAGTGTAGGACTGTTTATTTTTAGCAACTTCTTCTGGAGTACCTATGGCAATGATCTCCCCCCCCCCTGAGCCTCCTTCTGGGCCTAGGTCGATTATCCAGTCGGCGGTTTTAATTACATCTAGGTTATGTTCTATTATGACGATGGTGTTACCGTGATCTCTTAGGTTGAGAATTACTTTGAGTAGTAGTTCTATGTCGTAAAAATGCAGTCCGGTAGTTGGTTCGTCTAAAATATAGAGGGTGTTGCCAGTATCTCTTTTGGAGAGTTCTTTGGCTAGTTTTACTCTTTGGGCTTCACCTCCTGATAGTGTCGTGGCACTTTGCCCTAGTTTGATATAGCCTAAACCAACTTCTATAAGCATTTGTAGTTTACGCGATAAAACTGGGATGGCATCAAAAAATACACGAGCATCTTCTATGGTCATATCTAGTATTTGGTGAATGTTTTTATTTTTGTATTGAATCTGTAAAGTTTCTCGATTGTATCTTGCTCCTTTGCAGTTATCGCAAGCTACATAAACATCTGGTAAAAAATGCATTTCGACCTTGATTACTCCATCACCTTGGCAGGCTTCACAGCGACCACCTTTGACATTAAAACTAAATCTGCCAGGATTGTAACCTCTAATTCTTGATTCTGGTGTTGCAGATAGTAGCTCACGAACAGAGGTGAATAATCCAGTGTAGGTTGCGGGGTTAGATCTAGGGGTTCTACCAATTGGGCTTTGATTGATATTCACTACCTTGTCAAAATATTTTAAACCAGTTACTTTTTTATAAGGGGCAGGATTAAGTTCGGCACGATTTAAGGCGGTGGCAGTGATTTTATATAGGGTTTCATTGATTAGGGTTGATTTACCAGAACCTGAAACTCCAGTAATGCAGGTTAGTAGCCCTGCTGGTAGTTTTAAGGTTACATCTTGTAAATTATTGCCAGTTGCTCCGCTAATAGTTAGCCAGTTTTTTCGTGGTTTGAGCCTTTTTTTAGGAGTAGATATTTGTCGTTTACCACTTAGATATTGTCCAGTTAAAGAAGCTGGGTTGTTCATTACATCTGCAGGAGTTCCTTGAGCAATAATTTGCCCGCCATGAATTCCTGCACCAGGGCCTATATCTAATACAAAATCAGCAGATAGGATTGCATCTTCATCATGTTCGACTACTATAACTGTATTGCCGAGGTCTTTAAGGTGATTTAGAGTTTTTAGGAGTCGGTCATTATCGCGTTGATGTAGCCCAATAGATGGCTCATCTAGCACATACATTACCCCAACTAAGCCTGCTCCAATTTGCGAGGCAAGGCGTATTCTTTGTGCTTCGCCACCCGAAAGAGTGTCGGCACTTCTATCAAGTGATAGATAGTTTAGACCAACATTAACTAAAAACTGTAAGCGTTGAAAAACTTCTTTTATTATTTTGCTTGCAATCTCGCCTTTGCTGCCAGGCAAAGATAGTTGCTCAAATATGTGGTATAAATTTCCAACGGGTAGTTCGGTTAGGTTAGATAGGGTATATTCATTGATAAATACATTTCTTGCCGCTATATTTAGACGCGATCCATTACAATCGCTACATATTTTAGATATACGGTACTTATCTAGTTCATCTCTTACACTTTTTGATTCAGTTTCCATTAATCGCCGTTCCATGTTGGGAATAATTCCCTCAAATCTTCTTTCTTTTGAATAGCGACCGTGTGGCATAGGTAGTTTTTGTGTAGCTGAACCATAGAGAATAATTTGCTGTTGTTTCTCGGTTAGATCTTGCCAATTGGTTTCAATATTAAACTGGTAGAAATCGGCTACGGCTTTTAAAATGTCATAATAATACTTATGCCTTCTATCCCAACCTCTAATAGCCCCACCTGCAATGCTAAGTTCTGGGAGGATAATGATTTTATCAATAGCAAAGGCCTTTTTTACTCCTAGACCATCACAAGTCGGGCAGGCTCCATGAGGATTGTTAAAAGAGAAAATTCTAGGTTCTAATTCGGGAACAGAATATCCACAACTTGGACAAGAAAATCTTTCTGAAAATAGCAGTGCAAAATCATCATCTTCATCCATTGGTACAACTTGAGCAATACCTTCGGCAAGGTGCAGTGCGGTTTCAAAAGATTCTGCTAGCCTTTGTTTTATATCATTTCTAACTTTAAATCTATCGACAACAACTTCAATAAAATGTTTGATATTTTTATCTAGTTCTATTGAGCCATCTAGTTGCATGAGTACGCCATTTATTCTGGCTCTAACATAGCCTTGGGCTTGTAGCTCATCTAGTAGGTTTTGGTGAGAGCCTTTTTTGCCGCGAATAACTGGAGCAATTAATAGGCATTTACTTCCTTCTGGCAAAGTTAAGGTATAGTCAACCATTTGGCTCACCGTTTGGGCAACTAAATCAGCGTTATGTTCAGGGCATTTTGGGGTACCTGCCCTAGCGTATAAAAGCCTTAAATAGTCATAAATTTCAGTAACAGTACCCACGGTTGAGCGAGGATTATGCGAAGTGGACTTTTGTTCGATAGAAATAGCTGGTGATAACCCTTCAATGTGATCAATATCAGGCTTATCCATTATGGATAAAAACTGTCTAGCATAGGTGGATAAAGACTCTACATAACGCCTTTGCCCTTCAGCATAGATGGTGTCAAATGCCAGTGAAGACTTACCAGATCCCGATAAACCAGTAATTACAATCAACTTGTCACGAGGTAAAACAACATCAATGCTTTTTAAGTTATGGGTTCTAGCCCCACGAATAATTATTTCTTCTAACATTTTTACTCTATCTATAAGTTGATTAGCCGAACATTATAACAAGAATAGTTAGTTAGGTTATAATCTACTTTCTAGTTTAAAGTCCTATTAAAAAGAATAAACATGATAACAGTTAAAGAATCTATGAGTCCGATTGAACGGCGAGCCACTTTCTCTATTGCCGCTATTTTTTCAACCCGAATGTTAGGGTTGTTTATGATTTTCCCCGTATTTGTTTTATTTGCACAAGAAGAATTTGCAAATGTAACTGGTACACAGATTGGTATAGCTATGGGTATTTATGGCCTAACCCAAGCATTATTACAAATTCCTTATGGAGTATTATCCGATAAATATGGGCGTAAACCACTTGTTATTATTGGAATGCTAGTGTTTATGTTTGGCTCTATTGTCTGTGCAATGGCAGATTCTATTGAATTGATGATTGTTGGTAGAACTATTCAAGGTATGGGTGCGGTAGCAGCAGTATTAATGGCAACGGTAGCAGATTTAGTTGAAGAAAAATTTCGGCTAAGAGCTATGGCTGTGGTTGGGATCACCATAGGTTTGTCCTTCACTGCATCTTTGGCATTAGGACCTTTTTTAAGCTCATTGTTTGGTGTTAGGGGTATTTTTTGGATCACCGCTTTAATTGCTTTAGCAGGTGTTTTGCTAGTAATTTATGCGGTACCAGAAATTAAAAATCAAAGCTTTCAACGAGAAGCCCAAGCAGATAGTAGTCAGTTTGCAGAGGTATTAAAAAATACAGAATTATTGCGTTTAGATATTGGGGTATTTATTTTGCATGCTATGCTAACAGCTATGTTTATAGCGGTACCCTTGATGATGCGTGATGAAGCCGGTTTAGATGTATTACATCACTGGCATATTTACCTTCCTGTTATGTTGCTTTCATTTTTATTAATGGTACCATTTATTATTATGGCTGAATCAAAAGGTAAAATGAAGCAGATATTTGTGGGAGCTATTTTAACTATTTCATTAATGCAGTTTGCCTTTGTGTTACTGCCTCATGGCTATTGGTGGCTTGCTATTGTGTTGTTAGTGTTTTTTACTGCTTTTAATTTATTAGAAGCTTCACTGCCATCGCTAGTAGTAAAAACCTCACCTGCTGATAAAAAAGGTACTGCCAGTGGGGTCTATTCAAGCAGCCAATTTATGGGTGCTGCCGTAGGTGGATTGGTTGGAGGAATTAGCTATCAGTATTATGGTATAGAGGGTGTGTTTTATTTTACGGGAATAATCGGATTGATTTGGTTTATAGTGGCAAGTTATATGAAAAACCCTTTGCCATTAAGTATTGCGACAGTTGCCTTAAATAGTGCTATGACCACCCAAGAAATAGCTTCTTTAACTAAAAAAATGTTAGAGGATGATGGAATTCATGAAGTGGTTTTTAAGTTAGAAGAAAGTAGAGTATTTTTTAAAATAGATAGGCAATTTATTAATGAGGTTGGCTTGGCAGAATATTTTAGGTAAAAATAGCTAGATCTAATCAAAATTAGGTTATCATTTCCTTATATTAAAATTAAAAATTAAAATGGAGTAAGAGATGGCTCGTGGAGTTAATAAAGTAATCTTGATTGGAACACTTGGGATGGATCCAGAAATGAAATATGCGGCCAACGGTAATGCAATAGCTAACTTGAGTATAGCAACTTCTGAGCAGTGGAATGATAAGACAACTGGTCAAAAACAAGAAAAAACCGAATGGCATAGAGTAGTAATGTTTGGCAAGTTAGCAGAAGTAGCAGGCCAATACTTAACCAAAGGATCTTTAGTTTATTTGGAGGGTAAGTTACAAACTAGAAAATGGCAGGATCAAAATACAGGTCAAGATCGCTATTCAACAGAGGTTGTATTAAGCGGGTTTGATAGTAAAATGGAAATGTTAGGAGGAGGAAACCGTCAAGGCGGTGATACATCCTTCGCTCCACAACATGATTCTTCACGCAATCCTGCAATGCAACAAAATAATCCTCCACAAGCTGGCGTGCAACCGCAAAATAAGCCATCACCAATGCAACAAGCACCAGCATATTCAGAAAATGACTTTGGTGATGATGATGTGCCGTTTTAACCTTTAACTAAATCACTATTATAAATAACCGCTTTATAGCGGTTTTTTTATACTTTTTTATTAATTTTTTTCAAGCTTTGCCGATAAACCTATTACAAGGAGTTTATCTATGAAAGAAGAAGAAATAACAAAGGGATTAAGGTACTTTTTCAAGCGGCTAGAGAAAAAATCTGGGCAGCTATATTATGAAGAAGAAATTCGTATACAACGAGTTAAAAAAGTTCCATTTGAAGAATTAGAAAAGTTTGTAAGGGCTTTAATGACACAAAATATATTTATATTTACTGTTGGCATTAATGGCAAACGAGAATCAACTATTTTAAACAAAGCCATGTTTAATACTAACAATGTAATTAGATTATATTATTCAACTAGCCTAGATGAATTTAATCAAGGGTATTTGCTATTAAGAGCAGATAGTAATAAGCAACTTGTTTTAGTAGAAAGGTTACATGGAGTAAGACCTAAACCAGAAGTAATTTATGCAAGTTTAGACGAAAACCATGTTATTCGTTTTTTTGTGAATTGGATTTTAAGGAGGGTAGATTGGGATAAAACTAGAATTAAACATTTAGAACTATATAAGAAATTTAAGGAAGTAGAGAAACAAGAGCATGCACAAAAAATAGCTAACGAATTAGCAAAATTAGAAGAGCTAAATATTAAATCTACTTTTAATAAGCATTTTGGAGAAACCAAGATGTATAAATAAATTTTTAGTGCGTTCTGTTTACAGCTAATTCGGCTAAGCTTAAGAGGGCATTTTTAGTGTTTGATTCAACAAGTAAAGCAAGAGATTTTTTTGCTTGCTCTACTTCTTGTTTTGCTACATTGATAGTGTATTCTATAGCCCCACTATTTTTTATTATGTTAGAAACCTCCTTCAAAAGAGCTATACCTTCGATCTCTATAGCTCTTTTGATAACAGACTTTTCTTCACTTGTACCATTTTCAAGAATATAGATAAGAGGTAGGGTAGGTTTTCCTTCAGCCAAGTCATCACCAATATTTTTACCAAGTTCTTCTTCATTACCCATATAATCAAGAGCATCATCGATTATCTGGAAGGCTGCTCCTAAGTGCAAACCATAGCTTGCAAAAGCATTTTCTAACTCAGTTTTTTCTGCAAGAACGGGGCCTATTAATGCCGCAGCTTCAAACAATTTAGCTGTTTTTCTATGTATCACCTCCATATATCTTTCGATAGTAGTATTGGCATCATGACAATTTAGTAGTTGTAACACTTCACCTTCAGCAATAATATTAGTTGTTTCAGACATTATTTGCATAATACGCATATTATTTGGTTCAACCATCATTTCAAAAGATCTAGAATATAAAAAATCTCCTACTAGAACACTAGCCGCATTACCCCACACCTCATTCGCAGTTTTATTGCCTCTTCTCGTACTAGATTTATCTATTACATCGTCATGCAGCAATGTTGAAGTATGGATAAACTCAATAACAGCCGCCATAGTTAAATGATCTTTGCCTTGATAGTTGCAAGCTTTAGCACAGAGCAACACCAATAAAGGTCTTAGTCGCTTACCACCACTATTAACAATATAGTTACCAATTTGGTTTATTAACACTACATCAGAAGAAAGTTTATGTAAAATTAGTTCATCAGTTTTTTTAATTTGATTAGCAATTAAATTTTGAATTTCAGAAAGAGTCATGGATTATAAATTTTTAATATATTATTGAAAGGGGGTAATTTTATTATGAAAGAGTCAAGGGTTCAAATTTTTATTTATTTTTTCTGAAATTTTTACCCGCATAAGATAATTATACTCCTTAAGGAAAAACTACAGAACTAACCGCACATGCTTTAAAACCCTTGATTTGTGTTGCTGTTTGTTAATTTATTTTAGGACGGGTTAGGTTCCACCTATACCCCGTCAACCCAAAGTAGAAATGTCCTCTTTTCTGCAAAGTTAAAATGGGACATTACGACTTTATAACAACCAATTTATTAACGTTTTTAAAGTACTAGACTATGAGCCATAAGCTATTTATAATTAACATCTTTAAGAAATATATGCCTTCTATTTACACCCCATTTGTTTGATACCCCCATTAAAAAATACAGCTGTCTTAAATATAAATAATATATTAATATTTTATAGAAGGTTAAGGAGACACTGAATAACTGATTGAAATTTTGCGTGGACTTCTAGCTTATCAATTCTAGGCATGTTTCTCAGGCAATGGTTATTCCATTGTCAAG
>DBOE01000011.1 GCA_002299585.1 Hydrogenovibrio sp. UBA654 | reverse complement strand
TGCAGGCAATAGCTAGCTATTGTCAAAATACATAACGACTAAGTGATAGACTAGAAGCCAAGCCCTACGGGGGGGCTTAACCAAGTTTACATCCTCTGTGTTATCATTTTTTACAATATAGCTATTATTGCAAAATGATGCCTTGATGCTGAAAACTTGGTGTTGCCAGAATCTTAATCAGTTACTCAGTGTTTCCTTATACTTGCTGTTATAGTATATTTTATTTAGAGCCAAATACTTTTTTAAGTAACTCAGTAGTTTGTTTTACTGGATCTTTACGGATGGCTTTTTCTTCTTGGGCTATATAGTGAAACATACCTTGCATGCTACCATTTATTACATGGTTAGTAAGATCAGCTTTTACATCTGGTACGAAAGGCAATTTTTTGTATTTTGACATTGCCTTGTCATAGGAGGAGACAGCTCCTACTTCTTGTAAAGATTTTTCTATAATAGGCCTCATTTTACCTTTTAGTTTAGCAGAAGTTTTGGCTTGTAAATACTGTGTTGCCGAATCTTTTGGACCTTTATATACTTTTTGTACATCATCAAACGTCATATCTTTAATGGCATTTAAAAATAACTCTTTTGCTTGTGGGGTTGCTACTTCAGCAGCCCTGTTTATTTTTAATTCTAGGTTATCCATTAGGCTGCCCATACCGACTTGATTTAGAGAAGATTTAACTTTTTTTAGCTTATTTGGTAGAGGTATGCGAATTTTTGGATCTTTATTAAAACCGTCTTTTACGCCCAGTTGGCTAACAACAGCGACAGAGCTTTTAGAAAGAGCTTGTTTAAATGCTGTAGAAATATCATTTGTACTTAGCCCTGCTGGTAAGCTTGCGTTATTTGCCGAGCTAGAAGAGGTTTGTTTTATTTTCTCCTGCGCTTTATTTATTAAATCTTTACCAGCATCTAACCAACTAGCTTGACTGTTCAGGCTATATAAAGTTGTACTTATCAGTAGGGGTATAAATAGTTTTTTCATAGTTATCTTCTCTTAGTTTTCTGTTAAATCGTATGGCATAGGTTCTATACTAAATATATCACCATGTTCATTTTTCAAATCACCAGTTAAATTTTCTAATGCTTTGATAGTGGTTACTGCTAGAAAGACTGTGCCTTCATAAATTTCTGCAGCAGAGTTTATAATAATAAACTTATAGTTTCTGTTACCTTCATCTTGTAATTTTATTTCATTACCTGCTTTTAATTCAATATTTGCTTTGCTGTATATTCTTAACATCCGTTTGCTAGCTTTACCTCGGTAGTGCATACGGGCAATTATTTCTTGTCCAGGATAGCAACCTTTTTTGAAGTTTATAGCATCAATTTTGTCTAAATTAATGAATTGGGCAATAAATTGTCCGCTTGTTTTGTCGTTAAGAGTTGGCTGGGCTGCAATTATATTTAATACTGACCAATCAGCACTACCAACTGCTTCACCGTTTGATCTTAGAGTTTGCCAGACAGTCTCCATTTGACTTGGGGAGCCAAATAGGCGGTAGTTGTGATAGGGTCCAGCTACTTTTATTACTGTTACATCATTTATTTCTTTGCTTTCAATAGTGTTGGCTTGGTAAATTTCTTTAGTTTTTATGGTGAAATCTCTTTGTAAATCTAGGTCAGCAAACTCTCCAGCATAGCCAATTTGAATTAGTTGTTTTGATACTTCTTCAAGCTCTACTTTTGCCATCATTTTAAACATGGTTAGTCTTTTTAAAATTGTTTCTTTAAGAGTTTCATCAAAAGATAGGTAGAAAGCCCCGTTAATTTTAAAAACAGTAATTAAGGCTAAAACTTTGCCTTGTGGTTCGCAATAAGCACTTAATTGTGCTTGGTTTTTTGTTATGTTTTTTAAATCATTAGATAGTTGTCCTTGTAAAAAATTAAAAGACTCTTCGCCGGTTACTTTAATTAGAGCTTGTTTGGACAGGTCGCTTACAATTGGTCCATGTTTTACCATAAAGTGTTCCAAGTCTGGTTGGCCAAATGTTTTAATGTCATTTTTTTCATCAAATTTAGCTCCCTGTGAGGTTAAAAATTGTTGCCAACTTGTATTCATTTTTTTATACCTTTTTTTATGGTTTTTTGTAGACTTGTAGTTTTGCCATTTTTTTTTGTATGAGGGTGGTTAATGTTATAGTGTAAACCACGGCTTTCTTTACGAGCAATGGCACTTTTTACTATTATTTCAGAGACTTGGGTTAGGTTTCTTAATTCTAATAGATCACTACTTAGATTGTAGGAGTAAAAATACTCTCTTACTTCTTCTCTTAGTAATTTTATTCTTTTTAATGCCTGCCTTAGCCTATTATCGGTTCTAACTATGCCTACATAATCCCACATAACTCTACGCAATTCATCCCAGTCATGAGAGACTAATATTTTTTCTTCGGATTGAGTTACAAAGCTAGTATCCCAAATTTTAGTATTTATTATGCTTGATTTTTTAATAGGTAAATATAGTTTTTTTATTTGTTGGTATGCTAATTCAGCAAAAACTAACCCCTCTGCTAAAGAGTTGCTAGCAAGTCGGTTAGCTCCGTGTAAACCTGTGTAGGCAGTTTCACCAATAGCAAATAATCGATTTAGATTTGTTTGCCCTGTTAAATTTGTATGAATTCCACCACAAGTATAATGAGCCGCAGGGACAACAGGTATTGCCTCTTTTGTTATGTCAATGCCATTTTTTAGGCAACGAGAATATATTGTAGGGAAATGATGTTTTATAAAACTTTCTTTTTTGTGGCTTATATCTAAAAACACACAGTCAATGCCGTGTTTTTTCATTTCATAATCAATTGCTCTAGCGACAATATCTCTTGGCGCTAAGTCTGCTCTTAGATCATGGTCTTGCATAAATTCTTTGCCACTAGGAAGTTTTAAGACTGCCCCCTCTCCACGAAGAGCCTCCGTTATAAGAAACGATCTATCTTTTGGATGAAACAGGCAAGTGGGATGAAATTGATTAAATTCCATATTAGTAATTTTGCAACCAGCTCTCCAAGCCATAGCAATGCCGTCGCCAGTTGATGTATCAGGGTTACTAGTATATAGGTAGCACTTACTTGCTCCTCCTGTTGCTAACACTGTATAGTTTGCAATTATGGTAATTACTTGGTTAGTCTTTTTATCTAATATATGCCCACCTATACACTCTCGTTCTTTTATTGGTAGATTTTTGTTATAGATTAAATCAACGCTCATATGCTCAGTTAATATATTAATATTAGCCGAATTATGGATTTTATCAATTAGGGTTTTTAATATACTTTTACCAGTATGATCAGAAGCATGGATAATTCGACGATGACTATGTCCCCCTTCTTTAGTTAAATGAAAATCTTCAGATTGTATTTTTTTGCTAAAGGGTACACCCATTTTAATCAGTTTTAGGATTGCTTGAGTAGCATTTTGGGCAACTATTCTTACCGCAGATTTTTTGCAAAGACCTGCCCCTGCTTTGATAGTATCTTCTATGTGTGACTCAACTGAATCAAAAGGGTCTAAAACTCCTGCAATGCCTCCCTGAGCATATTGCGAGCTTCCTTCTGTAATTGATGACTTAGCTACTAGAATTATTTTAAAATGTTTAGCTAATTTAAGGGCTAAGGATAAACCCGCAATACCGCTGCCAATAATTAAAATATCAGTAGTTATTTTTTGCTTGGTAGTTTTTTTTATCATTATTTAAACTTGAGAACTAATTAAATATTGTTGATAATACTATCATATTAAAATTAATAGGTAACTATGATTGAACTAGATAAATTAGCTAAAGAGTATTCTAAGCGGGGTAAAATTATTTCTGTAGGTTTAGTGGTGTCTGTTGTTGACAATAAAATTGTAGTACAAACAGAAAATGAAACTGGTTGTGCTGGCTGTAGCTCAAAAGGGGAGTGTGGAACTGCTTCTTTATCCTCTTTATTTGCCCCAGCAGTTGCTAGAGCTTTGTTAGTAGAAAATACATTAAATAGCAAAATAGGTGATAAGGTATTATTGTCTCTTATAGAGTCAGAAATTCTTAAGCATTCAATGATGGCGTATGGGTTACCATTGGCTTTATTAATTTTTGGAGCATGGTTGGGGTTGAATTTTTTAAATTCGGATATATTATCTACGGTATTAGGCTTTATATTTTTAGTGATTGGTTGGTTATTTACTAAGTTTGTCTATACCCCAGTTGTCCCCAAATTAGAAAAAGTTTTTTAGGAGGTTATAATGTTTAATAAAGTAATAAAAGTTAGTCTTGTTTTGGTAATGCTTGTTAGTATCTCGACTATTGTTATAGCAAAAATACCAATGGTTTCTTTACCTGATTTTAGCGTGTTGGCCGCAGAAAACAGCCCTGTTGTTGTAAATATTAGTATAGTAAAGAAGGTTAACTTATCTACTTCAAATAAAGATTTTAAAGGCATACCGGATGAAATGTTAAGGCATTTTTTTGGCTTACCCAAAGGGTTTTCTCCAAAACAGAATCCTAAAAAACAACATAAAACGCATTCGCTTGGTTCTGGTTTTATTATAAGTGAAGATGGTTATATAGTGACTAATAACCATGTGGTTGAAAATGCAGAGAAAATTATAGTTAAGTTAAATAATCGACAAGAGTATAACGCAAAAGTTATTGGTTCAGATGCTCATACCGATATAGCCCTATTAAAAATTAACGCTAATAATTTAAAGGTTGCCAAAATAGGCACCAGTTTAAACCTAAAAGTAGGGCAGTGGGTGTTGGCAATAGGAGAGCCTTTTGGTTTGGACTACACAGTTACTCATGGCATAATTTCAGCGATTGGTCGATCATTACCAGATGATACCTATGTACCGTTTATTCAAACAGATGTGCCAATTAATCCAGGAAATTCAGGAGGTCCGTTAATAAATATGGATGGTGAAGTTGTTGGTGTAAATTCACAAATTTATAGCAAAAGTGGTGGCTCTATGGGCTTATCTTTTTCTATACCTATTGATATTGCAATGAATGTTGTCCGCCAATTAAAAGATACAGGTAAGGTGGTTCGTGGTTTTTTGGGTGTAAGTGTACAAGAAGTTTCTGCTGATTTAGCTAAATCTTTCGGTTTAAAAACCCCAAAGGGAGCCTTAGTTACCGAACTTATAAAAGGGCAAGCTGCTGAAAAAAAGGGTATTTTACCTGGTGATATTATTATTAAATTTAATGGCAAAAATATTAATAGATCATCTGATTTACCGCCAGTAGTTGGAGCAACCCCAATTGATAAATTAGTAGAAGTTGAAGTTTTAAGAGAAGGTAAGGTTAAGCATATCTCTTTAAGACTTGATGCTTTAGAGGCAACCATAGCTTCAAGTAACAATAGCAATGGTAAGGAGTCTGTATTAGGTCTACAACTAAAAAAAGTAAGTAATAAAAGGCTGCAAAAATTAAACTTACCATTTGGTTTAGAAGTGGTAATGGTTGAAGGTGGTGGTATTGCTCAGATGGCAGGAATTGTAAAAGGTGATGTTTTGGTAAGCATTAATTTTCAGCCAGTTAAATCAATTAAACAGCTAAAAAGGATCACCAAAAGACTACCTACGAACAGATCTTTCCCTATAAGAATTATGCGTGGCAGTCGTTCAATATTTTTGCCTTTGAGTTTAAATTAAATGAATGATTATAAATGGTTAAAAATATTTGCATTACTTGAAGGTACTTCTTTAGTTTTACTGGTATTTATTGGACTACCTTTTAAATACTATTTAGGCATGCCAGAGTTGGTAAAAATTATTGGCCCTTTACATGGAGTTTTGTTTATAATTTTTGTGGTTTTATTATTCATGTTGTTTATCACGGGTAAGTTAGGGCTGAAAAAAATGCTAGTAGGTGTTATAGCCTCCTTTATCCCAACTGGAACATTTATTTATAAAGAAAAGTGTTTGTAATTACACAGGACTTTAATTCAGATACAAGAGATTGCTTAGGCGAATATATTTTTTTTAATAAATTGCTTTTTAGTAAAAGTTTATATACAATTCTCTATCCCTAAAATTTGGGGCAATAGTAGAGGAGTTATCCTCGTAGAAGATATTGTTAACGAGTATTCTCGTTATCGCCGATCAAGACAGGAGGTTATTATGGTCGTAATTCGTTTAGCCAAGGGTGGCGCAAAAAAGAACCCTTATTATAGAATAATGGTTGCAGATCAACGCTACAGTGCCACAGGTCGTTCTCTTGAGCAGGTAGGGTTTTATAATCCAACTGCTAGAGGATCTGAGGAAGTTCTTCGTCTTGATATGGCAAGAATTGAACATTGGGTATCTACTGGAGCACAAATAAGCCCTAGAGTAAAAAATTTAGTTGACCAACAAGCTAGCAAAGATTAATAAAAAAATATTTACTTATGGTTATTGATGACGATAAGTTAATTATTGGTAAAATTAATGGTGTTTTTGGTGTGCAAGGATGGTTGAAAATATTTTCGCATACTAGCCCTAGAAAAAATATTTTACAATACTCTAGTTGGTTAATTAAGCTTAACGGTCAGTGGCAGTCGTCACAAGTGATTGATGGCAAGTCTCAGCAAGGTGGTAAAACTGTGGTAGTAAAGCTTGCTGGCTGTAATGATAGGGATTCATCCCGTGAACTTATGGGTTGTGAAATTGCTATTTTTAAAGATCAGCTACCTGCTTTAACAGATGGTTATTATTGGATTCAATTAATAGGCTCTAAAGTAACTAATTTACAAAACCAATATTTGGGTTTAGTTACCTCTCTTGTAGCTACAGGAACTCATGATGTTTTAAGGGTTGAAAAGGATGGTTTTTCAACTTTAATTCCTTTTGTTGAAGATAGATTTGTCTTAGACATTAATGTATGTCTTAAAGAAATTAAAGTGGACTGGTTAATGGATAACGAACTATAATATTTGGATGAATTTTGAAGTGATAACACTTTTTCCTGAAATGTTCACAGCCCTAAGTAGGCATGGGGTTTCAGGAAGAGCATTGAATAAAGGGTTGTATAAAATTAATCTTACAAATCCTAGAAGTTTTACTACTGATATTCATAATAGCGTTGACGACCGACCATATGGTGGTGGACCTGGAATGCTTATGATGTATCAACCTCTTAAAAAGGCGGTTGAGAAGATTAGAAGTAATATATCTGGTAGCTCATATATTGTGTATTTATCACCTCAGGGTAAATCTGTAACTCAAGATAAATTAACCCAATTAACTAAAAATAAAAATCTTATTTTAGTTTGTGGGCGTTATGAAGGCATTGATGAGCGTTTTATAGAAGCAATTGTTGATGAAGAAATATCTGTTGGAGATTTTGTGGTCAGTGGTGGAGAGTTACCAGCAATGATGTTAATGGATGGGATTATAAGGCTACTGCCTAAAGCTTTGGGGCACAGTTTGTCAGCAAAAGAAGATTCTTTTGTTGATGGTTTGCTAGATTGTCCTCATTACACAAGACCTGCTGAAGTTGATGGAATGAAAGTTCCTGATATTTTATTGCAGGGAAATCATGCAAAAATAAATGATTGGCGACAAGAAAAAAAAATAAAACAGACTCGTTTAAAAAGGCCTGATTTATATGAAATTTATATCTCTGATAAGTAATTATTAAAGGTGTGATACTGCTTAGACTCTGATTAAGTGTCTTCTTAAACAGTACAATTTGGATTTAACCTCTGGTAGTTTATCTATTAAATAAATGTTAAATAAATATGGTTTCAGATTATTCTGAACAAAGTGAGATTAAATACAATGAAAAATTCAATTATTGCTCGTATCGAAAAAGAGCAAATGACAAAAAAGCTGCCTAATTTTTCTGCAGGTGATACGATTATTGTTAAGGTGAAAGTAAAAGAAGGAAATAATGAGCGTCTTCAAGCATATGAAGGAGTGGTTATTGCTAAGAAAAATCGTGGGCTAAATTCTTCTTTTATTGTTCGTAAGGTTTCCCATGGAGTTGGTGTAGAACGAACTTTTCAAACTTATAGCCCTTTAGTTGACTCTGTTGAAATTAAACGCCGTGGGGCAGTTCGCCGAGCTAAATTGTATTATCTTCGTAACCTATCTGGAAGATCCGCAAGAATTAAAGAAAAGCTTAAATCAAAATAATTTAATGTTTATTTTTTATATTCTAAAAAGGTACTTCTGTAGTACCTTTTTTGTTTTTATAATGCCATGAATAAAAAAAAACCAGTAGACACATCATATTTAGAGGTAGAGCAGTTTTTAAAATTATGTTTATTTAATGATGGTTTAAGTAAAAACACCATTGACGCTTATAGACGAGACCTGAATATTTTAATAAAATGGTCTGCAAAAAAAACGTTATTGTCTCTTTCTACTGTTCATATAAACGATTTTATAAATCATTTGTTAAGTGAAGATAGAAGTGATAAGTCTGTAGCTAGATGCGTTTCAACAATAAAAAGATTCTACCAATTTGCCTATGCGGCAAAGCTGATTTCTTCAGACCCTGCTGGTTTGCTAAAATCTCCTAAAATTATAAAATCAATTCCCTTAGTTATTTCTGAAGAACAAGTTGTTAAATTATTAGAAACCCCAGACCTAAACAGTATTTTAGGAAAGCGTGATAGAGCTATATTAGAATTAATGTATGCTTCTGGGTTAAGGGTATCAGAACTAGTTAATTTAGAATACGGGCAACTAAACTTATCGGCAGGCCTCGTTCAAGTAGTCGGTAAAGGTAATAAAGAACGAATTATTCCTATTGGTGAAATAGCAATAGAATATTTGGAAGTTTATATTAAGCAATCTCGACCAGTATTAGCTAAGGGTAAGTGGCTTGATGCATTATTTATTTCGCGTATAGCGAGGAAAATGACTAGACAAACTTTGTGGCATAGAATAAAAATTCTAGCAGCAGAGTCAGGAATTTATGCTAATTTATCACCACATGGGTTAAGGCATGCTTTTGCAACTCATCTAGTAAACCATGGCGCAGATTTACGAACTGTACAGTTATTATTAGGGCACTCAGATTTATCTACTACCCAAATATATACCCATGTTGCAAAAAAACGTCTTAAATCAGTACACTCTAATCACCATCCTAGAGGATAGTTAAGTATTTATATTAAATGGATGGTAGAATTGATTTAATTTTTTTACAAGGTAAGAATATGAGATTTTTTTACATTAAATTAGCTTTTATTTTATTAGTTATTTCAACCTCTACTGCTGCAGATATTAAAGCGGTAAGGGAATCTCTAAAAAAATCAATAAATGATTATGAAAAATCAATTATACAAGAATCTGTTATTAAAGACTTGTATCAAGTCTCTCATGGGCTACAAATTTTTTATGTTACTAGTGATGGTAAATATGCTTTCACAGGAAATCTTTTAGACTTAACAACAGGAGAAAATATCACAGCTCTTTCGGCAGCAAAATTGCGCCAGTCTCTTTATAAAAAGTTAGATGTATCATCAATGATTATTTATCCAGCAACGGGAAAAGCTAAAATGTCATTAGTAATTTTCTCAGATATTGATTGCCCCTATTGCAGAAAAATGCATAAAGAAATCCCTGAGCTTAATGAGGCTGGAATTGAGGTACGTTATTTAGCTTATCCTCGTAGTGGAGTGGGGGGCAAATCTTATTGGAAAGCTGTTTCTGCTTGGTGTGCTAAAAACCCTGCTAAGGCGATGGATGATGCGATGCTTAGAGATAATAATCAAGATAATAAATGTGAAAATCCTGTAAAAAAACATATGCAACTAGCTAAAACTTTTGGAGTAAATGGTACTCCAAATATAATTACCGATAAAGGTTATCTGATCCCTGGTTATGTACCAGCCAAGGAACTAATTAAAAAGTTAGGTTTATAAAGTATCCCATCTGGTTTTTTTGGTAGGAATTCTGAAAAATCTACCTAATAATAAACCGAGTAGTAAAACTCCTCCGCCAGTAAGAAACCACTGGCGTTGAACTACATCGTTTGCTTGAGATAATCTATCTTTTATGGTGGAGTTTTCAGTAGTTAGTTTTTTTATTTCAATTATATTTTTTTCGTTCTGTTGGTTGATTTGTATACTTCTACCAGAGATGGATTTAAGTTCATCAAGATCACTTTCAAGTTGAAAATTTTCAGTTTTAATTTTTTTAAGCTCTTCACTGGTTTCTTTATATCTTTCGTCTAATGTAGTCATTTCAACTTTTAGTTGGTTGTGTTGCTTTTCAATGCTTGAAGTTTTTTGTATTTGTTTTTTTAGCAGAGTTTTTGTAATGGGAGTATTTTGGAGTGTAATTATTGGCATCCAGCCATTAAGGGTCTGTCCTTTGTGTTGGTAGGTAACTTTTGCCCAGCGTTTTTGATTAACTTCTAAAATAGTTACTTTAGAGCCTGAACGAATCATTTTTTTAATTTTATATTGGTATCCAGCACCAGTTCTGATTGGCACTTCTAAAGAGTCAGTAACATAGTTTATATAGCCAGATTGGGCAGAGAAGCTAATCGTGCTAAATATACTTATAATTATGGCTGTAAATAGTACATTTTTAAAGGTTATTGATTTTTTCATGTTGTTCCTTTATATTTTTTAAGGTGGCTTCGGTTTTTAAGAGTTTTTGTTTCTCTTTTAAAATAATTTCTTTTGGTGCGTTAGTTACAAATTTCGTATTGGAAAGTTTAGCTGTAAACCTTTTTATTTCATCGCTTAAACGGGATACTTCTTTGTTTAGGCGTTGTAATTCTGTTTGTTTATCAATTAAACCTGCCATAGGTATTAGTATTTTCATATTGCCCACCAATGTTACGGCAGATTCTGGAGCTATTTGTGAGCTTGATAGTATAGTAATTGATTCTAGTTTGGCAAGTAAAATTAATGATATCTTGTTATTGTCTAGCCATTTTTTACTTTTGGAGTCCATTTGTTCAAGCAAAAGGGATAGTTTCTTGCTCGGAATTATGTTCATTTCTGAGCGTATTTTACGAATCCCACTAATAAAATCCTTAACCCATTCTAGCTCTTCAATTGATTCAGCGTCAATTTTAGAATAATCACATTTAGGATATTTTTGAAGCATTATAGAAGCATTATTTTGGCCAGTTTTACCAGCTAAAGGGGCTATCACTTGCCAAGCTTCTTCGCTTATAAAAGGGATAATAGGATGGATTAATCTTAAAATAGTTTCAAGTACACCAACTAGGGTTTTTCTAGTTCCTCTTAGTTGCTCCTCCGTGCTGTCCTCTGAATTTAGGGTTGCTTTTGACAATTCTAAATACCAATCACAATATTCACTCCAAATGAATTCATATAAGCTATTAGCTACCAAATCTAAGCGATAGTTTGAAAAATGTTTATCAACATCAGCTTCTACTTGTTGTAGTTTTGAAACTATCCATTTGTCGGCAAGAGATAAAGTGGTGGGTAAGCTAGAATCTATGCCTGTATCTTGGTTCTTAGTATTCATTAATACATAGCGAGTAGCATTCCAAATTTTATTACAGAAATTTCTATAACCTTCGCATTGATTTAAATCGAAACGGATATCTCGACCATTAGAAGCCAAAGAGGCAAAAGTAAAACGAACGGCATCCGTGCCATAAGGGTCTATACCGTCGGCAAATTGTTTTCTAGTTGCTTTTTCTATTTTGCTATATTTTTCAGGTTGCATCATTCCTGAGGTTCTTTTTTTAACTAGTTCTTCTAAAGTTATACCATCAATTAAATCAATAGGGTCTAATACATTACCTTTGGATTTAGACATTTTTTGTCCTTCACCATCTCTAACTAAGCCATGTACATAAATTTGTTTAAAAGGAACTTCCCCAGTAAATTTGAGTGACATCATTATCATTCTAGCTACCCAAAAAAATATAATATCAAAACCAGTAACTAATACTGAAGTAGGGTGGAATTTTTGCATTTCTACAGTTTTTTCTGGCCAACCTAGAGTAGAAAAGCTCCAAAGAGCAGAGCTAAACCAAGTATCAAGCACATCATCATCTTGCTTTAATTTAATCTCAGCAGAGAGGTTATTCTCTGTTCTTACTTCTTGTTCAGACTTACCAACAAAAATATTACCCTTATCATCATACCAAGCAGGAATTCTATGCCCCCACCAGATTTGGCGAGAGATACACCAGTCTTGAATATTGTTCATCCATTCAAAATAAGTATTTTCCCAGTTTTTTGGGATAAATTCAATATTGCCATTTTTAACCGCATCAATAGCCGGTTTGGCTAGTTCAGTAATTGCCACATACCATTGGTCGGTTAAATAAGGTTCAATTACACTATTTGATCTATCACCACGAGGTACCATTAATTTGTGTTTTTTAGTTTCATCTAGTAACTTTAATGCTTCTAAATCTTTTATAACCTGTTTACGAGCTACAAAACGATCAAGACCTTGATATTTATCAGGTACTTCATTATTCATGGCAGCATTGTCTGTCATTATATTTAGAATCGACAAATTATATCTTTTGCCCATCTCATAATCGTTAAAGTCATGGGCAGGGGTAATCTTTACACAGCCAGTACCAAATTCCATATCAACATAATCATCGGCAATAATAGGTATTTTCCTGCCTACTAAAGGTAGGGTTATAGTTTCACCGATTAAGTCTTGGTATCTTTCATCATCGGGGTGTACGGCAACGGCTTGATCGCCAAACATAGTTTCTGGACGAGTTGTAGCTACGATTAAATACCCACTACCATTTGTTAAAGGGTACTTTATTTGCCATAAATAACCATTTTCTTCGGTAGAAATAACCTCTAAATCAGAAACTGCGGTGTGTAACACTGGATCCCAGTTTACAAGCCGTTTACCTCGATAAATTAAACCTTCTTTATGTAAGCGAACAAAAACTTCTTTAACAGCTGTTGATAAACCATCATCCATGGTAAATCTTTCTCTACTCCAGTCAGCAGAAGCTCCAAGTCTTCGTAGTTGTTTGGTAATAGTATTACCAGATTCAGCTTTCCACTGCCAAACTTTGTTAATAAATTCTTCTCGACCTATATCATGGCGAGTAATGCCCTGAGCAGCTAGCTGTCTTTCTACCACCATTTGCGTGGCAATACCAGCATGGTCAGTACCTGGTTGCCATAAAGTTTCATCACCTTTCATTCTATGGTAGCGAACTAATGTGTCCATAATAGTATCTTGAAAGGCATGCCCCATATGTAACGATCCAGTTACATTTGGTGGTGGTATCACTATGCTATAGGTGCCGTTAGAACTGCTTTGTGATGGTTTAAAATAACCATTATTTTCCCAGTTTTGATACCATTTAGCTTCGATTTCTTTAGGGTCGAAATGTTTTTCCATTACTTATTTTTATCTTTATTTATTAATTAGCAGTGGATTATAGCAAATTGAGATACTATACTAAGTGTTGTTAATAATTTTTTTGAGTAAGTTGTATGTCTTGTTGTGCTGGATCTAATCGTTGTAAATTTGAATTCCCAGCAGGAAATCCAATAGTAGATAATTCGGTAGATTCTTTGCATGCAAAATACTTGTTTTTACCCTATGGGACATTATTATTAGAAGGAGAACTTGTTAGAATTTGGACAGAAAATGGACAAACCAAGTCCGTTCTGATTGAAAAAAAGATCCCAATAACTGTAACTCCAACAGGATTAAAGGTAGCTAATGAAGAAAGCTTTATACCTTGGGAGCTAGTCGCATTAGATTCCGCAATTGAATTAGATAATCTTGAAAACTGGTACTTTCATCCGTTGCACAATCCATCAGAACCAACAGTATTATTAAAATTTAAACATCCATATGACAATAAAAAATCTATTAAAAACATTTTTCTAAGTATTTTGTATAAGATAAGGAATCTCTGAAATATCCCCATCCAAAAGACAGGGCTTTGGGTATTATTTTGTGAACTCTGGGTAGGCTTCCATACCACACTCAGATTGATCCGCACCTTCAAATTCCTCTTCTTCAGATATTCTAATGCCGACAAGAGCTTTGATAATAAACCACATAACAAAGCTGGTGGCAAATACCCATGTAAAAATAACCGCAATACCTGTTAGTTGGGCGACTATAGTAGCATCGGGATTGGTAAAAGCAACAGCAATTAAGCCAAAAACACCAACAACACCATGTACAGAAATAGCTCCAACAGGGTCATCTATTTTAAATTTAGCATCTAAGATTAGAATAGAAAATACTACGATAATACCACCAGCAAGACCGATTAAGGAAGCCTCTAGAGCCGTAGGAGTTAAAGGTTCTGCAGTAATAGCAACTAGACCTGCTAAAGCACCGTTAAGCATCATGGTAAGGTCAGCTTTACCAAATTTTAGTTTAGCCACAATTAAAGATCCTATAACTCCAGCAGAAGCGGCAATTAGGGTGTTTACAAAAATCATAGCTACTGCATTTGCATCTTCAACACTGGCTATTTTTAATTGTGAGCCACCGTTAAAACCGAACCAACCTAGCCATAATATAAATACCCCAATAGTTGCTAGCGGCATATTTGCACCAGGAATCGCTCGAGACTCACCATTTGGTCCATACTTTCCTTTACGAGCACCAAGCAAAAGTACTGCAGCTAGGGCTGCAGACGCACCAGCCATGTGAACTATGCCTGAACCTGCAAAATCTAAGAAACCTAGGTTATCTAAAAAGCCCCCTCCCCATTTCCAAAAACCTTGCATAGGGTAGATAAATGAGGTAAATACTATCGCAAAAGCAAAAAATGCCATTAATTTCATGCGTTCAGCGACAGCACCAGAGATTACAGACATAGCCGTGGCAACAAATACCACTTGGAAAAAGAAATCAGACATCTTAGAGTAGTAGGGAGCATCCTCTCCACCTATTATAACTGTAGCAGTAGTATTTTCTGTACCTATTAAGAAACTTAGGCCGGGAAAAAAGCTATTAACTGCTTCAGCTGGGTACATTATATTATAACCAACGAGCATATACATAATACATGCAATGGCAAATAGCCCAATATTTTTTGCCAGTATTTCAGTAGTATTTTTGGAACGCACAAGACCTGCTTCAAGCATTGAAAAGCCAGCAGCCATCCACATGACTAAGGCTCCAGACATTAAAAAATAAAATGTATCAAGAGCATAACTTAATTGTAGTATTTCCATGTTAAATTCCTTTTTAAAGAGCAATATCGCCAGTTTCTTCGGTACGAATTCGTATTACATTTTCTAATGGAGCAACAAATATTTTTCCATCGCCAATTTTTCCAGTTCTTGCAGCGTTGCTGATGGTTTCGATAACAATATCAGTTTTATCGTCAGCTACCGCAAGCTCTAGTCTAATTTTAGGAAGGAACTCTATTGCATATTCAGCCCCACGATATATTTCTGTGTGCCCTTTTTGTCTACCGAAACCTTTTGCTTCAGTGATGTTCATTCCATTAATGTCAATTTCATGTAAAGATTCACGAACCTCGTCAAGTTTAAAGGGTTTTATAATTGCTACAATTAATTTCATGTATTATCCTGTGATTTTGGTTTAAAATTAGAGCAAAATATATTTTATGTTAGTTATTGTGCCTCCTTAATCTCACGCAAGATTTTTTATAAGTTATTAAGCAATTTATATGCCTATTTTATATTTTCTTTTTATAACAATGGGTTAGATGGTTTTTAGATAATCATGGTTCATGAAAGTCACTATTTTGTTTATTAATGGTGCGTTTTGCACAATTTAGGTCTACTTGAGGAAGCCGTATTTGAAAAAAATTCCTATTATATTTTTAGCAGTTTTGATACAGGCTATTGCTTTTGGTTGTTTAGTCGCTTTAGTTTGGTTATTACCCTTACTAATTGAACCTCCATATAATCCATTGTTTTTATCTTTAATAATGGGGTTAATGGCAACTTTATTCAGCTATTTAATTAAGCTACCTAAATGGTGGTTATGGTTGCAGTTATTTTTTCCTATAATAGCTTATCTTGTGATTAGAGAAGAATTAAATCCACTTTATGGCTTGTTAATATTTGTCTTGTTATTGTTGATTTTTTCTAATTCATTTGTAAATAGGGTACCTTTATATTTGACTAATACTAAAACTAGGCTTGCATTATCAAAATTAATTAAAGATTTATCTGAGGTTAATTTTATTGATTTAGGTTCTGGTCTGGGAGGCAATGTTGTTTATATGTTTAAACAACCACAGGTTAAAACATCCGTAGGGGTTGAGACGGCACCACTTCCATATTTATTATCTAAAATAAATTGTTTCTTAAACGGAGGGGAAATTTATGCAGAAGATTTATGGACAACATCGTTGCAAAATTTTAATCTAGTTTATGTTTTTTTATCTCCTCAACCTATGCCAAAGTTATGGCAAAAAATTGTTGTAGAAATGGATAAAGATTCAGTTCTAGTTTCTAACAGCTTTTCTATACCTGGTGTTACTCCTTCTGAAATATGGGAACTCTCGGATCGGCGTAAAACTAATCTATACATATATTATTTAAAAGATTTTAAAAAATGAATATTAAGAATCAACAAATTAAAGAAGCAATCAAATATAGCTTATATTTACAACGAGAAATTAATCGGCAAGCTGAGTTTTTCGAGAATAGAAGCCTCGTAAAAAAATATAAAGAAAATGAGTTAGTTAGTTCTATATTTAAAGAAATTATTGCCAGTAATAATTTGGTAGAGTTGAATATTAACCTTAGATTAATACGCAATAAGGAGATGGTAAGAATAGCTTTGCGTGATTTATTAGGGCTTGCAAAAGTTGTTGAAACAGTTAGAGATTTATCCGACTTAGCAGAAGGCATTGTTAGTGGTGCATTAGAGTGGCATTATCAGCAAGAATCTACAAAATTCGGCACGCCTATTGGGGCTGAGTCAAACCAACCACAAAAAATGTTAGTAATTGGTATGGGAAAACTTGGCGGTAAAGAGCTCAATTTTTCTTCTGATATTGACTTAATTTTTGCTTACCCAGAAAAAGGTTATGCAGTTAATTTGTCTGGTAAAGAAACTTCAAATAGTCAATTTTTTATTCGACTAGGTCAGGCATTAAATAAATCTTTAACCGAATGTACCGAAGATGGTTTTGTATATCGAGTTGATATGAGATTAAGACCTTTTGGAAATACAGGCCCCTTAGCAGTTAGTTTTAATGAGCTTGAAAATTATTATGCTACGCACGGCAGAGCTTGGGAACGTTATGCTTTGGTAAAAGCAAGAATTATCGCAGGAGATATTACGAAAGGACAGCAACTTTTTGAGATTTTAAGACCTTTTGTTTACCGTAAATATATAGATTTTAGTAGCATTGATTCTTTACGGGATCTAAAACAAATGATTCACGTAGAGGTAGTAAAAAAAGAAATGTTTAATAATCTTAAACTGGGTAGGGGGGGGATTAGAGAAATTGAATTTATTGTGCAATCATTTCAGCTCGTTAACGGTGGTAGAGATAAGCTGTTGCAAAGCACTTCATTATTAAAAACATTGCATTATTGTATTGATAAAAAATATTTATCAGTACAGCAAGTAGCCGGACTAGAAGAAGCATATTTATTTTTGCGAAAAGTGGAAAACCGTTTGCAGCAGTGGGATGATCAGCAAACACATGATCTGCCTAGCACAGATGAACAACAGCACTTACTTTCTCTTAGTATGGGATTTATAGATTATAAGCAATTTATACTAACCCTTGATACATATAGAGACTTTGTACAACAACAGTTTGATTTAATTTTTTTAGAGTCAGATAAAAAAGAAAATCTCTTATATGAAAAACAAAATATATCAACAGTTTTTTTAGAAAAATATGGTTTTGTGGATAGCCAGCAAATAATAACCACTATAGATGGTTTTAAAAATTTGGCAATTTATAGAAGAGCTAGCAAAGAATCAGTAGAAAGATTTGAGCAAGTTTTACCAAAGGTGATTGTCGAAATTTCTACAATTGAAAATAAGCTAGAAACCTTACAAAGAATGTTGCTATTGTTTGAAAATATTTTACAAAGAAGTGTTTATTTGGTTTTATTAATAGAAAATAAATCTGCCATTGAAAATCTAATTTTATTATGCTCTATAAGCCAATGGTTGACAGAGATGTTAGTAAAAAATCCAGCATTATTTGATCAATTATTAGATGGAGATATTTTGTTTGAGCCTTTAGATAAAGCACAACTTTATCAAGAAGCAATGCAAATATGCACCGCTACATTAGCTGATGATGAACAGTTTATGAATAAAATTAGAGAATGGAAAAAATCACAAGTATTCAAAGTGGCAGCTTCTGATGTAACTGGACATTTGCCCATAATGAAAGTAAGTGATTATCTGACTTGGGTAGCAGAAGCATCCTTAAACGCAGTAGCAGAATATTCATGGCAGTTTATGTTAAGTAAAAATGGACAACCAGCAGCAATAAAAAACCAGCAAAGACCATTATTAATATTAGGTTATGGTAAGTTAGGGGGGGTAGAGTTAGGATATGACTCTGATTTAGATGTAGTATTTTTATATCATGGTTTAAAAATGTCAGATAAAACGACAGGATTAAATGGCAAAAAAAAACTTGATAATACTATATTTTTTACTCGAATGACACAAAAAATAATATCCTTAATGACTACGATTATGCCTACTGGAAAGCTGTATGAAATAGACACAAGACTTAGACCAAATGGAGCTAGTGGTCTAGTTATAAGTGATTTTGAAAGTTTTATGAATTACCAACAAAATAAGGCTTGGCTATGGGAACATCAAGCTCTGGTAAGAGCAAGAGCAGTAGTCACAGATGAGCAAGGAGAAAACAAATTTAACCAATTTAAACATAAATTTATACAACAGAAACAAGACTTAGTTAGGCTAAAACAACAAGTTGTCGATATGCGGTTAAAAATGCGAGAATCTTTAGACAAGTCTAACGAATCTTTTTTTGATTTAAAGCAAGGTGAAGGAGGCATTGTAGACATAGAGTTTATAGTACAGTATCTAGTTTTAGGCTATGCAAATAAATACCCTGATTTGGCAAAACATTCAGATAATATAAGTTTGTTAGAAATAATTAAACAACTAAATTTTTTAGAATTTAAGCAAATAAGTTCTAGTAAAATAAAACAGATAGAAATAATTTATTGCCAATATAGAAAATTCTATCATCGGCTATCATTACAAAATATAAATTCAAAAATAAATTATAAAAAAGTAATCTCAAAAAGAAAAATAGTAATAGATATTTGGCAAAAAATATTGATTCAAACTGAATAACGAATTACTTTACTTTTATTGTCAAGGATGGTACTCTTTTGTTTAAGTTTTAGCCTAGGCTAAAAAATTATTAAATTAAAGTTAATTTTTTGAGGGTAGTATGAATATAAAGGGTTTAAGTGGGGTGGGTATAGTAGCTGTGCTTGGTTTATTTGCCTCTATTGCTATTGCTAAACCGCTTAATATAGTAACTACTACTGGTATGATCGCTGATTTAGCTATAAATATTGGTAAAAATAGAGTTGAAGTTATTAGCTTAATGGGTTCTGGAGTTGACCCACACCTTTATAAAGCAACTCATGGTGATTTACGCCGTTTACAAAAAGCCGATATTATTTTTTATAATGGCTTGCATCTTGAAGGGAAAATGCAAGATATTTTTATTAAATTAGCAAAGAAAAAACCTATTTTTGCAGTTACGGAGCATTTACCCCATAATAAAATAATGTCGGTTAATAATAGTCATGACCCTCATGTTTGGTTTGATGTTGCTATTTGGCATGAGGCAGGTAAAGAAGTTTTAGCTAGGTTGATAGAGCTTGATTCAAACAATAAAATCTATTATCAAGAAAATGCTACCAAATATTTAGCTGAGCTTTTGAAGTTACACCTTTGGGTAAAAGAGCAAATTCAGCAAATTCCTCCAGCACAACGGATGTTAATTACGGCTCATGATGCTTTTGGTTATTTTGGTAGAGCCTATGGGTTAGAAGTAAGGGGCTTACAGGGTATTAGTACCGCTTCAGAGTTTGGTTTGAACGATATTAGGCGTTTAAAAAAGATTATTCTAGAACGAAAAATAAAAGCAGTCTTTGTGGAATCTAGTGTACCTAAAAAATTTTTACAGTCTTTAGTTGCTGGAGTAAGAGCTAAGGGGGGGGGGGTGGAAATAGGTGGCGAACTATTCTCCGATGCGATGGGTTTAAAAGGTACCAAAGAAGGTTCTTATATTGGTATGGTTAAACACAATGTAAACACTATAGTTTCAGCGTTAAAGTAAAGATAATATGAAAAATTCACCATTAGTAGTTAAGCATATTAATATGCGTTATCAACATAATCCAGTTTTAACCGATGTTAGTTTTAGTATTCCAGAGGCTAAAACTATTGCTATAGTTGGCCCTAATGGATCTGGCAAATCTACTTTATTAAAAGGTATTATGGGTTTAGAGCCATTGATGTCTGGTGCAGCTGTTTTTTTTGGAGATAGTTTAGATAAAAAACGCTTAGCAGTTGCTTATGTACCACAAAGGGAAGAATCAGATTGGGATTTTCCAATTAATGTAATGGATGTTGTTTTAATGGGTCGCCATGGCCAATTGAAATTTTGGCAACGACCAACTAGTACAGATAAAAAAATTGCGGAGCAAGCTCTTGAGCAAGTTAGTATGTTAAATTTTAAAGCTAGGCAAATTAATGAGCTTTCTGGTGGGCAACAGCAAAGAGTGTTTTTAGCCAGAGCTTTAGCACAACAAGCAAGTTTGTATTTAATGGACGAGCCTTTTGCAGGGGTTGATGTTACTACTGAAAAGGCAATTATTAATTTATTTGCTGAGTTAAAAGCAAAAAATAAAACTATTGTTTGTGTACATCATGATTTAAATACTGTTGGTGAATATTTTGATTGGGTGATTTTAATCAATGCTCGTTTAATTGCGGTAGGTTCTGCAGAAGAGGTTTTAACAGTAGAGAATTTAAATAAAACTTATGGAGGGCGTTTATCTCTTTTAAATGACTTAACAGAAAGGTTGTATCGTACTAATTTAGATAAGGTGCATGATGAATAAATTGCAGGGTTTTGAATTATTAGAACCTGGTTATTGGCAGTTGTTTATTGAATTTTGGAGTTTTGTTGATGTTAATGCTACTTGGGTTTTGGTTGGTACTGTTTTATTAGGTATTTCTGCTTCAGTTATTGGTAGTTTTGCCTTTTTACGCAAGCGTTCTTTAATGGGGGATGCTCTTGCTCATGCCGCTTTACCAGGGGTTATGATAGCATTTATTCTTTTTCAGACCAACTCCCCTTTAGTTATGTTTTTTGGGGCAATATTTAGCTCATTTATGGGTTTATTTTTAATGAGTTGGTTACCTAAAAATACTAAAATAAAACCTGATGCCGCTATGGCAATCACTTTGTCTTTTTTCTTTGCTCTAGGGATGATGTTGCTTTCTTATATTCAAGGATTAGAAATTGCAGGAAAAAGTGGCTTAGACAAAATGCTATTTGGACAGGCAGCGGCGATGCTTCCTTCTGATTTATACTTATTATCCTTTGTAGCGGTAACTATTTTAATCACCGTTATAATATTTTTTCAAAAATTTAGGTTGATTGCTTTTAACCTAGTTTATGCTCAGGCATTAGGCTTTAATATGGTGCTTTATGAAACTATATTAGCTATTTTAATCGTTACTTCAGTAGTAATTGGCTTGCAAATAGTAGGGGTGGTATTAATGGCAGCAGTGTTACTAACCCCTGTAGCGGCAGCTAGGTTTTGGAGTAAAAATTTATCGACAATGCTCTTTACTGCTGGAGTTATTGGAGGAGTTAGTGGTTTAATAAGTGCTAATATTTCCTATATGGCTCCTGCAATGCCAACCGGACCTTGGATGGTTGTTGTGCTATCAGTATTGTTTATACTCTCCTTTTTATTTGCTCCAGAAAGAGGGCTATTTTCAAACTTAAATAAACAACATAAATTAAGGTTAAAGGTAAGAGAGGAAAATATCTTGCGTACACTTTATGTATTAAATGAAAGAACACTTCAACCAGCGAATCAAGAAATACAGCTAAATTATAGCTTTAGCCTTGAAGATATTATGAAATCTCGCTCAGTTGGTTTAGGCGAGCTACAACAAACTCTAAAAAGACTTTGTGTTAAAGGGCTGATTGTAAATATGCCATCTCAGCAAATAGATATTAAACTAAGTGAAAGAGGAATGGATCAAGCGATAGATTTAACCATAAGACATAGATTGTGGGAAAACTACTTAACCCAAAAAGTAAATATAGATGCTGAAGATGTGCATGGACAAGCAGAAAAAGTAGAACATTTATTAACCGAAGAGCAAACTCAACAAATTGAACAAGAATTAATTAACCAAAGTACCAAAGATCCACATGGTAAACTCATACCAGTAAGCAGAAAAATAAAAAAAGAACTTAGCCATGATAGCTGATATTTGGATATTAGCAACCGCTAGTTTAGTGGCTATAAGTTGTTCAATGGTAGGCGTGTTTTTAATTTTACGCCGTATGTCTCTATTGGGTGATGCGATTAGCCACTCTGTATTATTAGGGATTGTACTGGCTTATTTAATTACCGACAGTCGATCAATAATCGCGATGTTTATTGGGGCAACTATCATAGGTTTAGTTACTGCATGGTTATCTAATTCACTACATAAATTAGGTAAACTACAAACCGATGCCAGTATAGGTATTGTTTTTACTTGGTTTTTTGCTATGGGGGTTATTTTAGTAACCTTGTACGCAGGCAAGGTAGATATAGACCAAGAGTGTGTACTCTATGGAGAAATAGCCTTTGCTCCATTTGATACTATAATTTTTGGTGGTAATGATATAGGTCCTAGAGCATTTTGGGTAATATTGGGGGTATTTTTATTAAATATTACAATTTTTATATTAGCCTTTAATCGTTTTAAGTTAGTTGCTTTTAATTCAGGGATGGCTATTTCGTTAGGGGTATCAGTAACTTTTTGGCATTATCTTTTAATGACTATGGTTTCGCTAACTACCGTAGCATCATTTGATGCTGTAGGAGCAATATTAGTTGTTGCACTATTAATAATACCCGCTAGTACAGCTTATTTATTAGCAAAATCTTTAAAATCAATGCTAATAATTGCGGCAATTTATGCAGAGTTATCTGTGCTAATAGGCTATGCTTTAGCTGTGGTATTAGACAGTAATATTGCCGCCTCGATTGGCGTTGTTTCGGGAGTTTTACTAATGATTACGGTAGCTGTATTACAGTGGCAAAAAAAGCGAACTCCTGTGAGCGTTTTTTAATCAGAGGCTCCTTAAATAATAGCTTCATCTTCTGGTTTTTTGATAGCTGCTAGTTGTGTGTTTCTAAAATCTAGCATTCCTTGTTCAACCAAAGAAAATGTTTTTGCAAAATTATCTTTTACTTCACCATCAAAAACCTTTAGATCTCCTAGGATTTTCTCAGCTTCGGTAAAGCCCTGTTTTAAACCACCTCCTATTACTTCATTAAATTTATCCATTAAGTCTTTACCCTCAAGTTCTGGGTTTGCTTTTTTAAATGCGGACAAAAAGAATGAAGCCTCTTCTATAATTCTGTTGGCAGTATTCGTTGGTGACCAATATTCAATGCCACTTTGTTCTAGTTTTTTTTGGCTGATAAACTCTGCATCTGTTTCTATGCTCATTAACTCATTTATTTTTTCAATAGCTGCTTGATAAGTTAGCTTCATTGAATCAGAGTTTACAGCAGTTTTATCATCAAAAAAATGAGAGACTATGCTCGAGTGCTGTTCAATATCTGCGGTTTGGCTTGAAAACTTAACCCCATAAACTTCTTTATCACCATTAGCAAGGTTTTTAATTGCTTCATCAGTGGTATTGATGTCGTAGTTTTGTATCATGTTTGTTATGCTTGGTATTGCCATGATTTGCTCCTTTGATAGCTTTACGATTTCTTTAACGGCAGATAGATGAATAACTTGAATTATTTTTAACGATTAGTTATTTAATAAGTGGTAAAATCTTGCCCTTTGTAAGCACCCAATAGAAATGACCATGGAATTAAACCCTCTCTATAATAAAATAAAAGGCTTTAGCCAAAGAACACAAGTTCTTAGGGGGTATCTTTGACTTTGATAGACAGCAAGAAAAACTTGAAGAAGTTAGCCAAGAACTAGAAGACCCACAAGTTTGGAATAATCCAGAAAAAGCCCAACAATTAGGTAAACAAAAAGCTTTTTTAGCTGGTATTGTCAATACTATTTTGGATTTAAACTCTAGCTTAACAGAAGCCCAAGAGTTGTTAGAAATGGCAGAAGCAGAAGGTGACCAAGAGTTAGTTGCTGAAGTTGAATTAGAGTTATCGCGTTTAGAAAAGGCAATTGATGGTTTGGAATTTCAACGCATGTTTGCCGGCGAACTTGACCAAAACAATTGCTATCTTGAAATACAATCTGGTTCAGGAGGTACAGAAGCACAAGACTGGGCAGAAATGATTTTACGCATGTACTTGCGTTGGGCAGATAGCCATGGTTTTAAAACAGAATTGTTGGAAGTTACCGCTGGTGATGTTGCAGGTATCAAAGGGGCGACTATCCATATTGTTGGTGATTATGCTTTTGGTTGGTCAAAAACAGAAACTGGTGTACATCGTTTGGTAAGAAAATCACCATTTGACTCCAGTAATAAACGCCATACTTCCTTTGCTTCGGTATTTATCTCACCAGAAATTGATGATAGTTTTGAGGTGGATATTAACCCTGCTGATTTACGAATTGATGTTTATCGTGCCAGTGGAGCGGGTGGTCAGCATGTAAATAAAACTGAATCTGCGGTGCGTATTACTCATTTACCGACTAATACAGTAACCCAATGCCAAAATGGGCGCTCACAACACCAAAACAAAGCCGAAGCTATGAAACAGTTACGGGCAAAACTATATGAGCTAGAAATGCTCAGTAGAAATGTCGAAAAACAAGAATTAGAAGATAGTAAGTCTGATATAGGTTGGGGTAGTCAAATCCGCTCTTATGTTTTAGATTCGGGTAGAATAAAAGACTTACGCACTAATATAGAAACTGGTAATACTGGGGCAGTATTAAATGGTGATTTAGACCAATTTATAATTCCAAACCTAAAGTCAGGAATTTAATTTAAAATAATGAGAGGGGGGGTAAAGTCCTTTCTTTTAAATATTAAAAATCAGTAGGAAATAGCATGTCGAAAAATGACACACAAAACCAAGAAGTAGATGAAAACAAAATTATTGCAGAACGCAGAGCCAAATTAAATGGTTTGAGAGAGATAGGTCATAGCTACCCAAATAGTTTTCGTCGTCAAGATGTTTCGGCTACCTTAATAAAAGAGTATGATCAGTTTACTAAAGAAGAACTATCACAAAAAGATCCTGTACGAGTAAAAGTGGCAGGGCGAATGATGTTACGCAGAATCATGGGTAAAGCAAGTTTTGCAACTATTCAAGATACCCAAGGGCGTATTCAACTTTATGTAACTCGTGATGAACTGCCTGAAGATTTTTATAATACTCAATTTAAAAAATGGGATTTAGGGGATATCGTCGGGGCAGAAGGTTATTTATTCAAAACCAATACTGGTGAATTATCTATACATGTAGAGGCTATTGAGCTAATTACTAAAGCTATTCGTCCTTTACCTGATAAATTTCATGGCTTGCAAGACCAAGAAGTAAAGTATCGCCAACGCTATGTAGATTTAATTATGAGTGAAGAAACTCGCAATACTTTTAAGTTGCGTTCTCAAATAGTTCAACATGTGCGTACATTTTTAATGGGCAAAGGTTATATGGAAGTGGAAACGCCGATGATGCATGTGATTCCTGGTGGGGCAACTGCTAAACCATTTAATACTCATCATAATGCGTTGGATATGCCTCTTTATTTGCGTATTGCCCCAGAACTTTACTTGAAACGGTTGGTTGTTGGTGGGTTTGAGCGTGTGTTTGAGATTAATCGTAGTTTTCGTAATGAAGGGCTTTCAACGCGTCATAACCCAGAGTTTACGATGGTCGAATTTTATGCTGCCTATACCGATTATGTTACCTTAATGGACTATACCGAGGAGTTGTTAAAAGAAATTGCAGAACTTGCGGTAGGTTCAACCAAAGTACCTTATCAAGGACAAGAGTTTGATTTCGCAAAACCATTCGCACGTTTAACCATGAAAGATTCGATTGTAAAATACAATCCGCAGGTGAAATTGGAGCAATTAGATACGCTTGAATCAGCAACGGCTTTAGCGAATGAAATGAATGTACGAATTGAAAAAACTTACGGCTTAGGAAAAATAATTACTGAAATATTCGAAGAGCATGTTGAAGAAAAATTAATGGATCCAACGTTCATTACTCAATATCCAGCGGAAGTATCACCGTTGGCTAGACGCAATGATGAAGATAGTTTTATTACCGATAGGTTTGAGTTATTTATTGGCGGTAGAGAATTGGCAAATGGTTTTAACGAGCTAAATGATGCTGAAGACCAAGCCGAGAGATTCCAATCTCAAGTGCAAGCTAAGGATGAGGGTGATGATGAGGCAATGCATTACGACGAGGACTATATTAAAGCCTTAGAGCATGGTATGCCACCAACAGCGGGCGAGGGGATTGGAATTGATAGATTGGTGATGTTGTTTACAGATTCAGCATCGATTAAAGATGTTCTGTTATTCCCACACATGCGTCCAGCAGATTAAAAAACACTAAAAAGTGCCCAGGGGGGTGCGTTTTTATACCCCCCTGGGCACTTTTTAAGTTAAAAAACGTGTTTTTATTGCTTATTTTCCGAATACCTTTTTAAGTAGCTCTGTGGTTTGTTTAACAGGGTTTTCTCTTATTTCAGCTTCTTCTTTGGCAATGTAGTGGAACATTCCTTTCATGCCGCCATCGGTAACATATTTGGTTAGGTCTGCTTTTACATTGGGTACGAAAGGTAGGTCTTTATATTTTGACATTGCTTTGTCGTAGGCGGCAATTGCACCGACTTGTTGCATGGAATCTTCAATGACGGGTTGCATTTTTGTTTTTAGTTTATCTGAGGTTTTTGATTGCAGGTATTGTGTTGCCGAATCGTTTGGCCCTTTGTAAATTTTTTGCACATCATCAAAGTTCATGTCTTGAATCGCGCCTAAAAATAATTCTTTTGCTTGTGGTGTTGCTAGTTCTGCCGCACGGTTCATTTTAAGTTCGACATCGTCCATTAAGCCCGCTTGACCAAATTTACCTAAAACTTCTTTTACTTTTTGCAGGTTATCAGGCAAAGGGATACGAATGCTTGCGTCCTTGTTAAAACCATCTTTTACACCGAGTTGGCTAACGACGGATTCAGAACCTTTTGAGAGGGCTTGCTTAAAAGCTTTGGCAATGTCGCCGTTGCTTAATCCTGCAATGGCATCGGTGCCACTGCTTGATCCTCCGCTTACTTTTTTTACTTCTTCTTGTGCTTTTCCTAGTAGATCTTTTCCTGCATCTAGCCAGTTTGCTTGGCTATTAAAACTGTATAGGCTGGCAGAAATGATTAAGGCAATGGTTGTTTTTTTCATTTTATTATTCCTCTGTTAGGTCGTATGGCATAGGTTCAATCGTGAACATATCGCCGTTTTCATTTTTAAGGTCACCCTTAACGCTTTCTAATGCTTTGAGAGTGGTTACTGCTAAGGCAATCGTACCTTCATAAATCTCTGGTGCGGCAGAGATGATGGTAAATTTATAATTTCTATCGGTCGCATCTTGTAATTTAATTTCATCACCCGCAACAAAGTTTTGTAGTGCAGGAGAGTGTATTCTTAGCATCCGTTTGGTTGCTTTGCCACGATAGTGCATGCGGGCAATGATTTCTTGCCCAGGGTAACAGCCTTTCTTAAAGTTTATAGCATCTATTTTATCAAGGTTGATAAATTGTGCGATAAACTGCCCGCTAGTTTGAGTATTGATAACGGGCTGTCCTGAAACGATGTTTAAGAGCGTCCAGTCAACTGTACCGATAGCCTCTCCATTAGATTTAAGGGTTTTCCAGATTGTCTTCATTGCATCAATACTACCAAACAAACGATAGTTATGATAAGGTCCTGGAATTTTAATAACCGTGACATTTTTTATGTCTTGGCTATTAATCGTATCTACTTGATAAATTTCTTTGGTTTTTAAGGTAAAGTCACGTTGCAAGTCTAAGTCTGCAAACTCGCCGGCATAGCCTATCTGTAAGAGCTGTTCTGAGACTTCTTCTAGTTCTAGTTTTGCCATCATTTTAAACATGGTTAGGCGTTTTAGAATGGTTTCTTTTAGGCTTTCATCAAAGGATAAATAATAAGCATCAGTGACTTTAAAAACAGTAATTAAGGCTAGTACTTTTCCTTGTGGATCGCAGTAGGCGGTGAGTTGCGCGGTTGATTCCGTTACGTCTTTTAAGTCGTTTGAAAACTGCCCCTGTAAGAAACTAAAGGCTTCTTCGCCCGTTGCTTTGATAAGGGTTTGTTTTGATAGGTCGCTAACAATAGGCCCGTGTTTGACCATAAAGTGTTCAATTTCAGGTAAACCAAAGGTTGTGATATCATTATTTTTATCAAACTGCGCACCCGCTTGGCTTAAATATTGTTTCCAGTCTGCGTTCATTCTATTTCTCTTTTTTTAATGTGGTGGGCTGGCTGTTTTTTTGTTTGTTGGGATAGTCTATATTAAAATGCAAGCCACGGCTTTCTTTACGCTCTAAGGCACTTTTAATCATGATTTCAGCCACTTGGGTTAAATTTCTTAGCTCAAGCAAATCACTGCTTAAATTGTGGGCGTAAAAATATTCACGTACTTCTGATTTTAATAACTCGATACGTTTAAGAGCACGTTTTAAGCGTTTGTCATTTCTAACAATTCCGACATAATCCCACATCACTCGGCGTAATTCATCCCAATCATGCGTGACCAAAATTTTCTCTTTGGATTGGGTCACAAAACGGGTATCCCAGTCTTTTATAGCTTCAAATTTCTGTTTTTCAATAGCTTGATAGTGATTATTTATGTGTCGAAAAGCCATTTCGGCAAAAACCAACCCTTCAGAAAGAGAATTGCAGGCTAGACGATTTGCACCATGTAATCCCGTATAAGCGGTTTCACCAATGGCATACAGGTGGGCTAAATCGGTTTGTCCATTTAAGTCTGTATGAATACCGCCACAAGTGTAGTGGGCGGCAGGTACCACTGGAATTTGTTCTTTGGTAATGTCTATTCCAGCTTTTAAACAGCGTGCATAGATGGTTGGAAAGTGATGTTTAATAAAACTAGCATCTTTATGGGTTATGTCCAAAAAAACGCAGTCTACGCCGTGTTTTTTAATTTCAGTGTCAATCGAGAGGGCAACAATGTCACGTGGAGCAAGCTCCGCTCTTTCATCATACTTGTGCATAAAGGTATCACCATTTGGAAGACGTAAAATCGCACCCTCTCCGCGTAATGACTCGGAAATTAAAAACGCACGATCTTTAGGGTGAAATAAACAAGTAGGGTGGAATTGATTAAATTCCATATTGGTCACTCGACAACCAGCACGCCAAGCCATCGCGATGCCATCGCCAGTAGAGGTGTCAGGGTTGCTAGTATATAGGTAACATTTGCTCGCACCACCCGTCGCTAAAATAGTGTAGTTTGCCAAGATAGTTATAATCTGTTGGCTTTGTTTGTTTAAAACATGGCTTCCCAAGCATTGACGATGCTCCATATCTTGTTTTTTATCGTATATTAAATCAACGGTTATATGTTCGGTTAACGTTGTAATATTGGGTTCGTTCTTTGTTTTCTCAATTAAGGTTTCAATTACACTACGCCCAGTGTGATCAGCGGCATGAACCACTCGTCGATGACTATGTCCACCTTCTTTAGTTAAGTGGAGCTCATCAGAAGCCATTTTTTTACTAAAAGGCACGCCCATTTCAATCAGCTCATGAATGGACTGTGTGGCATGCTCAGCGACTAAACGAACGGTTTTTTCGTCACAAAGTCCCGCACCAGCATTGGTCGTATCATCAATATGTGATTCGATAGAATCAAAAGGGTC
>DBOE01000067.1 GCA_002299585.1 Hydrogenovibrio sp. UBA654 | reverse complement strand
GATGATGCTCAAAATGTATTTATGGTCGCACTTAGAACCGTCCCTATGAATTCAACAGGTGTGGCTCATATTTTGGAGCATACGGTCTTATGTGGTAGTGAAAAGTATCCTGTGCGTGATCCATTTTTTATGATGATTAGGCGTTCATTAAATACTTTTATGAACGCCTTTACCTCGAGTGATTGGACGGCTTATCCGTTTGCTTCTGAAAACAGAAAGGACTTTAATAATATTCTGCAAGTGTATATGGATGCAGTATTTTTTCCAAACATAGATAAGTTAGACTTTGCACAAGAAGGGCATAGGTTTGAGTTTGAGAAGATGGATGATTCTGCATCAGATTTAACCTATAAAGGGGTGGTTTTTAATGAAATGAAAGGAGCCATGAGTTCGCCAGTTTCTACTTTATGGCAAACTTTTACCGAAGCTATTTATCCAAGCTCTACCTACCATTATAACAGTGGAGGTGAACCAGCAGATATTCCAGATTTAACCCATGTGCAATTAGTAGATTTCCATAAAAACCATTACCACCCATCTAATGCGGTATTTATGACCTATGGCGATATTTCTGCATTAGAACACCAAACTCAATTTGTAGAATTGGCCTTAGATAGATTTAAAGATAAAGTCACAGTGGCAAAAGTATCTAAGGAAATCAGGCTAACTAAACCTAAGCAGGTTAAAAGTAACTATGCTTTAAATGAAGATGATTTAAGTGATAAAACCCATATAGTTATCGGCTGGTTACTAGGTGAAAATAAAAATACTTTAGATGTATTAAAGGCACATTTATTATCAGCAGTATTGTTAGATAATAGTGCCTCTCCTTTGCGTAAAGTTTTAGAAGAAGCAAGTTTTGCTAATGCACCCTCTGCTTTGTGTGGTTTAGAAGATTCTAATAAAGAAATGGTTTTTGCTGTTGGAGTAGAAGGGGCTAATGCTGAAGATTTAGCTGCTACTGAAAAACTAATTTTAGACGAGTTAGCAAGAATTTCCAAAGAAGGGGTTAGTTTAGAAGAAGTTGCAGCCATGTTACACCAATTAGAACTATCGCAACGAGAAGTTACTGGTGATGGCTATCCCTACGGTTTATCTTTAATTTTACAGTCTTTAGCAGGGGCGATGCATGATGGTGACCCAATTGCCTTACTGGATACAGATACGGTTTTAAAACAACTTGGTAAAGAGGTTAAGCAAACCGATTTTATTCCAAACTTAGTGCAAAGATTACTACTAGATAATCCCCATAGAATTACTTTAACTCTAACTCCAAATGTTAAGTTAGCGGACAAAAAAGAAGCAATAGAAAAAGAAAAATTAGCGCTAATTAAAGCTAAATTAACCACAGAACAAAAACAACAAATTATTGAGCAAGCACTTGCTCTAAAAGCAAGGCAAGATGAAGAAGATGATCCGTCTATCCTACCAGAGGTAACTAAAAATGATGTTCCTCATGAAATAAAAAGCCATAAAACCAGTCATTCTAAACCTTGGACAGCTTATAAAACAGGAACTAATGGTTTAGTTTACCAACAATTAATATTTGATTTGCCCGATTTAACCGACCAAGAAAAACAAGTTTTGCCTATTTTTAATTCTTGTTTAACCGAACTAGGGTCAGCTGACAGAGATTATTTAACTACACAATCGCTACAAGCATCAAAAACTGGTGGCATAGGTGGTAAGTCTAGTGTTAGTACTGATTTAAATGACATAGATAAAATCCATAGCCACTATGTGGTTTCAGGAAAAGCCTTAGCTAGAAATCATGCAGACTTAGCTAGTTTAATCAGAGAGTCTATTGCTGAGGTAAGATTTGATGAATTAGATAGAATTAAAGATTTAATGGGGCAAATTAAAAGTTCAATTGACCAAGGTGTAACAGGCAGTGGGCATATGCATGTCATGAAAGCGGCTAATCAAAACTTTTCACCAGCAGCTAATTGGCAGTTTGAACGCAGTGGTTTTAATGGTATTAAATCTATTAAATCTCTATATAAGGATATAGAGCAACCGCAAAAATTAGAAAACTTAGCTAATAATTTTAAAAGCATTCAAAATAAACTAATGTCATCTGCCAAACAGAGTTTATTAATTGCCGATGAAAATGACTATGAAAATACTCTTGCGGAGATGAAAAATAACTGGCAAAGCATCATGGAGCAAGATAGTTCAAGTTCTTTTCAATTAACGGCAACTCATCAAACAGTAAAACAAGCATGGATAACTAGCACTCAAGTTAATTTTTGTGCTAAAGCTTATCCTGCAGTTAGTTCTGGGCATAAAGATGCACCTAAGTTAGCAGTTTTAAGTGCTTGTTTACGCAATGGTTTTTTACACTCAGCGATTAGAGAAAAAGGGGGGGCTTATGGTGGTGGAGCGGCATTTAATGCCGAAGCTGGAGCTTTCACTTTTTATTCTTATCGTGACCCTAGATTATTAGAAACCTTTGCAGATTTTGATCGTGCATTAGCTTGGCTATTTTCTAGTTCAGCTACACAAGCACAGGTTGAAGAAGCTATCTTAAATGTTATCAGCTCAATGGATAAACCTGGCTCTCCAGCAGGAGAAGCAAAAAAACACTTTCACCAACAACTAAATGGTAAAACACATGGTTTTTTAATGCAGTATCGGCAAGGGGTGTTAAATACGACCTTGGATGAACTAAGAGAGGTAGCACAAAAATATATTGTTGAGGAAAGGTCATCATTAGCTGTATTGACTGATGAAAGTCAAGGTAAAAAGTTGATTATTGGTGGTTTTGAAATGATAAAGTTATGAAACTAAATATAATAAATTATAGTAAAAAAATATTTGTAACTTTGGTTGCATCTAGCTTATTACTTTTATCTGATTGTGGTGAGCAATTGATTAAACCAGAAAATAAAAAAATACAAGCTATGTTAGAAGTTGATATTCCTGATTATGAAAACACAACTATAAATATAGCCAAAAAAATAGAAATTTGGATGAAAGACGAGGGTAATTACCAAGATGATAAAGTTGTATTTATTTCATCCAATGTCAATTATCTTAAGGCAAATGGAGTTGTTTCTTTTGAGATTAGTGATGAGATTTTAAGGGTTAGTTATCAAATTAAGGCAGAAGTTATAAATACCAAATTAGTAAAACTAACTATGACTAAATTTAAAGATTTATCATCTACATCCAGTAAATATTCTGATATAGCATATATTTTCTATCATAAAGTAAAAAAACCAGTATTAGATATGACCGATAGATTAGAAGAATATTTAAATAAAAATACTAAGAACATTTAGTCATTTTTTGACCTTTTCCAATACAAGTTTTCACTTAGTAAGGGAGCTTTTTTACTCCCTCAACGCTAATTATAATATCTATTTAGTATGCTGTTGACGCTTGATTTTTTCTATATAAGCTTCTTTTTTTTCTGGAGACATACTGTTAAGCATCTTTTGTAGTTTTTCTTTTTGCTCTTTTGCAAATTTTTGATTTGATTCACTAGGAGATAGTGTTATGCCTCGTTTTTCTAAACTTTTACGCTCAGCTATTTTATCAATTTTTTCTTTTAAGGTTGCTGCGGTAAAAGGCTTAACTATATATCCATCTACACCAGATTGAGCAGCTTCTAGTATTTGGCTGCGTTTTTGTTCTGCTGTTATAAGCATAAAAGGCATGTCAGAAAAATCTGGGTGAGCTCTAACTTTTCTTAAAAGTTCTATACCAGTCATTTCTGGCATGTTCCAATCGCTAACAATAAAATCATATTTCCCTGATTGAATCATTGGCCATGCTTTTGATCCATCATTCGCATCATCTATATTGGTGAAACCTAGTTCTTTTAGGAGGTTAGTTACTATTTTTATCATAGTAGAGAAATCATCTACCACCAGGATATTTATATTCTTATCAATTCCCATATTATCCTATCACTTCGTTGTATTATGTTTTAAGTCATTATAGAGTAGATTTACATCTGTTTATTATTAAAAATTATAAGCAAACACTAAGCCAACCTTAAATAATTAATTAGTTTTAAATTAAAACGCCATAGATTAGTGTAACCATTCCTCCTACAGCCAGAAAGGGGCCAAATGGCAGCGCGGTATTTATATCTTTAATTTTAATTACCGATAAGATTATTGCAATAATAATACTGGCAAGTGAAGAAACTAGTATTATTTGTGGGATTGCACTAATTCCAAACCATGCTCCAAGAGCGGCTAATAGTTTAAAATCACCAAAGCCCATGCCTTCTTTGCCTGTAATGATTTTAAATGAATAAAATATAATCCAAAGAATCATATAACCAGTAACCGCACCTAAAATAGATTTTTCAGGAGTTGTGAAAGTTTCACTTAGGCTAGCGATCAATCCTATCCACATCAAAGGTAAGCTTAGTTTATCTAAAATGAGATGATGCTCTATATCTATTATTGATAGAGTAATTAAGAAATAAGTAAATACTAACGCCAGAGCACCGCTAATAGTTAACCCGAAGGTTAGAAATATATAAATAGTTAATGATGCTGTTACAAATTCAATTAAAGGGTAACGAATCGATATTTTTTCTTTACAATTTTGGCAACGACCCCTAGAAAAAAGCCAGCTAAAAATAGGGAATAATTGTTGCCAAGATAAGTTTTTTTTGCAACTAGAGCATGCTGATCTGGAAATGGATATTTGTTTAAATTGTTCTTCTGCCTCAAGATCCATTATTCTTGGTAGTCGCCAGCTAAGCATAGAAATAAAACTGCCAATTAATAACCCAAAAATGATGGCAATTATAATTAGTTCTGGTTTGGTAAAATATTCCATTATTTATTTACTATATATAACGCAGTTTCTATCATTTTCCCAGACTGTTAATTTATAAATCTTTACTTGCTTGTTTTCAATTTTAGATTGGATCTTTTGAAAAATAAATTTAGCAATGTTTTCGGCAGTAGGATTTTTATCAGTAAAATAAGGATGATCGTTTAAATAGCTATGATCAAGTTCACTAATCACTTCTTTGGTATATTTTTTTATCTTTTTAAAGTCAATAATCATGCCTATTTCGTTTAATTTATAGCCTATTATTTCTACCTCTATTTTCCAGTTGTGTCCATGTAATCTAGCACAGTCGCCATCATAACCATTTAAGCTATGAGCGGAGGCAAAATCTAGTATAGTTTTAAGTACAAACTGTTCTGACATAGTTGAAAAGTGTTTGATTTCTTATAAAAGTAAAGATTATACCCGAATTAAATTGTCTATTTAACTCTTTGGCTTATGTATAAAGTTAGTTGAATTAGAAAAGAAGTGTCAATTTGATAACTAGATAATTCTACAAGAGCATTATTGATTAATTGTTCTCTATAGACTTTTGCCTGTTTTAACCCCATTAATTTAGGGAAGGTTGCTTTATCTTTATCAGCATCACTATTTATAGGTTTTCCTAAAGTTTTGGTATTAGATTCAAGGTCTAAAATATCATCATGAACTTGAAAAGCCAAGCCAATGTTATCAGCAAAATTTGCTAATGAATCTTGTATCTCGTCATAAACAGGGCTTTGGCAGGCTCCCATTAGTACGCCAGCTTTTATTAAAGCTCCAGTTTTCATTCGATGCATTTTTTTTAAATTTTCTGCAGTTGGTAATTTACCTGTAGATTCTATATCCGTGTATTGTCCACCAATCATTCCTTGTAAACCACTTGCTTGGGTAAGAATTTTGATTAGTTTTATTTTAGTATTATCAGTTATTGATTTATCATTAGCTATACATTCATAAGCTAAGGACTGTTGAGCATCACCAACTAATATTGCTGTTGCTTCAGTATATTTTATGTGGCAGGTAGGGATGCCTCTCCTAAGTTCATCATTATCCATTGCAGGTAGATCATCATGAATCAAAGAATAACAATGGATAAACTCAATAGCCATTGCAGCACTATCAAGTTTTTCTAGGGGAATGTTTAATGCTTTTGCCAAAGCATAAACTAAGGCAGGTCTAATCCTTTTGCCATTATTTAGGGTTGCGTATTTTATTGCTTCTAACAGATTTAAGTCATAGCCTTTGCTATGATGCTCAAGGTATTTAGATAAGTTTGTAGTTACCATATTTTGGTAAAAATTAAGAGTATTTTTCATAAAAATCAAAAAAGCTGTTAAGACAGCCTTTTTTATTGATAGATTAGCTTACAGCTTATCGCCATATTCTTCTAGAAAAGATGCGACACCTTCAGGTGTATCTTTCATGCCAGAATCACCTTTATTCCATCCTGCTGGACAAACTTCACCAACTTCTTCATGAAATTGAAGAGCTTCAAGGGTACGAATTATTTCGTCAACATTACGACCCAGAGGCAAGTCATTAACTACTTGATGACGAACAACTCCATTTAAGTCAATTAAAAAAGCACCTCGTAATGCGACATTGTCAGGGTGAATAACACCATAAGACCCCATTATTGAACCACCTAAGTCAGCTATTAAAGGGAATTTAACCGCTCCAAGACCTCCTTGGTTTACAGGAGTGTTTCGCCAAGCATTATGAGTAAATTGTGAATCAATAGAAATACCAATAATTTCACAGTTTAATTCTTTAAATCTTTCAACACGATGGTCAAAAGCAAGAATTTCTGATGGACAAACAAAAGTGAAGTCTAGAGGATAAAAGAATACAACTGCATATTTACCATTAATATGAGTTTTTAAATTAAAATCATCAACTATAGAGCCATCAGCTAAAACTGCTGGGCAAGTGAAGTCTGGTGCTTGTTTAGTAACTAGTACTGACATTTATTTTATCCTTTACAAAATTAAAATAGAATGTAATTATACTGAATTAAAATGACTCTAACTAAAAATATTTTTTAGTAACTCAGTTGAAATTAAATTAGATTTATATTAAATGTTTTCGCCATCTTTATCATTATGATAGAATGATTGAGATCTACTAATGAAAACCTAAAATTGGCATTATTTTATCTTAAACCCAGTAGATAATAAACTGGGACTAAACAATTATGAATACTTATACAGAATCAGAAAAAAATAAACTAGCTGAATTAGAAAAAGCTTTTGAGATGTTTAACCAAACATCAGGGCAATTAACTCTAGCTTATGAAGCTTTGCAGCATCAGGTAGCAGATTTACAGCAAAAATTAGAAGAGAGCAATTTAGAAAAGTTAACAATAAATGCAAGATTAGAGCAACTTTTAAATTTACTACCTGCTGGAGTAGTAGTATTAGATTTATTTAATGTAATTGTTGATATGAACCCAGTAGCAGAGACGATCCTAGGTAAGAGTGCTAAATCAATAAAATGGGGAAAAGTTGTTAAAAAAGTGTTTTTATCTAATCATTATGCAGGAACTTATCTTACTCAAGAGCAAAAAGCTTATCAAATCTCAGAAGCTCCCTTATTATCTGCAAAAGATAATTATCAGTCTGTTGTAGAGGGGAAAATATTGATAATTCAAGATGTAACAGATGCCAGAAATTTACAACAACATGTTGAAAGGCACCAAAGGTTAAATTCATTAGGAGACATGACCGCTTCCTTAGCTCACCAAATAAGAACTCCTTTAGCATCTGCTCTTTTATATATATCGCAATTAAATACGGATGATTTAGATAAAAATAAACGCGCAAAATTTATAAAAAATTCTGTAGATAGCCTTCGCCATTTAGAAAGTCTTGTAAAAGATATGTTGCAGTATGCTAAGGGAGGTAAATCCTTTAGCAAGGTAATAGTGGTAAATGAATTGATACAATTATTGTTACAAGCGGTTGAGCCAAATATAAAAGAATCCTCTAGTAGGATTAAAGTTCTTCCTTATGATAAAAAATTAGAAATCATTGGTGATATTGATGCTATATTAACCTCATTACAAAATTTGGTGTTGAATGCTGTTGAAGTGGTTAATATTAATGCAGAGATTACAATTGAGGTTGAGGTTTCTGATACAGAGCCTAAACAAATAGATTTTAACATTATTGATAAGGGGCCTGGTTTGTCTGAAGAACTAATATCTAAGGTTTATGAGCCTTTTTATACCAGTAGAGCTAAGGGCACAGGTCTTGGTTTAGCTGTAGTTAGAGCTGTTGCTGATGCACATGATGGCGAAACTTGGGTGAAAAATAGTATTGAAAAAGGCACTGTTTTTACCCTCAGAATACCTGCATATAATACAGAGAGATCAATATGAGTGTGGCTAAAGTTTTAATTGTAGAAGATGACAGTAAACTACAAGAAGCATTGGTAGATATTCTAGAATTAAATGGTTTTGATGTTGAAGCTGTAAGTTCTGCCGCTGATGCACTAGTTTCTTTAGATGATGAAATAGCTATGGTTTTTAGTGATATAAAAATGGATGGTAGCATGGATGGCTACGATTTAATGAAAAGAATTCGAGCTATTAAACCTTATCTTCCTATAGTTTTAATGACTGCTTATGGCACGGTAGAGCAAGCAGTTGATGCAATAAAGGCAGGAGCAGTTGATTATATACTAAAGCCTTTTGAAGCTGATATACTGGTAGAAAAAGCTAAATCTTATTTTTATAGAGATGCCTCTAGTGATGAAGATTTTGTGGTTTCAGAACCAGTAATGATTCAGCTAAAAACCATGGCAAAAAAAGTAGCCTCTAGTGATGCAACAGTAATGATTTCTGGGGAAAGTGGTACTGGAAAAGAAGTTTTAGCAAGATTTATTCATCAAAATTCAGCACGCAAAAAAGATCCTTTTGTTGCCATTAACTGTGCCGCAATACCAGATAACATGTTAGAAGCAACTTTGTTTGGCTATGAAAAAGGTTCTTTTACTGGTGCAGTAAAGTCTATGCCAGGTAAGTTTGAACAGGCACAAGGTGGTACAATATTTCTAGATGAGATAGGTGAGTTAAAAATTGACTTACAAGCAAAAATATTAAGAGTTCTACAAGAATTTGAGGTAGAAAGAATAGGCAGTCTTAAGAGCATAAGCTTAGATATTAGGGTATTAAGTGCATCTAATGTTGATATGAAAAAAGCAATTGCAGAAGGAGAGTTTAGAGAAGATTTGTTTTATCGTCTAAATGTATTTCCTATGAAATTACCACCTTTAAGAAAAAGAAAAAAGGATATTGCAACTATCGCAGAAAGATTATTACAAAGGCATTGTGGTAATCGCAGGGTTGAGCCTATGATATCTGCTCCAGCAATGAAACTTCTTTTAGAATATTCTTGGCCAGGAAATATTAGAGAATTAGATAATGTGATTCAAAGAGCATTGGTTATGGTTTCGGGGGATACGATTCAACACACAGATGTCTTATTTGATAATGATTTTTCTTTTGTTAAACCGATGGATTTAGCTAGTCTAGATGGTAAGGGAAACATTAAAGATAAACAAGTAGATAAGGAGATACCATTAGATTTAAAGCAAAGAGAGGTTAAGATTGTTTTAGATGCTTTAAAAGAAAATAACGGTCATCACCAAAAAACAGCAGAAGTTTTAAATATTAGCCCTAGAACTTTACGGCATAAATTAGAAAAGTTTAAAGATCAAGGTATAGAAGTTACTTAAATTGATAATTTTTTGACGATTATTGTGTTGTATTTTGGCATATTAGTTGCTAGTATAGTGTCATAATTAAGACAATTTTAATAAAAATGTTTAAAATATAATGTGACATTCTAAAATATGGAGTTGTTTTTATATGTCAAACCAAATAGATACTCAAAACTTAATGTTGCAAATGCGCTCGTTAGCAGCCGAAGCAGCATCAAAAACTGTGCCTGTAGAAAAAATAGATACAACGGGAGTGCAAAGTTCTGAAAGCTTTTCCTCATTGTTATCAAAATCTATTGATGAGGTTGCAAAACAACAAAATAAATCATCAGAAATGAAATCAGCCTTTGAAAAGGGAGAGGATGCTGATTTAACTGAGGTAATGATACAAGCACAAAAAGCAAGTTTATCTTTTCAAGCGATGACTCAAGTACGAAATAAGTTAGTAGAAGCTTATCGTGATATTAAAAATATGCCAATTTAAAAGAATTGATTAGCTGATGGCAGAAAAAACATCAACAGAACAAAATATGGGCATACAAAGTTCGCCTTCTGGTTCTGTTATTATTCAAAACATAACAAGTTTACCTGTTGCTAAACAGGTTAGCTTAGTCATAGCCATTGCAGCAACTCTTTCTTTAGCGGTAGGAATCGCTATTTGGTCACAAAGCCCTACCTATACCTTACTTTTTGGTAGCATGGATGCCAAAGATATGACAAAGGTAATTAAAACTCTAGAGCAAGAAGATGTTTCTTACAAGTTGGATACAAAGTCTGGAGCTATTTTAGTTCCTGATGGTAAAGTACATTCTTTAAGGTTGAAATTAGCGGCTACAGGGTTTCCTAAACAAGCACCTACGGGTTATCAAATATTAGATATAAAACAGGGATTTGGTATATCCCAATTTAAAGAAACCACAAGATACCATCGGGCATTAGAGGGAGAGTTAGCCAAGTCAGTTAGTAGCTTAAATTCAGTTAAATCAGCTAGAGTTATGCTTGGTTTACCAAAACGCTCAGTATTTGTGCGTAAACAACAAGAGTCTTCTGCATCGGTAGTGCTTGCTCTTTATCCTGGTAGGTCTCTTAATGATGAACAGGTTAATGCGATTGTATATTTAGTTTCTGCCAGCATTCCAAATATGAAACCTAAAAGTGTTACTGTAGTTGATCAAAAAGGTAATTTATTAACTTCTACTAAGCAAACAGGAGGTTTATCTGTTAATTTAAAGCAGTTAGATTATGTTCGACAAATAGAAAACACTCTATCTAACAGGATAGTACAATTACTTTCTCCAATAGTTGGTGGAAACCATAAAATTAGAGCTCAGGTAACAGCAGAGCTAGATTTTACCCAGCAGGAACAAACTAGAGAAAATTATCAGCCTAATCCAGAAGCAATTCGATCAGAGCAAAAGCTTAAAGAAATAAATCGTAATGAAGGTCCTCGTGGTATTCCAGGAGCTTTAACTAATCAACCTCCACGGGCAGGCCTTGCCCCTGAAGAAGGATATAACTCTGATAAAGACCCTAACCTAAAAAACTCCAAAGAAAAAAATACTAGAAATTATGAGTTAGATAGAACTATTTCTCATATTAAAAATTCAGTAGGTAGCATCATTAAGCTTTCGGTAGCGGTAGTTATTGATGATAAAGTATCAACTGATAAAAATGGTAAAAGAATAAAAACAGCTATTGCTGAAGATGAATTAAAAAAATATAGAAAATTAGTTGCCGATACAGTTGGTTTAGATGAGAGTAGAGGGGACACTTTAAGTATCGTGAACGCTTCTTTTATTTATGAACAAGAAAAATATATTGATCCTGAAATATGGGAAGAATCTTGGTTTTGGGAGATTGTAAAACAATCTGCTGCTGGGCTATTAATTTTAATTCTTGTTTTTGTAGTTATTCGCCCTATGCTAAAGGATTTAGGTAAAAGGGAAGAATTATCTTTAGAATATCCTGATGATGTTGCTGAAGAAGACAGTATTGAGGGTACTCAAGAGATTTCTAAAGCTCTTGAAAAAATGAATAAACAGGTCGAAGAGGTGGCAGAAGAAGTTAAAGAAGATTTAAAAGAATATGATGAATTAATTGAGAAGGTTAAAGCTATTGTTGCCGCTGAGCCTAAACTATCGTCTCATATAATTAAACAGTGGATTAATTAATGTTGAGGATAAAAAATGCCAGATTCTGCTGCTGAAGAGATAGAAGATTTAACTGGGTTGCAAAAAGCTTCTATTTTGTTGTTAACCTTAGGAAAAGATAATGCTTCTAAAATTTTAGCTAATCTTAACCCACGAGAAGTTCAGACAATTGGTTCATCTATGACTGAAATAACGGATGTATCTCATGAAAATATTCAAGTAGTTATACAAGGATTTTTAGCAGAACTTAACGATGATGCCTTAAAAATTAATCCTACAGAATATGCCCAGTCTTTAATGTTAGATGCTTTAGGAGAAGGTGGGGGTGGGTTAATGGATGCCGCTATGATTGGCGATCAGGTTAAGGGGTTAGAAGCATTAAAATGGATGCATCCATCAACTATTTCAAATATGCTTAAAAATGAACATCCACAGGTTACAGCAATCGTTTTGTCCTACTTTGATCCTGATTTATCTTCAGAAATTCTTGCAGGTCTTCCTGAGCGTTTTCAATCAGATATAATCTACCGTATTGCAACCTTGACAACTATACAGCCACGAGCTTTATTTGATTTGAATTCAGTGTTACAAAAAGCTTCAAGCGATGGAGACGGTGGAAAACTGGCAACTATTGGTGGTGAAAAGAAAGCAGCTGAAATACTTAATTTAGTAGGAGGAGGTATTGACTCTAAAGTATTAGATGATATAGCTATTGAACATGAAGACATTAGTAAGGCCATTCAAGATAAAATGTTTGTCTTTGAGGATGTTATTGGTATTGAGCCAAGGGGAATCCAGACTATATTAGGTGAAGTATCGAGCGATGTTTTAAAAATAGCTTTAAAAGGTGCTGATAAATCTATGGTGGAGTTATTTTTTGATAATATGTCAAAACGCCAAGCAGAAATGTTAAAAGAAGAGTTAGAGTTGAGTGGGCCGGTTAAGTTGAGCGATGTTGAAAATGCCCAAAGAACAATTATCCAAACCGTTCGTCGTTTAGCAGATGAAGAAAAATTAATGATGCCTGGTGGTGGTGAAGAGTTTGTTTAAATTATGCCCTCATTAAAAAACCCCAATTTAAGTGATAAACATATTGTTAGTACATCTATGGATAAGAAAAACCTAGAGCAACAAACAGCAAAACTTTTATCTAGTGGTGATGTTTCACAACCTAGTATTAAGCCTTGGCAGTTAAGTAATTTAAAACAAGAAGAAATTAACCAAGAAGAAAAATACCGTTCTAATTTTATAGAACAGTTGAAAAAAGAAGTAGAGCCACAAGTTCAAGAGCAAACCTCGTTGATTAAAAAAAATGCTTATGAAGATGCTTATAAAAAAGGTAATGAGGAGGGGTTTAAGCAAGGTTTACAAGCTGGAAAACTAGAGGGGCAAAAGCAAGCGGAGAAAGAGGCAGAAGAAACTTTGCTTGTTCAAGTTAAGTCATTACAAGAATTGGTCAATTTTATGTCTATCCCTTATCAAAAAATTTCAGAAGAAGTTTTTCTTAATCTAGTGGCAATAGTCACCGAAATATCGGCAAGAATTGTAAAAAAAGAAATTGCAGAAGATCCAAAATGGATTTTACAAGTATTACAAGATGCATTAACTAAATTACCTTCAGAAACTAGCCAAACAGAAATTTATTTAACCCCTATTGATCTTGAAATTATTAAAAAATACAGTAGTTCTAGTAGTCCTATTAAAAAAAATTGGCAATTGATAGCTGACCAATCTATTGTTACTGGTAGTTGTAAAATTAAGCAAAATTCTTCAACCTTAGTTGATGATTGGCAGGAAAAACTACAAGAGATTATGGAGCAGACAAAAGTAATTTCTAAATCTATTATGCTTGATTCTGATAAAGTATCTTCTACTTCTCCTAACAAAGATAATGACAGCAAACTGACTGCTGAGTGAATTTGTAGATTTTTATGTTAGAGCATGATTTTAATCAATTTTTAATCCAAAAAACTAAGCAACTTAGCGATGAGTTACCCAAGGCATCGCCAACAAGAGTAGAAGGCCGTTTGGTTAGAATGGTTGGCATGGCTCTTGAGGTTGTTGGTATTAGTGCTCCAATTGGTTCTAAGTGTGAAATACATTCATCTAGTCAAGGTATAGTAGAAGCAGAAGTTGTTGGTTTTCATGCAGATAAACTTTTTCTTATGCCAATAGGGCATGTTCATGGATTAGAACCTAATGCTAAGGTTATTGCTGTAGAGGGGGGGGTACAGATAAGTGTTGGTTTTTCTTTATTGGGTCGAATTTTAGATGGCACTGGTTCACCTTTGGATAACAAACCCATGCCTATTTGTAATGATAAAGTATCTTTACATGGAAAAAAAATAAACCCCCTTTCTAGAGCGACAATTACAAAACCATTAGATGTTGGAATTAAATCAATTAATTCATTGCTTACTATTGGTGAGGGTCAACGAGTAGGTTTAATGGCTGGCACAGGAGTTGGAAAAAGTGTTTTATTAGGCATGATTACTCGTTATACCGAAGCGGAGATAGTGGTTGTTGGATTAATCGGTGAACGAGGAAGAGAAGTTAATGATTTTGTTAAAAAAAATCTTGGCAAAGAAGGTTTAAAACGCTCTATTGTGATAGCTACACCTGCAGATTATCCACCATTAATGCGGTTGCACGGGGCAATGCTTGCTACAGCTATAGCAGAGTATTTTAGAGATAAAGGTAAAAAAGTTCTTTTGTTAATGGACTCTTTAACAAGATTTGCTCAAGCACAAAGAGAAATTGCCTTAGCAGTTGGTGAGCCACCAGCAAGCAAAGGATACCCTCCATCGGTATTTGCTAAAATACCACAACTAGTAGAAAGAGCTGGCAATGGTTCTGAGGCTGGGGGGTCAATTACTGCTATCTATACAGTTTTAGCAGAAGGCGATGATCAAACAGACCCTGTAGTTGATGCGGCAAGGGGCGTGCTAGATGGGCATATTCTTCTTTCGCGTGAAATTGCAGAATCTGGGCGTTATCCAGCAATAGATGTAGAAGCATCTATTAGCAGAGTTATGATTGATGTAGTTACAGGTAATCAACTAAAACTTGCTAATAGGTTTAAGCAAATATATTCAACTTATCAAAAAAATATAGACTTAATAAGTGTAGGAGCTTATAAACAAGGATCGGATATGAATATTGACTATGCAATTGAAAAACAGCCATTATTAAATAGTTTTTTATCACAAGGCATTGAACAAAAATTTAATTTAGAAGAAAGTTTATCTTCTTTAAAATTTGTTGTTTCTTAAGGAGACACTTAACAACTGCCAATTATTTTTTACTGGCTAAAATATACGACAACTTCCGTAAAATTCGACGCAATAGCTAGCTATTACGACTCATTTAACGAAACATGACGCATATTTTTTCTTAGTAAAATTCTAATCGCGGCTTCCTTAAGGAGGCACTTAACAACCAACTAATCTTGTTTTTATAACAAGGATGTACGTAACATTTAGCTTCAATTTGAAGATTTATAACTTGAATTAGCATATTTTGCTAATTTAAGACAGTTTTATCCCTAGTTCTTCATCAACATCTCTCTATTACTATATAAATTTACTAATGATAGTAAGCTTAAAATCTGTATTCTATTTTTTTATAACCCTTTGTATCTGATTTTGTTGTATCCAAATTGACGCTTTAAAACTCGAAAGCAGTGTTCAACTTTTGCCCGTACTTGTGAGGTTTTACGATTCCTCTTTTTCTGTGTAGAGCTAAGGTTTTTCTTTTTATTCTTGGTGTGCTCAGGCTTTCTTTTGTCATTTACCATAAAAACTTTTTCTTTATATCTAGCTGACCTTTTATGCTTATCGCCAGTGTATCCTGCATCTGCCATGATAACCTCATCTTTTTCTCTTAAAAGAGCTGACATTTGTCCAACATCAGATTCATTAGCGGCTGTAATAGTCACCGTTCCATTTGAGCCAAAAATTTAGATTTTTTAGTGGTTACTTTCTTATTTTGTTCGCTTAGGGCTGAAAATGTTAGTTGCATGGGTATAACTCACATTAGTTAATGTTAGTTTATTATAATAAAATCATAGAGTTGTGGGTTCTTATATGGTGTCTTTAGTATATTGGTTATTCAGCTTCTCCTTAATAATAAGCAAGAGTGATCTTTATTTATTAATAAAAACACCTTGTTTAATATCTTTAACAACCTCATCAGCATTAAATAATTTGCCGTTCATGGCAATCTTTACCCCCCCCTCTAAAATGTCACAAGCACAGATGGCACTACCTAAATTAAACAGGGCGTCCGAGTTTCCTAATTTAAAAGGACGTATAGCTCCAGTAAGGATAATGGTTTTTTTACTTAACTCAGTTAATTTGCTAAGAAGTAGCGCCGTTTTTACCATGGTATCTGTACCGTGGGTGATGATTATTTTATCTTCAGTAGTCCCAATACAGGTTTGAGCTATGGACTGTCTATCTTTATCGCTCATGTCTAAGCTATCTTTTAACATTAAAACTTCGGACTTAATATCTAGTTGGCAATTAGCTTGTTGTAGCATTTCATTAATATAAGTTTTATAAAAAACTAAAGTTCCTGTAATAGGGCTATAGTCTTTATCAATTGTGCCACCGATTATGATTATCTTTATCACCCGTATTCTCCTATATTTATGGATAGTTTATGCTAGGTATTAGTAGCAGTCAAATATATTAAGGCTTGTTTTTTAAAGATTTTACAGCCTATTTATAAAAAAACTATATGGATATGAAAAAGGTGTCAACCCAAAGTAGAAATGCCCGCTTTCTAAGAAGCTTGTATTGCCATTTTGGTTAGGTGGTTGGGTAACTTCTCTTCCAAGGGAGGTAGGGGCTTGGCTTATAATTTAATTTAACTTTTTGTTTTAATGTAGCTTGTTCAATGGCATTAACAACCGTCTTTTCATTTGAAATAATCACGACACCTTCACCTTTTTGATAGGTTTTAAAGCTAAGCTCTTTACCTTCTAGTAAAACACTAACCTCACCTGAAAAAGTTTCACATATCGTAACGGTTGAATAGCGAAGTTTATAGCCTGTTTGCTTAGTTTGAATTTGATACTCAAGGTTGTTGTATTGTTAAGTTTCTCCCTAAGCAAGTAGGTTTACTTAAAACGATTAATGGCATAGGAGATATTACTGCTTGGTCTATCCTTGCTTACCTTGGAGATATAAGGTTATTTGACAATGCAATGCAAAGCAAATAAGTAGCTATGCTGGTTTGAATCCAAAAATAGAGCAATCAGGTAGCAGTATTAATCGTTCTAGTTTATCAAAAATGGGCAACAGTCGTTTGTGAAAATTACTGTATATGCTAGCAATTGTTGCAACAAGATACAACCCCCTTATGGCGGATTTATATACTCGGTTATTGGCAAAAGGCAAGCCTAAGAAACTTGCGATTGTGGCGGTAATGAGAAAGTTATTGGTGATTGCTTATGGTGTACTAAAGTCTGAAAAGCCCTTTGATGTGAATTATGTAAATACGTGAATTTAGGTTAAAATAAACTTGATTTTTAAGACAGTATTTTAAGGACTAAAAAAGCATTTATTTTGTATAATTTTTTATCATTACTAGCACCACCACGCCATTCCATACCACAATAAACCAAACGGAATAGAGCCAAACCAAAAATAAAGGAATAACTGAAAATGCTCCATATACTACCGCATAAATATGAAAAAAACTTACATACAAAGCAAAACCATATTTTAAAATTTCAATCTGTAATGTAGCTAACAACCCAGCAAGTAAAGCAACTTTGATAGGAACCTTGACAATCAGAACTAATTTATACAAGGCTGTAAATCCCAACCAAGCAAGCACTATAGGTATCAAGTGGACACCAGATACTAAGTTAGTTATCCAAGGTACACTATCAACAAACAATCGTAGAGTGAATAGGTAAGAGCTGGCCACCAAACTCAAACCTAATAAAAATGGACCCAACAAGCTAATCCCTACATAATGTAATAAACTTACCCACCATTTACGCTCTAACTTTTCTGACCATAAGCTATTTAATTTTTGGTCTACTTTCCACAACAACATTAAAGTAAGAAATAACATAACAATCAGACTGGGGCCCCTTAACCGTGCCGCTTGCTCCGAAAATTTTACCAAATAATCTATAATAATAGTCTGCGAATTTGGTATTAAATTATTGATAACCTGCTCCATAATCAAGTCTTCAAATGAAGTAAAAAAACTTGAAACAGAAAACATCCCCAGCATAACGCCTAACATTGGCACTATACCAATTAATGAAGTATAAGCCAAAATGGCTGCCGAATCGGCCCCTCGTCGAGAGTTAAAGTTATTAAAAACTTCATACCAAAACTGCCTATCAAAGAACTGTTTACTCAACGAAAAAAAGGTATTTTTATTCATGGTTCTAAAATTTATTTGTTATAAAAATGTACGCTATTATCGCATATAACAAACATTTATTAATAGTTATTCTTTATTTTCAAATATTTAGAGTAAGGCTAATAAAAAATTGTCATTTTTTATTAAAGATAGTCATATTTACAGCAAAATGTTTAAGGAGTCTCTGAATAAGTATCTATTTAGAGATATTTTTATAAAAAAAAGCTTTTATTAATAATAAAATTTTTGAAGCGTTCAGCTATTGGCGATAGTTTGTTTTTTTCATTATGTACAACATACCAGTATCTAGTTACAGGAAAGTGTTGTGTATTTAATTGTTTTATTACACCAGTTTGTAATTCTAATTTAACTGTATGTTTAGAAACAAAGCCAATTCCTAACCCTGCCTGCACTGCCTCAATTATAGCTTCGTTAGAATTAATTTCTACATCAGAGTTGAATTGCATACCTGTTACTTTCTCAATGGTCATGCGAGTGCCTGACCCTTTTTCCCTAGTAATTAAAGTTTCATTTATCAGGTCTTTAATGGTGTTTTTTTTATTTTTCAGTAGTGGGCTTTCAGGGTGAGCAATTACAATTAGCGGATTTTCCATAAAGGGTTGCATTTTTAGATTCATATCTGTTGGTGGTTCCCCCATAATTACTAAATCAAGGTTGTTATGCTTTAGTTTTTCTAATAGTAATTGACGGTTGGTTACTTCTAGGTGAAATGACATTTTAGGGTTTTCTTTTTTAAACTTTGCTAGTGCCCTGCTGACAAATGAATTGGTAGTGGTAGCAACTGCTATTTGTAAGTGTCCAGATTCAGGGTCAAGAATTTGTTCAATGTCAGATTGTGTTTGTTCTAACATACTGATTATTTCTATGCATGACTGGTATAGTCTTTTGCCAATAAAGGTGGCTGTTACCGTTTTTCCTTGGGTGTTAATTAAATCAGAACCTATGTTTTGAGATAGTTGTTTAATCTGCATATAAACAGCAGGTTGAGTAATGTAAAGTTCTTTGCTTGCTTTAGTAAAGCTTTGTAGTCGTACAACGGATTCAAAGCTATAAAGTTGTTTTAGAGTGTAATTAATCATAATAAAAACTTATTATATTGTAAAATAATATTATTTTACACTATGTAATAGTTGGTGTATCATTACTTTTCGTTTTTACGATCGTTGTTTCTATTTAATAGAGATGTTTTTTGATAATGAAAGGAGAGCTATTATGGCTAAGACTTATAGTGCGGGTGTACAAGAATACCGCGATACTTATTGGATGCCTGATTATACACCGTTAGAATCAGATATTTTGGCATGTTTTAAAGTAACACCACAAGATGGTGTTCCTCGTGAAGAATTGGCTGCAGCTGTTGCTGCTGAATCTTCAACTGGTACTTGGACAACTGTATGGACAGATTTATTAACTGACCTAGATCACTACAAGGGTCGTGCTTATGCGATTGAAGATGTTCCTGGTGATGATACTTGTTTTTATGCATTTATTGCCTATCCTCTTGATTTATTTGAAGAAGGTTCAGTTGTAAGTGTTATGACTTCTTTGGTTGGTAATGTATTCGGATTTAAAGCATTGCGTGCTTTAAGATTAGAAGATATTCGTTTCCCATTAGCTTATGTTATGACTTGTAATGGTCCACCACAAGGTATTCACGTAGAAAGAGATATCTTAAATAAATATGGTCGTCCAATGTTAGGTTGTACTATTAAGCCTAAGCTAGGTCTTTCTGCTAAAAACTACGGTCGTGCTTGTTATGAAGGTCTTCGTGGTGGTTTAGATTTCACTAAAGATGATGAAAATGTAACCTCACAACCATTTATGCGTTGGAGACCTCGTTTTGATTTCGTAATGGAAGCAATTAATAAGGCAGAAGATGAAACTGGTGAGCGTAAAGGTCACTACTTGAATGTAACATCTGCTACTGCTGATGAAATGATGAAGCGTGCAGAGTACGCTAAAGAAATCGGTGCTCCGATAATCATGCATGATTATATTACTGGTGGTTGGACTGCAAATACTCAGTTAGCTCAGTGGTGTCAAGACAACGGAATGTTATTACACATTCACCGTGCAATGCACGCGGTAATCGATCGTAATCCTCATCATGGTATTCACTTCCGTGTACTTGCTAAAATTCTTCGTTTATCTGGTGGTGATCATTTACACTCAGGTACTGTTGTTGGTAAGCTTGAAGGTGATCGCGAAGCAACTCTAGGTTGGATTGATATCATGCGTGATTCTTATATTAAAGAAGATCGTTCTCGTGGTATTTTCTTTGATCAGGATTGGGGTTCAATGCCTGGTGTAATTCCAGTAGCATCTGGTGGTATTCATGTATGGCATATGCCTGCTCTAGTTAACATCTTTGGTGATGATTCTGTACTACAGTTTGGTGGTGGTACTCTTGGTCATCCATGGGGTAACGCAGCAGGAGCAGCGGCTAACCGTGTGGCTTGTGAAGCTTGTGTTGAGGCTCGTAATATGGGTCGTGAACTTGAAAAAGAAGGTAAAGATATCTTACAAAGTGCTGCAAAACACAGCCCTGAGTTGGCTATCGCTATGGAGACTTGGAAAGAAATCAAGTTTGAGTTTGATACTGTTGATAAAATAGACGTATCTCATAAGTAAAAAAACATTAATGGAGTGCAGTAAGCAAGCACTTCGTTGACTAATTAATAATTTAGGAGCGATAAAATGCAAGATTATCAATCAAGTTTAAGTGATGCAGAAAGCCGTAAGTTTGAAACTTTTTCATATTTGCCAGCTTTTGATGCTGCACAAACCCGTACGCAAATTCAATACATCATCGACAAAGGATGGAATCCAAGTATTGAACATACTGAACCAGAAAATTCTTTTGGTTCTTATTGGTACATGTGGAAACTACCGATGTTTGGTGAAACAGATGTTGATGCAATTCTTAAAGAATTAGAATCTTGTCATGCTGCACATCCGAACAATCATGTTCGCTTGTTAGGTCTTGACAACTATGTACAGTGTGCGGGTACTTCAATGGTTATTTTTACAGGTAAAACTGTTTAATAGCTAGTATTGGAACCCTAGATTTCTAGGGTTTTATTCCTTCAAAAACTTTATTTAAAGTATTTATGTAAATATTTCAAATAGTGTTTTTTAGATAAATAATAACTCAACAAAGGAAAGTTTTTCACATGGCAAGACCTGATAAATATGTTGGAATTAACAATGAAATTAATGGTGGTATGACTACTATTGGTAAGCTTATTAGAGATGCTTGGGTTTTTGAGTTACTTGATGAAAAAGAAACTTGTGAAGGATGGAATTTAGCTGGGGTTGATGCTTTATTGCAAAAGGTTAACGATGAATGGGATAAGTATGGCTGCATGGTTAGCAGATTACCAAAAGATTTAGCAGAACGGCATCATAAGTTTCATAACGAATCTTTCCAGAAGGCAAAAAAGTCTGGTTGGTCAGGTGAGATTGAAACGAATGATGAAACTTAATTTAAAATAGTGGAGGCGATTATGTCTGATATAAAAGTAGATCCAAAACAATATATTGTAAATGATGAACCCTATTACCAAGCAATTGCTGATGAAGTAGAGTTATATGAAGCGGCATACAATGTACGCATGCCGATGATGATTAAAGGTCCTACTGGTTGTGGTAAATCTCGTTTTGTTGAATATATGGCATGGAAGCTAGGTAAACCACTAATTACAGTTGCTTGTAATGAAGACATGACCGCATCTGATTTAATTGGAAGGTTTCTATTAGATAAAGATGGAACCAAATGGCAAGATGGTCCTTTGACTACTGCTGCTCGTATAGGTGCAATTTGTTATTTGGATGAAATAGTAGAAGCACGCCAAGATACAACAGTGGTAATTCACCCACTAACAGATCATCGTCGTTCATTACCGCTAGATAAAAAAGGCGAGCTAATTCAAGCACACCCAGATTTTCAGCTAGTTATTTCTTATAACCCCGGTTATCAAAGCTTAATGAAAGATCTTAAACAATCTACTAAACAGCGTTTTGGTGGTTTAGATTTTGATTACCCTGCTAGTGAACTAGAAGTAGAGATTGTTTCTAAAGAATCTGGAGTTGATCCAGTAATGGCAGAAAAACTTGTGCAGATTGCCCAACGAGCTCGTAATCTAAAAGGTCACGGCTTAGACGAAGGTATATCAACCCGTTTACTAGTATATGCCGGTCAGCTTATTAGTAAAGGTGTTGCACCACAAGACGCATGTAGCATGACTATGATAACTCCACTAACTGATGATCCAGATATGCGTGATACTTTGCATGCTGCGGTTCAAACATTCTTGAACTAGTTGGCGCATCTGGGAACAGTTTTATTACTGCTCCCATAAGCTATATTTGTTATTCATATCTGAAAGCTGTTGTTAAAATGGAGGTATTAATGCTATGTCGACTGTAATACTTGAAGACTATGCAGAATTTTTGGGAGATATTTCTCCAGAAATTAAAAGTATATTAGACGCTACCTTTGCTGATGCAGCAAGAGTTATTTCTCCTGCTGGGTTGCGAGACTATCTTGATGGAGCCAAAGCTTTATCAGGCTTAGGTCGAGGTAATGCTCTTGTTATTACCTATCTTGAAGTTATGCCACAAATCTCGAAAGAATGTGGTGAAGACATTATTCCTGATTGTATTGCTGCGGCAATGAAAGCTTCCTCAATGACTTCAGGTGAAGTTATTGAATTGCTATTGTCTACTTTACCTAATGTATCTAGGCACCTTGGTGATGCACAATTAGTGCGTGGTTATTTAACCTTAATCCATCAATTAGCTTCTACAGCTGCTCGTGGATTGCGACCAATGCTACTTCATATAGATGAGTTATTGTCTAAATTAACCTTGAGTGGACTGCGTCGTTGGGCTAATTTTGGTGCTAAAGCTTATCGTCGAGATTTTAAAAATCTTACTTCATATTTTTCCTTAGAATCTGCAGATAGCCGTGCGATGTTAGAACGCGAACGCCGTGGTGTACTTTTTGTAAAGGTACAAAGAAAGCTTAATTTTTATTTGCGTGCTTTGTGGGGCAGAGATTTCTTTATCCGCCCAACGGGTGCTGATTATGCAGACTTTAGACCCTATGTCGAAGATCGCATTTTTTATGTACCAGATGCCCTTGATGATGTTGAAGGGATTGAGGGCCTAGAAATATATCGGGCGACTGTAGCCCACATGGCTGCACATTTAATGTACACAGATGCTTCTATGTCAGCCGAACAATTAAGCCCCGCTCAAATGTTTTTTATTGGTTTATTAGAAGATGCTCGTGTTGAATATAAAGCAATACAAGAATTTCCTGGTTTAAAAGGCTTATGGAAATCATTAATGAAGTTAGAACACGAAGAGCCTGCAGAAAATAAAGTAGTTACAGTTTTAGAACACTTTGCTTTGCAATTGCTTGATGAGACAGCTATTGGTGATGATGAACAGCTTAATAAATTTGCCGCTAAATTCCATGAACAAATTGAAGAAAACCAAGATGACAATCATTTTGCTTGGTTGATGGGGGTAGAGCTATTTAATATATTTGCTGCTCGTAAATCTGTACCTAGTTTAAGATTATTAGAACGCTATAGAGTAAATTATCGTGATGATAATAGAATAATTTGGCATTATGCAGATATTAATTGGGACGCTGGTGTCGAATATATGGCTGCGAGCCAACAACAAGTCCGACATATAGTAAGCCCGTTAATGATGGCTCATGAAGTTGACTGTGAGCTTGCAGGAGATGATGCTCAAGAAATTTGGACTTGTAAAGATGAAATGCGTTTTTATGAAGATGATTTAACTGATAATGCAAGATCATTTAATGATGAATGGGGTAAAGAACCTATTTCTGATCCTTTTCATTATCATGAATGGGATTATCAAATTCAGTTACATAGACCTGATTGGGCAACCATTTATGAAAAACGACCAGCTAAAGGTGATCCAGAAGATATTAATGACATTCTTCTCCAGCATAAGCCTATTGCTCATCGTATCCGTCAAATAATCGATCTATTATCACCTGCTGGAGTGCAGCGTAAGCGTGGTTTAGAAGATGGTGATGAAGTTGATCTTAATGCAGCGATTGATGCGATGATTGCCATTCGGATGGGCGAACAGCCTAATCCGCGGATTACTATGCGTAATGTACTTAATACTCGTGATTTATCTGTGGTGGTATTGTTAGATTTATCAGAGTCTACTAATGAAAAGTTAGGCGATTCAGATAAAACAGTTTTAGAGCTAACAAGAGAAGCCGCAACTTTGGTATCAACTGCTATTGAAGGTATTGGTGATCCATTTGCATTGCATGGCTTTGCATCCGATGGTCGTCATGATGTACAGTATTTCCGTTTTAAAGACTTTAATCAACATTTTGATGATGAAGCAAAGTCACTTTTAGCGGGTATGAGAGGAGGGTTTTCTACCAGAATGGGAGCCGCACTACGCCATGCTGGGCATCACTTGTTAAAACAACAAGAAAAACGCAAGTTAATCCTATTAGTGACTGATGGAGAACCTGCAGATATAGATGAAACAGATCCTCAACATTTACGCTTTGATACCAAAAAAGCAGTAGAAGAACTATATTCGACAGGAGTTTTTACCTACTGCTTAACTCTAGATCCACTCGCGGATACTTATGTTAAGCGTATTTTTGGTGAAAATAACTATACAATAATTGATAATGTTGATAAGTTACCAGAACAGTTGCCATTATTATTCGCTAGTTTAACGGCTTAAAATTGTTTATTTGTTAGGATAATATGGTGTTTGAAGATAACGATAAGTTAATTAATTTTGAACCTAAATATCCACACCTATTGCCTGAAAGCTGGAAAGATTGGAGTAATCCTACTATTTATGAAATAAATGCTACTTTAGATACCTTAAAAAAAATGTATTCTGAACAAACAAAAGACCTTGAAAAAGGCCTTATTAGTAAAGAATTAGGAGAAGAAAATCTTCGTAATATTGCTACCAATTTTCAAACTATTAAATCTATATTGTTTGAACCTAGGTAGGTTCTGGTTATTTTCTTAATCTATCAGATGACTTAAGCTTTTCATAAGCCTCTTTAACCGCAGTTGCTACCCTTGATTCTGTCGCATGATATTCTTCAGTAGTCATGTAAAAAGACATATCTATATCATGCCTAATATATCTAGGAGGAATTTTATTTAAAGCAATACAAGCTAAATCAGCAAGTTGAGTATTGATTAGGTTAGTTTTATTATAGTTCTTGTTTATTTCTTCAATAACCTTGCGTTCATAGTAGTTATGTACAGATTCTAATTCAGACATGGTCTGTGTTCTCTTAGTTATATGTTTCTCTAGTTACTGCTTTATGACCAATATCGGTTCTATTATACATATTTTCCCAGCTTATTTTAGCTACCGCCTGATAAGCTTTTGTTTGAGCTTCGGTTATATTTTCTCCAATAGCTGTTACACACAGAACTCTACCACCTGCACTAACTATTTCACCATTTTTATTGGTGCTAGTTCCGGCATGAAAAACTTTTGTACTAGAATTATTGGCTTTATATATTCCTGTAATAACCTTGCCTTGTTCGTATTTATCAGGATAACCTCCAGCAGATAACACGACACCTAAAGCTGGTCGAGAATCCCATTTGGCACTAACTTTATTTAGTCTTTTATCTACCGCAGCTAAACACAAATCAGCTAGATTTGATTGTAAACGCATCATAATTGGTTGGGTTTCTGGGTCGCCAAAACGCACATTAAATTCTAAAACTTTTGGTGTGTCATCTTTAGATATCATAATGCCTGCGTATAAAAAACCAGTAAAAGAATTACCATCTTTTGCCATACCTTCAATAGTGGGTTTGATTATTTCATTCATAATGTGGTTATGTATATCTCGTGTTACCACAGGAGCAGGAGTATAGGCGCCCATACCACCAGTGTTTGGACCAGTATCACCATTATCACGAGCTTTATGATCTTGTGAAGTAACCATGGGTAGGATGTTTTTGCCATCGGCAATTACAATAAAACTAGCTTCTTCACCAGTTAAAAATTCTTCAATAACTACCCTAGAACCAGCATCACCGAATTTATTTCCAGATAGCATGTCTTGTACAGCATAAATTGCTTGTTGTTCTGTTTGTGCAATTATTACCCCTTTTCCAGCAGCAAGTCCATCAGCTTTTATAACAATAGGAGTTCCCATTTTTGCTATGTATGCATTTGCGGGAGTTATTTCAGTAAATACTTGATAGTCAGCAGTTGGAATATTATGTTTTGCTAAAAAATCTTTAGAGAAAGCTTTTGATCCTTCTAATTGTGCGGCAGCTTTATTAGGACCAAAGCACTTTAGCCCTGCTTTTTCAAATTCATCAACAATACCTAGCACTAATGGAACTTCTGGGCCGACAATAGTTAAGCCGATATCATTATTTTTTGCAAAATTTACTAAGTGTAAAAAATCGTTTACCGCTAAATCTATGTTTTCTATGCCTTCTTCTAAGGCTGTACCTGTATTTCCTGGGGCAACAAATACTTTTTCAACATTGTCATCCTGAATGGTTTTCCATGCAAGGGCATGTTCTCTACCACCACTACCAATAATTAATACTTTCATGTATTGCCTTTTTAATGTTTGAAGTGGCGCATAGCACTAAATACCATTGCTATGTCATGTTCATTGGCAGCATCAATAACTTCTTGGTCACGCATTGAGCCACCAGGGTGGATTATTGCACTAATACCAGCTTTGGCAGCCGCATCTATTCCATCACGAAAGGGAAAGAATGCATCTGATGCCATAACTGAACCAGAAACTTCCAGCCCCTCATCTGCGGCTTTAATGCCTGCAATTTTAGCCGAATATACTCGGCTCATTTGCCCTGCTCCTACCCCAATTGTCATGCCATCTTTGACATAGACTATGGCATTAGATTTTACATATTTTGCTACTTTCCAAGCAAATAATAAATCGGCCATTTCTTTTTTAGTAGGAGATTTGTTAGTTACAATTTTTAAATCTTGTTCAGTGATTGTGCCTAAATCTCTATCTTGTATTAATAAACCACCAGTTACCTTTTTATAATCAAATGAAGGTAGTTGGCTATTAATTTGTCCACAACTTAGTAGGCGTAAGTTTGCTTTAGTGGCTATGGTTTTTTGTGCTTGTTTCGATATACTAGGAGCTATGATAACTTCGACAAATTGTCGTTCAATAATGGCTTGTGCTATTGTATCATCTAGTTCATGGTTAAAGGCAATAATTCCGCCAAAAGCTGAGGTAGGGTCGGTTTTATAAGCTTTATTATAGGCTTCAAATAATGAATTTCCTATAGCAACCCCGCAAGGGTTGGCGTGTTTTACAATAACACAGGCTATTTGTGCAAATGTTTTTACTAGCTCTAAAGCCGCATCTGTGTCGGCAATATTATTAAATGAAAGTGCTTTGCCCTGCAGTTGCTTGGCGGTTGCAATAGAATTTTCAGTGGCGTTTTTTTCTGTGTGAACCTCAGTATAAAAGGCCGCGTCTTGATGTGGGTTTTCACCATAACGCATAGTCTGTTTTAGTTCAAACTGGCTATTAAAAGTTCTAGGGAACTTATTATTTTCTGCTGAAAACATGGAGCCAAAATAATTAGCAATCATGCCATCATAACGGGCAGTTTGTTCAAAAGTTTTAATTGCTAAATCAAAGCGAGTAGCATCAGATAAATGAGCATTATTTTTTTCTAATTCATCCAATATCTTTGCATAATCATCAGGGTTGGTAACCACCGCCACATCCTTGTGGTTTTTAGCAGCTGAACGCAGCATAGTAGGTCCACCAATGTCAATATTCTCAATCGCATCTTCTAGTGAACAATCCTCTTTAGCAACGGTTGCTTCAAATGGGTATAAGTTAACCACTACCATGTCAATAGCATTAATACCATGTTCTTTCATTATGGCATCATCTTGACCACGACGACCTAATAAACCACCATGTATTTTTGGGTGTAGGGTTTTAACTCTACCCCCCATCATTTCTGGAAAGCCAGTATATTCAGATACCTCAACTACAGGTAATCCTGAGGCAGTAAGAGTTTGATAAGTACCTCCTGTTGAGAGTATTTCGATATTCATTTTATTTAATTGTTGTGCAAACTCTAAAATGTTTGCTTTATCAGATACGCTAATTAAGGCACGACGGACGGGTTTCATTAATTTATGACTCCAAATGTTATCAGTTTATTTTGTGATTTTATATAGTTGAATTTTTTTGCGTAGAGTATTACGGTTTATGCCTAATATTTTAGCTGTTTTACTTTGATTATGGTCAGTTTTACTTAGTACAAATTCAACCATTGGTTTTTCTACTTGACCTATCACCATTTGAAAAACATCAGACGGTATCTCTTCACCAAGCATAGCAAAATAATCTTCTAGGGTAGAAGTTACATTGCTACTTAATTTGCTACTTAATTTGCTATTTATTCTGTTCAAAGTATCGACCAATTAAATCAAGTTGTAGTTCGGAGCTTGCTAATTTATTAAACTGTTTACGAAGCTCAATCCCGTTGGGTAAATGCTGGCTGTACCAACCAAGGTGTTTTCTGGCAATACGATAACCTTGTTGCTCGCCATATAAATCATATAACCCTAATAAATGTTGGGTAATAGTAGCTTTGAACTCAGATAAAGTAGGCTTATTAAGTAAAGTCCCGGTTTTTAAGTGATGAGAAATTTCCCTAAAAATCCATGGATAACCTTGTGCAGCTCTGCCAATCATTAAACCATTTGCAGAGGTGTATTTTAATACAAAATCAGCTTGTTGTGGTGAGCAAATATCACCATTTGCAATAACCGGTATGCTAAGTTCTTGTTTTACTTGTTTAATGGTATCGTATTCAGCCATTCCAGAAAATTTATCAGCTCTTGTTCTACCATGGATTGTGATAGCTTTTATTCCCGTATCCTCCGCTAATTTGGCTATAGATAGAGCATTTTTATTACTTGCATCAGTACCTGTTCTAATTTTTACACTAACAGGAATTTTGACAGCATTGACTAGATCACTAAAGATCTTGGCAACAAGCTCTGGTTTTGCCATGAGTGCAGAACCAGCCGCCACATTACAGACTTTTTTAGCAGGACACCCCATATTTAAATCAATCATTTCAGCCCCTTTGGATTCTTGCCAAAGAGCTGCCTCTGCTAATTCTTGTGGATTAGTTCCTAATAGTTGAATAATACGGGGGGAGCGTTCTTTTTTATTAGCATGTCTTGATAAAGATTTAGTTGATTGCCAAAGTTCTTTTTTAGAGGCTACCATTTCAGCAACTGCATAGTCAGCTCCAAGATTGCGACAAATATCCCGAAAAACTATGTCCGTAACACCTGCCATAGGTGCTAGGGCGATAGTCGGTGAGTTATTGTCTTTGAAAACTAAGCTGTGACCAGTCATCTAAATTATTTTGGGCAATTAATTGAAAATGATTTTTTTGATAAAAGTCTATTAAATCTTGTGCTTGATTTTGTAATAAACCAGATAAGACAAGAATTCCTTGTGGTTTAGTTAATTGGTTAAATTTAGGGGCGAGTTCTTTTAGTGGCTCGAAAAGAATGTTAGCAAGTAGTAAATCTACAGGCTTAGAGTTAAACTCATCAACTAAATTAAACTTGATTTTTGCATGGTTGCGTCGGCAGTTTTCTCTACTAGCAGTTACAGCTTGTGGGTCAATATCTGTACCAGATACTTGTAATGCCCCCAATTTAAAAGCAGCTAAAGCCAGTATTCCAGAACCACAACCATAGTCTATAACCGTTTTATTTGTTGGTGGGTTTTTATCTAGCCAAGTTAAACAAAGAGAGGTAGTGGGGTGGGTACCTGTCCCAAAAGCCATACTAGGGTCTAAGTATAGATTGATAGCTTTAGGGTTGTTTTTATTAGGTAGATTATCTGCTGTTATCCAGCTAGGGATAATCCATAAGTTATCACCGAAGTTCATGGGTTTAAATTGATCTATCCATGCTCTTACCCAGTCTTTATCCTCTAATGGTTCAATTTTAAATTGAGTAGTTTTTAGCTCTGGAAACTGTGCAATAATTTGTTTAATAATTGGCTTGGTATTTATTTTGGCATCAAATAAAGCGGTTACTTTGGTTTGTTGCCAAATTTTTGTTGTGCCAATATCTGGTTCATAGATAGGTTGGTCAAGAGCATCAGAAAAGGTAACTGAGGTTGAGTTAAGATCCATAAAAATGTCACTTAAAGGTTTAGCTAACTCTTCATTTACTATTATATTTATCTGTATCCAAGGCATTACTTAGAAGTTCTTTACACCAAATGTTCTAAACGATGCTCTAGATAATGAATGTTTTTTTGACCTTCACAAAAACCTTGGTCATTCATTATTTCTTTTTGCATGTTAATATTAGTCTCTATACCTTTGATAATTAGTTCTTGCAAAGCAACATCCATCCGACGAATAGCTGTTTTGCGGTCTGTTCCATAACAAATTAATTTACCAATCATCGAATCATAATGGG
>DBOE01000062.1 GCA_002299585.1 Hydrogenovibrio sp. UBA654 | reverse complement strand
CACACAAGCAATCATCATTTATAATAGTAGCTACTCCACTAGCATAACCAAATGTCGTTGAATTACTTATTAGGGTAAAAGTTTCATTGTCTTCGTGGACTAGATCACCTGTAGTCTCTACGGTTACGCTTAATTCAGTTATTCCAGCGGGTACTGTATAACTACCATCTGTATTAGCAAAAATGGTTTGAGAAACTCCATTTGCATCTAGATAGCTTACGGTCATCGCCCCTATATCATTAGCTTCGGCAGTATTAGCTCCGCTAACATCCGTGCTAAGGATGATATTGTGATCCATATCCAGTGCACCACTTAAAGTTACACTAAATACCGCATCAGCTCCTTCGGAAACGGTAAGACTACTAACAATCGTACCCGCACCTGCTTCAGTACCTGGGATACCATCATCAGCAGAATCCTTTAAAAACTGCGGACTTCTTTCTTCTAATATTTGACCTGCTCCACCAGCAACCCTTGGAAGACCATTGGTGCTAAAGCCATTAGTTACTTGACCTTCTTGACGATTTGCTTCAAAATTAACGCCCTCTTGTGTGGATGATGACACTTCTTCACCCTCATTACCTGCAGCAGGCTCTTCAAGCTGATTGACTTTTCCATCTAATATTTTAGCGACAATACTTTCAACATCTCTTACTGTCGCTTGTGACTCTTCAATGTCAACCTTAGAAATAACATCTTCATCAAGCACCGCAAAAGAATTTTGCCCCAAAGTAAATGAGTCTGCATTAATTAAATCAACCATAACCGAGGCATGTGCCGCCGTTTTTATGATTTGACCTTCATGCATAAGCTCGCCAGGAGCTAACTTAACAAACTCGCCTGTGCTATCCTTAGCATATACATCGCCGGTTATTTCAGAAACTTTACCTATTACTGCTGATGAATTATTTTTCATGACATTACTCCAATTTATTTTTTAGATTAAATATTTTTAGTTACTGACAGTAGCTTAAAGTAATGCAGAATTATTTTCTATTGTCCTTTGGTACAGTTTTGTGTTTTTTAAATCTATACCCCTATAATAAAAATTAATGCTCAACTGCCAAAGCAAAACAAGATGCCTTAGCTTAGGATTTTAATTGTATTAGATTGAAGAAAAAACTTCTTCAACGATGTCTTAACCATTTGTTAATGGTTTTCTATTGCAAACAAGTATCATGTTCATTTATACTAACTCCAAGATTTGATGGACATGGCGACATCAACATCTTTATTTATTGTTATGTTTTGGAACAAGTACCTCCTCCTCAACTTGTTCCACCCTTTTTCCCCTATTATAATTTTTTCTACCACCCCCCTCTTGTAAACTTACTTTTTATCCATATATAAAAATGGTTGTATCCAAAAAATGAAATGTAATAATGATAACTATATGCCCTAGTTGCGGCGGACTTAACCGCATTGCTGATATTAACCGCATTGTTGATATTAAACTAAATTCAGACCTTCGTTGTGGAAAATGTAACTCTCCTATTTTTAGTGGCAAGCCTGTTGAGATGACTGGTAAGCAATTATTGCGAGCTTTAGATAAATCTGATCAACCTTTGGTTGTTGATTTTTGGGCTCCTTGGTGTGGCCCTTGTAAGGCTTTTGCCCCAACTTTTTTACAAGCTACTTCTCAACTTGAACCTAGAGCTAAACTGATTAAAATAAATACGGAGATTGAGCAACAAGTAGCTGGTAAATTTAACATTCGCTCTATTCCAACTTTAGCAATCTTTAAAAATGGTAAAGAAGTAGCTAGGCGAAGTGGAGCAATGAAGTTGACTAACTTCATTAGCTGGGTAAATACTAATATTTAAAACTAGTACTGGATAAAAATATGGAGCTAGAATCAAAAAAACATAAAGCATTATTGCTAAAAAATATCATAAAAATAACTCTAAAAACTATTTTTATTTCTTTCGTGGTTGCTATATTTTTTAATATCCCTCTTATAGTTCGCGAAAATACCTTTTCTCAAGGTTTGGCTTATGCAGGACAGGCAATGTTTATTATAGGTGTTATCTATGCTTTATTTATTGCCTTTAAAAAATATCAACAGATAATTTTGCCATTTGATAAGCTGAATAAAAAATAGTTTTATTTTAAAGTAGGGTAAGGTTTTAGACCATTTTATAGCGGCTGCCTTAGTTTTTATATTTATTTGCCCATAGTTTTGCTTATTTAATTGCTCAATTAGTTTATCCAACTCAAAGGAGTTGCCAAAACTGGCAATAATTAATTTATACCATTGCCCAATTGATAAGTTTTTATTGTCAATTAATAAGCCATCAGACCATTGTAAACATGCCGACCATACTTCACTACTAGTTTTTGCTTGTTGTAATTCTTTTATTAAAATATATTTTAATATTGCTTGCCAAAATATTATTGCAAATATAAGTACCGCAATTAAAATTAACCCATAAATAATAATATTTAACAACCAAACTAATAATTTAGGAATTACTAAAAACAGTTGCTGATCTGTAAAAAAATCTTTTAATTGCTCGCTTTTAGGTTCAAAAAAAGTAATTCTTACCGATGGGATAATAAAAACTCCTGCGGTATTCACCCGAAAAGGCTGTATAACATTTAATTTATTATTATTAGTTCCTTCACTCATCGCCTGGCTTGGCTTAATACTGGGAGATAACCACTCTATTTCTGGCTTCGCAATTAACTGTTGGCTTAAATCTGGTAGTAATTCAAGTGATATATTTTCTGCTGAAACACTCCAGTGTAAATTAGTTAGTTCTCCAGTGCTAATAAACCATGGCAAGCTAGCCATTTGTACATTAACTTTGCCTACTGGTGTAGCAACAGGCAAATAGCTAGGCAAGGCTAAAACATTTATTTCTACAGTTTGATCAAAAAATAGCCAAGGGTTTGAGCTGGTATTTTTAATTTTTACCACCGGTGTTCTAACCACCACTTTACCAACTTTATTTGGGGTAATATTCATTGCAAATTGCTCTGTTTTACCTAAAAAACCTGAATCTTTTTTAAAAGGTTCAGAAAACAACTTATAAGATAATTTTGAATTATAGTGTGGATGTTGTTCAAAAATAATTTGGTTAGCAGAGTTATTAACCCTAACCTCTGCTTGCCAATTTATTTGCTGATTTTTATAAATTTTATTTTTTGGTGGCTGCCATTTAATAGTTACTTGTGTATTTTCTGCAACTACAATGGCCTCACCCTTGAATTTTATATTTCCACTGTGCATTGCTGGTATGTTTAAGTTACCAGTTTTTTTAGGGTAAAGAACAAAGCGCAGGCGATCTGCATCGCCATCAATATCATAAATTTCAAATCGTTTTTTAAGCTCTGCTTTATCTATTTTTTTAAAATCTTCTTCAATATTTTTACCAGAAATAATCATAATTACCGGTAAACCCAACATTACTTTTTTGGGGAATATACTAACTTTTGCTTGCAAATTAGTTGTTAACAACAATAAAAAAACCAGCATTAACCATCTTTTTGCTATGAAATTTACCACGGTTTTACTCCTGGTATTGCATGAGGTTTTTCTTGAATGGCTTCAAAACCTTCTTCCCTTTCAAAAATTCTAATTAATAATTGCTGTTGTTTATCTTCGGTTTGTTGCATTTGTTGTGCAAATTTTTCTACCCTTTTAATTCGTAATTGCTGTGCTAAGATTGCATTTGCGGTATCTGTTAAGGTTACTTTTGGAGCTTGATTTTGTAATTTTAAGGTAAAATCAACATCCTCTGTTACATTAGGCAGGATAAAATCTTTTCCTTGTTTTTTGCCTTCTGGAGCATCACCAGAAAAACCCTCCCCTGCTTCATTTTTATTGGGTTTTTGTCCGCCATAAAAAGCACCTTCATCATCGTACGAACGAGCCCCCCCCCCTTTACCATCACCCTGCTCATTTTTTTGCTGCTGGCCTTTATTTTCTAACTTAGATCGTTGTTTTGCTAGGGCTAAATTATGCAAAGTTTTAGGGTTAGTGGCTTGATATTTTAGGGCTTGTTGGTAAGACTCTATTGCTTGGGCTAGTAAGTTTGCTCGATAATAAGTATTACCTAAGTTATATAAAGCATCAGAGCGATTTTTATTAGTTAGCCCAGCAATTGCTGCTTGACGAAAGTATTGCACAGCAGACTCATAGTCCTCTGCCTTGTAGGCCGCAGATCCTGCACCAAACCAGCCATTAAAGTTTTCTAAACTATCATAAACTTGTTGTGATAAATCATAATCTTGGCTTAAAAAAGACTCATAGGCCTGCAGCTCCATCTCAATTTTTGTTGGCTCTGCTATAGATTTTTGTGGGATAAAAGGCAAAATAAAACCAAAGATAAATACTGGTAACATCCTAGAACTAAGTTTAATTGGATAAAAAGCTAATAAAAGTGCAAAAAAAGCAGCCCAAATAAAGGCAATAGCATGATCTTGCCAAGTAATTATCGATGAGTGAAAGTCCCTTTTCCCTGCCTTTATGGCTATAGTATCAATCAATTCTTGCATAAATTCTTGCGAACTACTGGCTCTTATATATTCACCACTAAGCCTTGTTGCTAGTTTTTGTAAAGCTATTTCTTCCAGCCGAGAGTTCACCAATAAACCACTTGCGTATAAATACCCAGAAGAATCATTAGCATCAGGTATTTTAGCCTTGGCACTTTTTCCTACTCCAATTAAGATTACTTTAGTTTTGGTTGATGAAATTTCATTAAAATTTAATGGCTCATTTTGACGAACAAAGTTAATGGGCTCACCATTAGTAAATACCAGCAAAATTTTAGTTTTACCTGCTGTTTGCTGAAGATGTTTTACTCCGTACTCAATTGCTGGCTTTAACTGAGAACCCTTGGTTGGTAAAATATCGGGGTTAATTAAAGATAAATAATGCTGAAACATCTCCCTATCAAAACTTAATGGCATAACTAAATGTGGATGACCTGCATAAGCCAATAAAGCAAGGCGATCATTTGGCTCTAAGCGATTAACTAAAGACTCAATTAAAGATTTTGCAAATAAGAACCTATTAGGTTTTAAATCTTGTGCATTCATAGAAGACGACAAATCTAATGCCACCAAAATATCCACACCTGCTCTAGAATATTTTTTAGTAGTTGGTTCTAAACTTCTAGGTCCTGCCAGAGCAATAACCACACAAATCCACGCAAGAGCAAGCATTAACAGAGGGCTTAAGAGTTTCCCAAATATAACACTACTTTTTTGCCCAAAATTTGCTGAAGAAACTTTGACTACCTTAACCCAAGGTAACAAACGGCTATCTGCATAATTATTAATTTGTATTCTTTTTATAAAGAAGTTAATTATCCACCAAATAAAAGGCACTAAAATAAGCCATAAAATTTTGGGTTCTCGCCACTGCCAATCAATAAAAAATGAACTAACATCAATCATGCTTGCTCTCCCTGTAACTGCCTAGAAAAACTTTGTACTAAGATAAAATATAAGGCAAAAACTATTAAGATCAAAATTAATAGATAGGGATAGAGGTCAACTATTTTTTTTCTTAGCTGTGGTTTTGTGAGTACCACACCCTCTGCATTATCAACCTCAGCAAGAACTTGCTTTAATGCCTGCCTACTTCCGACCTGAAAATATTGCCCATTAGTTTGGCTGGCTATTTTTTTTAATGTCTCATCTTCTAAGGGCTGATAAAGCAACCCTGTATATTTGCGTTTATCCGCCTGCTCTGTTTCAGCCCCAACACCAACAGTATAAAGAGGAACATTTAAGCTTTGGGCATAATTAATTGCTTCTGCAATCGGTAATTTACTAGATTTATTTTCTCCATCAGAAAAAAGTACAACTATTGTCTTTTGGGTGTACTCCGTATTTTGTGAAGCCTGCTGTAAAGCTAAGCCTAAAGCCTCTCCAAGGGCTTCATCTTGGCGACCAGCTAAATAAGGTTTTAATTTTTTCAACATTAATCTAGCAGTAACAATATCTGCGGTTATAGGCATTAGTGTATAAGCCTGATCCGCGTACAAAATAAATGAAAATCTATTACCATCTAAACCAGCAATAAACTCGTCAACCACCAACTTAATTGCCTCCATTCTTGCTATATTTTTAGCTTCTATTTCATAATCTACCAACATCATGCTTGCTGATGATTCAATTACAAACACCACATCTCGAACAGTTTTAGTTTGCGGCTCTGCTGGTAAATTTACCTCTTTTATTGGTTTTGCCAAAGTAAGTACAATTAAAATCAGCAATATATAACGCAGTAAACTTAATAACCAACGAACAAGGTTAAATGAGTGCTTTTTTGCGGGCTTAGAAAAGTTTAACTTCTCAATTAAAGAATGGCGAAAGACTAGGTTTTTTTGCTGACCTAGTTGCTGCCAGTCATCTGGTTTGGTGTTATATTTATTAAACCAAATAAAGCCAACAACAATCACTAACAGCCAAAGTGCTATTGGATAAGCATAAATAACAGGGCTATTAACTGCCAAAACCTCCAAAAACTGTGGCCAACTAATCATCTTTGCCACCTTATCATACCAAGCATCACACTAAGCAATTTAGGCTGATTTAGCTTGAGTTCTTGTAAAAAATCTGCAAGCAACTTTTCAAAAATTTCACCTGAAACATCCTTACCACTAAAGCAAATTTTATTAAATCTATCGCCTAATTCTTGAGAGAAATCTCTACTAATATCGCCATTATTTTTTGCCTCTATAAATAAAGAATACATTTTTAAACGGGGTAGATTAGGCACAAAAAAGTTCTGTATTTCTGCTAGTTGCAAAATTTGTTTTTTTATTAAAAACTGGATTTTTAAACTACCCCAAAAAAACCTTCTAACCCATAAAATTACCAATATAATAAAGCCTATAACCAATACAAATAAAGTAAATTCCAGCAACCACCACCAATCAGTGGCAGGCAACATAGGTAACTCTATTTCTATTAATTCTTGTCGTTTAGCCATGCTTATCGCAAACTCAAAATATTTAAACTATTTACAGTCGATAAGTACAAGGGTTTTATACCTATGCTTGATAGTTTAGTGGTTAGATTATTAAAATACTGCTCAGCCCATTGCTCATAATTTGCTGCTTGCTTGGTGGAAATATTGATAACTTCCTCGCCATTAATTGCTTGTAGTTTTAGCCCTGACATGGCTGGCAAAAATTTTTCTGCCTCATCAAAAACTAATACTATTTTTACCATTATTTTTTGCTGTAGTGCGGCTAATAGCTCAATTGTTTTATCGTCTAAATCATGTAAATCGCTAATTAAAATTAACCTAGAGCCTGCTTGCATCTTTTTTTGGCAAATGATTAATTCATCATTCAAGCTAGATTCTTGCTTTACATTTAACGGTGGGCAAGCGGTATTAGCAAACGCAATTAAATGCCTAAAACTACCTTTACCCTGATAAGCTGGTGAGGTTTTAATTTGTTTATCCATACAAATTAGCTCCACAGGTAAGCCCAGCTTTTCTGCCTGCCAACTAAAAAAACCCATGGCTCTAATGGCCTGCTGAACTTTTAAAAACTGTCTTGTACCAAATCTCATTGACTGGCGTTTATCTAATAAAATTGTCCAAGATTCTTGGCGTTCTTCTAAAAACAATTTAGTATAAGCCTTGCCAGTACGAGCCATTAACCGCCAGTTAATTCGTCGCACCTCATCACCTAGCTGGTAATCACGGCTCTCATCATACTCCATGCCCGAACCCAAATAACGGCTTGCCTGCTCACCTTGCTTAATCGACTCACTAGCTTTAGGGTTTACCAAAACCTTAAGCCCCTTGCCAGAAAAAATATTTGCCAATTCCAGCCCTAAACTATCCACCTCATCCGCAGATAAAATAGGCAAATTCACTCGCTTGTTAGGCACCCACGAAGAGCTATAAAAAAAACGCTGTAAAAAAGAAATCACTTACCACCACCTTTGCTATTTTTAAACTAGTTCAGAACATTGAACTTAGCTTTCTATTGGCACAGGGACTAGTTCAATAATTTTTTGAATTACTGCATCTTCTGTCCATTTTTGGGCTCTGCCTGCAAAGCTGATGGATATTCTATGGCGTAGAATGTCTGGCAATAAATCTATGGCATCATCAGGCGTTACGAAATCTCTACCTGCTAACCATGCTTTAGCACTGGCAGAGTGCAATAAGGATAGGGTTGCTCTTGGTGATGCTCCTATGTCAATTACTTCAGCTAAACTACTATCATAATCACCTAATTTTCTGGTTGCCGATACGAGTGCGACCATATATTTTTCAACCTCAGGCGATACAAATTGTTCCGAAACCTTGTGCCTTGCTTCTAGCACCATTTCTGGGGTTAAAAATGCATCAATCATCTCTTTATCTTCGCCAAAATGATGTGCTCTATCCCTTTTTAGAATCTCTAGCTCTTCAACTTCTGTTGGATAACCCAACACAACATGCAACATAAAACGATCTAGCTGGGCTTCAGGTAGGGGGTAGGTTCCACTTTGCTCTAGTGGGTTTTGGGTTGCCATAACTATAAATAAATCTGGTAATTGCCTAGTTTTACCACCCGCTGTAACCTGCTTTTCAGCCATAGCTTCAAGTAGGGCTGATTGTACTTTTGGAGGGGCACGGTTTATCTCATCCGCTAAAACAATTTCATTAAAAATGGGGCCTTTTATAAAATTTAATGTGCCTGTTTTTAGATCTAAAATCTCAGATCCCATTACATCCCCAGGGATTAAATCTGGGGTAAACTGAATCCGTTGGAAGCTTGACTTTACTGCCGCAGATAAAGTTTTTACTGCCGTAGTCTTTGCCAGCCCAGGCGCTCCTTCTAACAAAAGATGCCCGCCAGTTAATAGGGCAATCAGCATTCTTTCTAAAACCGACTCTTGGCCTACGATGACCTTTTGCAGATGTTGTTTTAATTTTTTAAACGCAGGTAAATGATTAGACATTGTCTTCCTCCATATCCGATATAATACGCGTAGATTGTAACAAAAAAATAAATTCTACAATAAATAATAAAATGAATCGACAAACTACAAGACTATTAGCCTTAGGTCTAAAAGCGATTATTCAACAACCAAAGCTAATTCAAGTTATTTTATTTTGGATACCTTTTATTACTGGCTTAGGGTTAATTATTGGTGGAGGATATTATTTTTACGAAAACAAAATCGCCCAACCCAAAATGAGCTATATGGGTGTACCTATCACTCAAAATAATTGGCAAAATTTAACCCATACTTTACGCAATGAAGGTTACATGCTTGGTTATTCTGAAAGGCTAAAAAACCCTTTATGGGTTATTTATAAAGTAACCAATAATAAAAAAAAATACGCAAAACGCCCCCATTTTTCTGCGGATTGGCGAAGTTTGTCATATATTACTACTGATGATTACAAGTACTCTGGGTTTAACCGAGGTCACCTTGCCCCTAACTATATTATTGCCAGTCGTTATGGTAAACAAGCTCAAAAAGAGACTTTTTTAATGACCAATATTAGCCCACAAAAACCTAAATTTAATCAAAAAATATGGCAGAGACTAGAAGAAGTTTCTGCAAATCATTTTTCTAAACAATTTAAAACTTTTTGGGTAGTTACCGGTCCTATTTTTACTGAAAACCCAAAAAAACTAAAGACAACTAACATTGCTATCCCCAAAGCTTTTTATAAAATATTTATAGCTCCTAGTGCCGATAAAAACAAAATTAAATCTTTAGCTTTTATCATGCCTCAATCTGCTAGACCAAAAGATAGCTTAATAAAATATGTTACCAGCATTGATGAAGTAGAAAAGCAAACTGGCATAGATTTCTTTTGGCAATTAGATGATAAAGCTGAACAAAAACTAGAACAACAGCAAGATTTTCAACCATGGAAGCTAAAAAGAGTTGCAAATTTACCCAGTAGATATTAATCTATATCAAGAAATACTTTAAAAATTTAGATTTACTTTATTTTGAATAAGTATAATATAGTTTCGTTTTCATTTAAAACTGAGGGGATTTAATTATGAGTATGATTGCATTTACACTATTAGCAATAGGCTTAACCACCGTGGTATCTATTGTTTTAATCGTTGCCTATGTTCGTTATGACCATAGAAAAAAGAAGAAAAAAGCTACTTAAGTGTCTCCTTAAGGAGCCTCCGAATAGCTATAATACACCTTTAATAAGTAGTTGAATATAAAACTAAAATAGCTAAATTTAATTATTGATAATTTAAATATCTGGAAAATTATTTACCATTTGCCCATAGGTTTTGTATTTTTGTAGGTTAGCTATTACTGCATCTAATGGTTTACTTAGTCTTTCTGGCAAATCTACTTCCCCCTCTGCTGGTTCAAATGCTAGTTTTTCTGTGGGAGGAATAAATCGTGCATTAACTCCTTTTTTATTGCCTCTTGCATCAACCCTAAACCAACCATCACGCTCAAGAAATACCCAATTTAAACCGTGTAAACAATAACTATCTTTTTTATATTCATTACAAGATAACCGTTGATAACAGAAACCTGCGGGGATATTATTAGCTCTCAATAATGCTGCCAACAAATGACTTTTTGCAAAACACCAACCCGTTTTATGTTGCAAAACATCACTTGCTTTATAGGTTGTGGTTAGCCTGTCTTTATAATCTCCAGTATGATGAATTTCATCTAATACGAACTCAAAACATTTTTTTGCAATCTTTTTATCGTTGGCACAGTTTAATGCCAGATGACGGGCAACTGCTTCAATATTTGGGTGTAAAAAATTAATAATTTCACTAGTTTCTAAATACTTTTGCATGGCTTTATTTTATACTATGTTTCAATCTTTAGTAAAAGTTAAAAATATGCACAAAAAAGATACTATTTTTTCTATGCAACAAACAAAATTATCCGCTTTTAAATTTGATAAGTCCGTAGTTGCGGTCTTTCCTGATATGATCGAACGTTCTGTACCTAGTTATCAAACCATATTAGCGGGCATTGGAGAGCTTGCCGAACAATTTTCACAGCCAAATACTAACTGCTATGATTTGGGGTGTTCTTTAGGGGCAGTAACTTTAACTATCCGCCCTCGGCTAAAACAAGGTTGCAAAATTATTGCTGTTGATACCTCAAAAACCATGGTAGAAAGGGCAAAAGAACATATTGAAGGTTTTCATTCGGACATTCCTGTAAAAATTTATTGCCAAGACATGAGTAGCCTTGCTATTAAAAATACCTCGCTAGTAGTGATTAACTTTACTTTACAATTTATTACTCCAGAAGTTAGGCAAGGGATAATAAATAACATTTACAAAAACCTTACTAGTGGTGGGGCATTGATTGTCTCCGAAAAAATTCATTTTGATAACTTACCAATACAAGATGCGATTAGCCATTTACATTTACAGTTTAAGAGAGCTAACGGCTATTCTGAACTAGAAATTAGCCAAAAACGAGCTTCATTAGAGAAGGTATTGGTCAGTGATAGCGAGAAAACTCACTTAAACCGCTTTAAGAAAGCTGGTTTTGCTAGTGCATCTATTTGGTTTCAAGCGTATAATTTTGCTTCTTTTATTGCTATAAAGTAGATTGTTCCACATGAAACATTTTACTAACCACTACCCTCAACTATGGGACTATCTTTACAACACTCGCTTAGAGCAATGGCAAACTGTCCTACCCCCGCTTATTGATCCGATATTAAAAGCAAACACTAATGGCAACATGGACAGATGGCTACCAGCAATCAAGGCAATTAAAACCCTACCTCCTGCAACTCAAATCAACCTAAATTCTGCTACCATAACTGCCACAAATAGCAATATTTCTACTGAACAACTAAGCGAATTGAAAAATAACTTAAAAGTATTAATACCATGGCGTAAAGGCCCATTTTTAATTGAAAATATCCATATAGATACCGAGTGGCACTCTGATTGGAAATGGGATAGAATTCTACCCCACCTAGCTAAACTAAAAAACCGTAAAGTATTGGATATAGGCTGTGGTAGCGGCTATCACCTATGGCGTATGCTTGGTGAAGACGCTCAGCTAGCGGTGGGAGTTGACCCTAGTTTGCTGTCTATGAGCCAGTTTTTAGCAATAAAACATTTTTTAGGTGAGCAACTAAATGCTTATTTTTTACCATTAACACTGGAACAACTGCCCGTTATAACTAAAGCAGATGAGTTTGATACTGTTTTTTCAATGGGTGTGTTATATCATCGCAAATCACCAATAGATCATATTTTAGATTTAAAAAAACACTTACAGTTAGGTGGTGAATTGGTGCTAGAAACCTTGGTTATAGCTGAGGAGCATGGTCAGTTATTGGTGCCTGATGACCGGTATGCACAAATGAATAATGTGTGGTTTTTACCAAGCGTGAAAGAGTTAATTCATTGGGTAAAAAAATGCGGCTTTAAAAATGTGCGTTGCGTTGACCTAGACCAAACCAGCACCAAAGAACAAAGAACGACTGAATGGATGCAATGGAACTCACTAGAAAACTTTCTTGACCCAAATGACTCTTCTAAAACAATAGAAGGCTACCCAGCCCCCCTTAGAGCAGTTATCTTGGCAAATAAATAAAAAACTCCTCGCTTTAATTTCGGGGGGGGGGGAACACTTAGGGAGCCTCTGATTAAGTATCATAATTTCTGGAAACGCCAGGTTTTAAACATCAAGGCATCATTTTGTAATAATAGCTATATTGTAAAAAATGATAACCTAGAGGATATAAACTTGGCGTTGTCCCGTAGGATAGAGCTACGATTATAGGTTATCTTATAAGTTTAAAATGAACTTGTTAAGTTTTCGTTAGCATTTACGTTTACAAACAAACTAAAATACCTGCAGATATATCAACTTGGTTCTTCCAAATGAAAAGTTTAAGTTTTGCAGAAAAATACTCTCTAATTCACCCTGATTCTATTTCTCCTTACATCACCGCGGTTACTACAACTGGTATATTTTGTAGGTCTTCTTGTCGAGCTAAAAAAGCTTTAGCTAAAAATGTATTTTTTTATAATACAACTGCCGATGCTATAAAAGCAGGGTTTAGACCTTGTAAAGTATGCAAGCCGATGGAAGCTCAAGGTAAAACCCCTGAATATATCAAACAAATTATTACAGAGTTACAGAACGATCCTTATTTAAAAATAAAAGACTATGATTTAAGACAAAGAAATGTAGATCCAAACAAAATTAGGCGTTGGTTTAAAGCTAACCATAATATTACTTTTCATGCCTACCAACGAATGCTAAAAATAAACAAGGCTTACAATCAAATTAAAGGTGGTAA
>DBOE01000078.1:17852-21249 GCA_002299585.1 Hydrogenovibrio sp. UBA654 | reverse complement strand
GCGAATCGTTTTGATAGTAGCACAAATACTTGGGGAACTGCCGAGCTAATCGAAACTGATGATGCAGGTAATGCCGAGGCTCCACAAATAGCTTTTGATAGCAACGGCAATGCCATGGCGGTGTGGCAGCAAGAAAATAGTAGTCAAAAATGGGATATTTGGGCGAATCGTTTTAATAGTGGCAATACTATTTGGGGAACTGCCGTGCTAATCGAAACTGGTACAGGTGGTGGTTATGATCCACAAATAGCCATAGATAGCAATGATAAAGCCTTAGTGGTGTGGAATCAATATGAAGGTAATCCAGTTGTCGGCAGTCCCAATAATGTTATAAGTAGAATTTGGATGAATCATTTTAATGGGACTAGCTGGGGAACTGCCTTACGAATCGATAATGGTACAGGTGGTGGTGCCTTCAGACAACAAATATCCATAGATATCAATAACAATGCGATAGTTGTGTGGCATCAAAAAGATGCCAATAACCATGATATTAGAAGTATTTGGGCGAATCATTTTAATGGTGACACTAATAATTGGGGAACTGCCGTGCTAATCGAATCTGGTGAAGGTAATGCCAATAGTCCACAAATAGCCATAGATAGCAATGATAAAGCCTTAGTAGTGTGGTGGCAATTGGATGATGGCCTAATTGCTAATATTTGGGCTAATTATTTTAGTTATTCAGAGGATCCTTAATCAGAAACTCTTCAGCAAAAGAGGGCATTACTACTTTGGGATAATAGTTTTGATAATAAATTTTTTTAAGTTTACTACCATGCGTCTTTTAATAGTTAAGGGTTTGTAGTTATGAGCATGCTTAAAAGTTTAAGTTTAGTTGTTTTTTTCTAGTATTTTAATATCTTGTGGAAGTGTTGGCGATAGTGGAAATAGTAGTGGCAGTGGTAATGTTGGTTTTATCCCAAATATAACGGATCACCTAGATGTAAATGGAGTAATAAATGCATCTTTACTCATTGCCTTTAACAACATAGGCGGAGCAATAACTAGCTGTAGTGTTAGCCCAAACCTACCAGCAGGGTTGATTTAACTACTACTGATGCTTCTCCTGATAATGATACTGCTATTGCTAGTTCTATTTTTTACTGGACATCTTCGCCTTATCATCAAAGTAATACTAAAGCATGGGGAGTTTTTTTGAATCATGCGGGGGACTTTCAACATGAGCGAAATACTTATCATAAAGTACGACTTGTACGAACAACTGGGCAGTAATTTCACATAGCGGTTTAGTTTGTGTTTAAAAAATAAAATGGTCGGAGTGACAGGATTTGAACCTGCGACCACCACACCCCCAGTGTGGTGCGCTACCAAACTGCGCTACACCCCGAATAAGTCGGTATTGTACTTTAAATTATATTCTATTGTTTATTTTAGTCGTTAATTGTCTTAATCAGAGGCTCCCTAATCGAAGAGCAGGGGGGGGGGAGTTTCAATTAGTCGGTTATTTTTTGAATAGTTTACTTATATCTTCTTGGTTATATCGAGCATAAAAATTACACATTTCGTTGTGAATAACTATCTCGCCTTGTTCGGCAATTATCTTTAGGCATTCTTCTTTACCCAGCGATAACAACATGGTCTCTATCTTTTTATTGTCCTTTGGACAATGGTACTTTATAGTTGCACCAGCAAAAAGCTCAATTAACTCTTCATGGAACAAACGGTGAATAAGAGTTTCTGCATCTAAATTAATTATTTCTTCATCACTTAGAGTGCTAGATATTATTGCAATCCTATTCCAACCATCTTCATCAATGTTGGCAGTGGCAGGTAGCTTTTGTATCATTATTCCTCCAATGCCATTTTTATCAGCAGCTAGCCATAGTTTGGAAGGTTGCTGGTCGGATTGGGTAAGGAAGGCTTCAAATACCCCAGAAATGGTATTTGCTTCCCTTGGTATATAAGATTGAAATGATGAATCAGTTAGAGTGTTTTCAAGGGTTACTAGTATTTTGCCATCGCCTAATAATTGATCTAGATTATAACTATCTTTAACTTTACCACTGGTTTTGGCAACCCCTTTTATTTGTAGTTTGTTGCTGGCTTCTACAACTAATAGATTTACCGGCCCTGCTCCTTGGATTTGAATAGTAACTTTACCTTCATGCTTTAAATTACTGGCGAGCATACAGGTGATGGCAGTTAGTTCACCTAATAGTGAAATGATGTTGGCAGGGTAATGGCGTTCAGCAATCATTTCTTGCCAGCTACTTGTTAATTGAATATGTTGACCACGAATGTTGAGTTCTTTGAATAAAAAACGCCTGATGTTATCTTCTAAAGCATTCACTAAAACTCGCCTTTTGCCTGCAAGTCAGCATGATAAGAGGAGCGAACCATCGGCCCCGATGCTACATGGGTAAAGCCCATTTTTTTACCTTCTACTGCTAGGTGGTTGAATTCATCTGGTGTCCAGTATCTTTTTACTGTAAGGTGAAAATCGGAGGGTTGCAAGTATTGCCCAATAGTAAGCATTTCTACATCATGATTGCGTAAGTCTTGCATAACTTGTAGTATTTCTGTCATAGTCTCACCTAAACCTACCATCAACCCTGATTTGGTAGTGGTATCTGGGTTCATTTGTTTAAAGCGTTGTAATAAATCAAGAGAACCTTGGTAGCTAGCATCTGGTCTAGCTTCTTCATATAATCTAGGTACAGTTTCCATGTTGTGGTTTAGAACATGTGGGGGTTGAGTAGATAGAATATCTAAGGCAATTTGTAGCCTACCTTTAAAATCAGGAACTAGTGTTTCAATGCGTACACTTGGAGTTTTGTTTTTAATCGCAGTAATACATTTTATAAAATGTTCTGCTCCACCATCTCTTAAATCATCGCGATCAACCGAGGTAATTACTACATATTTTAAAGCCATTGCTTCTATGGTTTCTGCCATGTTAGTTGGTTCGTCTTGGTCTAGTTGATTTGGGCGACCATGGGTTACATCGCAGAAGGGGCATTTACGAGTACAAATATAGCCCATAATCATAAAGCTAGCAGTACCATGCCCAAAACATTCGCCTAAATTAGGGCAGGAAGCCTCTGCACAAACAGTATTTAGTTTTTGTTTTTTGAGGATGTTTTTAAGTTCTTTGACCTTGCTCATGTCTTTGGCTTTAGGTAGTTTGGCTTTTATCCAACGGGGTTTTTTGAGTTTAGGTAGGCCGGAGTTGGGCTTGATTTTCAAGGATTTGGTTTTATATTCACCTTTAGACATAGCATCATTTCTTTCTTTAAGCGAAAGGCTAAGCGGTTTGATTGAATCGATAAATATTTCTTGAACTTGCATTAAGGTATTATAAGCGGATTGTAGGTAATAGTTTTATAAGATGTTGGAGCATTTGCTGTTCTAGTTCTTTTTTTAGGGGGGGGGG
>DBOE01000078.1:6647-17503 GCA_002299585.1 Hydrogenovibrio sp. UBA654 | reverse complement strand
GAGGTTTGCTAATTGAGTCATTTGCATGCCTTTTAAGCCACAGGGGTTGATTAGTTTAAATGGGGATAAGTCCATGTCTATATTGATAGCCAACCCATGATAGCTACAAAACTTTTTGACCTTTAGCCCTAGAGAGGCAATTTTTTTATTAGCAATATAAACTCCTGGGGCATCAACTTTTGCTTTGGCAGTTATTTTAAAATCAGCAAGAAAGTTAATAATGGCTTGTTCCATTATATGGATTAGCTCTTTTATCCCTAATGAAGCTCGCTTTAAATCTATTAGCAGGTAAATAATTAATTGCCCTTCTCCATGATAAGTAACTTGCCCGCCCCTGTCTGTTGGTACAATCTCTATATCTGTGCAAAGTAGATGTTCTGGCTTACCATTTAAACCTTGGGTAAATACACTGGGATGTTCAACTAGCCATATTTCATCAGCAGTTGTCTTGGTTCGATTAGCAGTAAAATTCTGCATTTTTTTATAAACTTCAAGATAGGGCTGTTTACCAAGATTTTTTACAGGCATTATTTATCCTGCTAAAGTGTCATCAAAACTTCAGGGTGCTCTTTTAATTCAGCATAGATACCATGAATTTGTTCAATACAGGTGGCATGAAACAGGATGTTGACGGAAATAAAATTTTTCTTTTTTGAATTGTTTAGGCTTATGCTGTTTTTGGTTATGTCTGGGGCATATTTTTTAGTGATGGTAAATATAGTATCAATAAAGGTATCAGAAACCTTACCCATCGCTTTTAATTTATAATCACAAGGGAATTTTATTAAGGTTTCTGAACCGTGTAAATCTGTGGTCATAGAGCTATTTCTTTGATAGTTTCTATAAATAGAGCATTAATTTTTTGCCAAAGTTTGCCAGGATTTCCTGTGCCAACTTGTTTGCGATTGAGTTGGCAGACAGCTAGCACATTTTTAGTTGAACTAGTAAGCCATATTTCATCAGCTTGCTCTAAATCAGCTAGGTTTAATGCGATTTCTTTTAATTCTATATTATTATTTTGAGCAATTCTTTCAACAACTAAACGGGTAATTCCTGGCAGAATATTATTGCTAGTAGGGGGGGTAAATATTACATTATCTTTTACCATAAATACATTACTAGCCGTGCCTTCTAAGACTTTATTATCTTGGCTTAGTAAAATAGCATCATCAGCTCCTTGCTGTTTAGCTGCCAACTTCAGCATTACATTTGGTAATAAAGTAATGGCTTTGATATCACATCTTAACCACCTAATATCTTCTAGAGTTATTACCTTTATGCCATTAGTAATAGTATTTTCATCAAGAGAGTGTAGAGGGTTGGTATAGACATAGATGGTTGGCACAAGGCATTCATCTGGCATATGGTTGCGTACCATTTGTACACCACGAGTAACTTGTAGATATAAAAACTGGTTATCCCAAGGGTGTTGATCTATTAAGTTTTGTAATATATCTTGCCACTCATCTTTGCTTAGTGGGTTGACCACTGATATGGCTTGTAAGCTATTTTGTAGACGGGTAAAGTGGGCATTAAACTCAAATAGTTTTTTATTAAAAACTGGGATAACTTCATAGACCCCATCCCCAAATAAAAAACCTCTATCTTGGGTAGAAATAACTGCTTCTTCAATAGACAAATACTGACCATTTAAATAGGCGGTTTGTTGCATGTTAAAAACCCAACATAGTTAATAATGAGTGAAATATTTGTTTAATTTGATCAATTATTTTTTTAATAAAAGAGCCTTCTTCAATATCATCTAGTGCTGTTAATGGACGCTCTGCAAGACTAGTATTATTTAAAAAAACTTGTAGAGTACCTAAATTTTGACCTTTTGTTATTTTGGCTGTGATATTAGATTGAATGTGCGTTTCAATTTTTATTTTTTTATATTGACCACGAGGTATAGTTATATATAAATCTTCAGTTAAGCTTAAGCCAACAGTGTCTTTTTGACCTTCCCACACTCTAGCATCGTCTAGCCTTTGTTGCGCTTCATACAATTTGTGAGTTTCAAAAAATCTAAAACCAAAATTTAATATTTTTTGACTTTCTTGCACTCGTTCTTTGACACTATTGGTACCTAATACAATTGAAATAAGTCGCATTTTATTGCGTTTAGCTGATGCCACTAGACAATAACCTGCGGATTCGGTATGTCCTGTTTTTAAGCCATCAACTGATTTATCTTGCCATAGTAATTTATTGCGGTTGTACTGAGTAATACCGTTAAAAGTGAATTTTTTTTGTGAATACCATTTATATTTTTCTGGAAATTTTTCTATTAAAGAGCGAGTTAGTTTAGCAAGGTCTGCTGCTGTAGTATAATGATTTTGGTTGGGTAGTCCTGTAGAATTAACATAATTAGTGTCAAGCATCTCTAACCTGAGTGCATAACTATTCATTAGTTCGGCAAAAACCTCTTCGCTACCTGCTATGTGTTCGGCAAGTGCCACACTTGCATCATTGCCAGATTGAATTACCATGCCTTTTATTAAGTCTTTAACGCTGACCTTTTTACCAATTTCGATAAACATTTTAGAGCCAGGAGTTTTCCAGGCTTTTTTTGAGATGGTTACCATGTCATCAAGTTTGATATTGCCCATCTTTAATTCGTTTATTACCACATAACCGGTCATTATTTTAGTTAGGCTAGCAGGTTCTACCTTGGCAGTGGATTTTTTATCTGCAATGACTTTACCGCTGTTAAAATCCATTAATATATAAGACTTAGCGGTTGAGCTTGGGGCAGAAGGGGTAATGCTTGGAAGAGGCACTGGCATAGCAAGTGCGTTTAGGGGGAATAAAATTACAATCGAGCTTAAAAATTTAATCATTTTAATCATTTTAGTTGGGTTCTACTTGGGATTTAATAAAACATAATTTAACATAATTTAACATAATTTTATACTTTTATACTTTTATACTTTTATACTTTTAGCAGTCCTTTATGGGTATGAATCGACATTAGAATACCAAAACTAATCATTAGGGTTACTAGTGAACTACCCCCGTAACTAATTAGTGGTAGTGGTAGACCAACGACAGGTAAAAGTCCACTTACCATACCAATGTTTATAAACACATAAATAAAAATCGTCATGCTCAAGCTGGCAGCAACTAAGCGAGAAAAATTGTCTTGTGCTTGTAAGGCAATATAAAGCCCCCTAGCTATAATAAATGTGTATATTAGCAATAATATCAGTATGCCAATAAAGCCAAATTCTTCGGCAAGGACTGAAAAAATAAAGTCAGTTGTTGATTCTGGTAAAAATTCTAAGTGAGCCTGTGTACTATTCATATATCCTTTGCCATAAAACCCTCCCGAACCTATAGTTATTTTAGATTGAATAATATGATAGCCACTGCCAAGCGGGTCAGACTCGGGGTTCAAGAAAGTTAGCACTCTTTGTTTTTGATAGGCATGCATGTAAAAATTCCATAAAATAGGCAAACTCGCACCAAAGATAGCAAAAGCTGAAACTATCCATTTCCAAGATAGGCCAGCAAAAAATATTGTAAAGATGCCACTCATGGCAATCAAAATAGATGTCCCAAGATCAGGTTGTACTACAATTAGCCCTGCAGTAAATAAAACTATTATTATCGCAATAAGAATTTTTCTTTTGGGTGGTGGTAGGGTATTATGGGCAAATAACCAAGCAATGGTCATCGGCAAAATTAGTTTCATTATTTCTGACGGTTGAACTAGGGTAAGGCCAATATCTAGCCATCTTTTTGCTCCCTTGCCAGTCTCTCCAAATAATAATACTGCTACTAGCATTATTGTGACTAATATAAATAACCATGGAATATAAATTCGCATTAAATATGGTGGAGTTTGAGCAAAAAGAATTAGTAGAAAAAAGGCAAGTCCAATTCGTATTAGGTGGCTTTTTATGATTTCTTCACTACCATTAGAGGCGCTATAAATAATTAAAGTTGAAATAGCTAGTAATAATGAAATAGCTAGTAATAGCCAACCATCTAAGTGGAAAGAATTTAAAATACCTGTGTTGCGTCGATATACTTTTTGTCTTTTATTTAAATCTATATTCATTTGCTTTCTTTATTTTGCTGATCTAGATAAAAATTAACTATATCAATAGCCGTTGATGCAGCTTTAATAGTCGCGTTCTCAATTATAACGGTAATTGCGATAGTCGGATTTTTTATTGGAGCAAAACCAATAAATAGAGAATGGTCTCGTAGGGAGTTCTTTATAGTTTCGGCATCATAAGAATCCTCTTGACCTATACTAAATACTTGTGAAGTACCTGTTTTTCCTGCCATATTATATTTTAGTTTGGCACTATATTGCCTAGCAGTTCCTCGTCTGCCAGTCATTACTTTTTCCATAGAAGTTATAATTCTATCCCAGTTTCTAATGCTTTTAATCGGGATTTGCTCTAGTTCTTTTTTACTGTATTTAAGTAGGTGTGGGGTAATAACCTTTCCTCTATTAGCTAAGATAGAAGTAGCCTTTATTAGTTGCAAAGGAGTTGTTGAAAAATAACCCTGCCCAATAGCGACAATAATGGTTTCCCCATGAAACCAAGTTTTATTTTTCTTTTTTCTTTTCCATTGTTTAGAAGGTAGAATTCCTATTGATTCTCCACTTAAGTCAATATTGGTTTTTTTACCAAAACCAAAAGGTTCTAAATAATCATGAATCATTTGTATACCCATTGTCAAACCTAGTTGATAGAAGTAGGTATCGCAAGACTGTTCTATTGCCGATTGCATATCAACCAAACCATGACCCCCTTTTTTCCAGTCTCTATACTTGTGATTCATAAACTTGAAATAACCAGGGTCATATATTTCTTTATAAAAGGGTATAACTCTATTTTCTAAAGCACCAAGAGCAATAAAAGGTTTTATTGTAGAAGCAGGGGGATATTGCCCGTTTAAGATTCTGTTTATTAGTGGTTTTGTGGGGTTTTTTAGCAGTTTGGAATAATTTTTTTGGCTAATACCATCAATAAATAAGTTTGGGTCGTAACCTGGCGAGCTTACATAGGCAAGAATCTCTCCAGAGTTGGGTTCGGTTACTATTATGGCAGCTTTTTTATCGCCTAAATAGTTTTCAATAAATTGCTGTAATTTAACATCTATGGTTATTTGAATGTTTTGTCCAGAGATGGCAGGTAAGGTTTCAAGTTTACGAATAATCTTTCCTCTAGCATTAGTTTCAACTTGCTGGACTCCTGCCTGGCCTCTTAGTAAATTTTCGTACTGTTCTTCAATCCCTAGTTTACCAATTACATCGATACCCAGATAGTCTTGGGGGTTTAGTCTTTTAACTTCTTTTTGGTTTATTCTTCCCACATAACCTAAAGCATGAGCCGCAAGTTTTTTTAAGGGATAGTGGCGTTTTTGTTTTGCATTTAGGTTTATGCCAGCAAACTTATAGCTATTTACTGAGAAGATAGCAGCCTCTTTTTCTGATAGAGAATAGGGTAGATGTAGGGGTTTATATTGGTTGGCAGATTTAAGTTTTCTTGTGAAAGAGGTGATAATTCTTTGGGGAATGTTGGGCAAGAGTTGTTTAATATCTGCTAGGGATGTTGTAATATTTTCTAGTTCTTTTTTTACAAATGAGAGGACAAAAATAGGTTTATTATCGGCTAATATAATATTGTTTCTATCGTATATTTTACCTCTAGTTGGTGTTATGGGGTTTATAGATATTCTGTTTACCTCAGACATGTCAGAATACTGTTGAAAGTTTATTATTTGTAAATATGCCATCCTGCCTAGTAAAAGCATAAATAAAGCTATAGAAAAAAATAAAGTAATATATAAACGGGATCTAAATATTTTTTTTTGCTTATCTAGTTCTTTTTTAGAGTCTTGTCGATGTTTATATAACATTAGGGTTTAAAAAATTTTTTTATGAGTAAATAAATTCATAATTTTGTATAAAATTGGCCATATAATTATGGCAGATAGAGGGGAAAGCCAATAGTATACAGCACTATCAATAAGGTTAGGGTTAAGAATAAACCAGCTGAAAACTTGGTAAATATATAGATAAAAAATAATGAGACTTGTTTGTTGCCAGCTAGGATAGCCTTTAAAACTATGCCTAACTTTTAATATAAGAAAGGTAATGATTATAAATATTAGACCATGAGAACCTAAAATAGAATTTATAGCTATATCGCTAAAAATACCAAGCACAAAAGCAGTAGCAAAATGAGTATTGGTTAATAGTTTAGTTGTCCAAAAAAGCAACATTAGTAGTGTAATAGATGGCGTGGTGGTAATAGTAAAGCTAATATTTAACATTATATCTATAGAGAAACTAACAATATAACTAATAGCGATTAGCCACTTTATTTGTTTAAGCTGTAGTGTATTTATTTTATTTACCATATTATTGTATCTTTACTTTTTTTAGTTTTTTAGAAATAATTAATATGTTTTCTGCCTGATAAACTTTAGCAATAGGGGTTGCGAAAATACTAAAATAAGGTTGATCTTTTAATGTTTTTATTTGGCTAATTTTTGCTACTGGGTATCCTTTAGGATATGTGTTTGCTAAACCAGAAGTTTCTATTATATCTCCTAACTCAACGGAGCTAGAGTTAGAAATAAACTGTAAATAAAGTAAATCTTTGCTAAACCCTTTTATAATCCCTCTTTGCCCTGTTCTTTGTATTCTTACGGGAACTTGTATTTCAGTATCAGTTATTAGCTGTACTTTTGCAGTTGAGGGGGTGGTTTGGGTAACTATTCCCAATAACCCATAAGCATCAATTACCGCTTGATTTTTTTCTACTCCATCTGAATATCCTTTGTTAATGGACACAAAATGAGAATAAACTGATATGTTGTAATGAGAAATATTTGCAAGCTTAACTTTATATTTATTTAACTGGCTGGCTTTTCTCAACAGCTTATTAAGCCTAGCTACTTCCATTTCAAAGTGATTTAGTCGTTGTTGTTTTGCCTTTAGAAAAAAAAGTTCACTTTTTAACTCACTATTTATTTTTTTTAAAGATGCAATGCTGGTAAAATCTTGTTGAAAGTATTTGTAACTATTAACTGGTAAGGAGGCAAGTTTTTCAATAGGTTCAAGGGTTGTTATTAGTAGGGATCTAAAGTTGACAAATATAGAGCTAGAGTTATCAATCATCATTAAGCTAATACACAAGCTCAAATAAAGAGCAAATTTATGTACCTCTTTTTGTAATGGTGTTTGGGTTAGATTAATGACAGATTCCCTTTTTAAAAAACCTTAATCAAAAGAAAATAGATCAATACCTTTTTTATCCATTAATTCTAAGGCTCGACCTCCACCTCTAGCTACACAAGTTAAAGGGTCATCAGCGATGATAACTGGGACGCCAGTTTCTTCTGATAAAAGGATGTTTATATTTCTTAATAATGCCCCTCCACCAGTTAAAACTATACCATGTTCAGCTATGTCTGAACCAAGCTCTGGTGGCGTATGCTCCAATGCGGTTCTTATGGCCCCAATGATGGCAGACAAAGGTTCTTTTAGGGCTTCTAGGGCTTCATTGCTATTTAAGGTGAATTTTCTTGGAACTGCTTCAGAAATGTTATTGCCGTGTATTTCCAGAGTTGCGGGTTCTATTTCATGATATGCAGTACCTATTTCTTTTTTAATTCTTTCAGCAGTAACCTCGCCAATAATCATCCCATAATTACGGCGTACATACTTAATTATAGCATCGTCAAATTTATCACCACCAACTTTTACCGAGTCAGACCAAACTATGCCATTTAATGACAGGGTCGCAACTTCGGTAGTACCGCCACCGATGTCAACTACCATTGACCCTCTAGCCTCACTAACTGGCATGCCTGCACCAATTGCAGCTGCCATAGGCTCTTCTATAAGGTATACTTCTCTTGCACCAGCACCAGAGGCAGACTCTCTAATAGCTCTTCTTTCCACTTGAGTTGAGCCACAAGGAACACAAACTAAAACCCTTGGACTGGGCTGAAAAAATCTTGCTTCATGTACTTTGCGAATAAATGCCTGTAACATCTTTTCAGTTACCTCAAAATCTGCAATAACTCCATCTTTAAGGGGTCTAATAGTTATTAGGTTTTGGTTTTCTTTACCAAGCATAAGTTTGGCAGCTTCACCAACCGCAATAATAGAACGGTTACCACCTAAAGAGCTTGTTCTAATAGAAACAACAGAAGGTTCATTTAAAACCATGCCTTTACCACGAACATAAATTAGTGTATTTGCGGTTCCTAGGTCAATTGAAAGGTCATTAGAGAAAAGCCCGATAATTTTACGAAACATTGATTGAGTTACCTGTTTTTATTATGATTTTTAAATACTAAGGTATTCTATAACAAACAAGTAATAAAAAGTTAAATAAATACAGTTAATATCCTTTTTAGATTTGTATAAATATGGTATTTTATGCTGGTTGGTTATTTAGGAGAATGAAGTGTCAAGCAAAATGCGATTAGGAAAGGCAGAGGTTAAATTAATTACTAATTTATCGGCTCTTATTATTGATGATGAAGAAGCTGAGCAGATGTCGGTTAAATTAAGTAATATTTTGGACTTATTTGCACAGATGGAAGAGGTTAATACTGATGGAATAGAACCTATGTCTCACCCTTTAGAACAAGTACAACGACTAAGAGATGATATAGTCACCGAAACTAGTCGGCGTGATAAATATCAAAAAATAGCCCCTGCCACTGCAGAAAATTTATATTTAGTGCCACAGGTAATTGATTAATGCATACTTTATCGATTGGAGAAATGAGCGCGCAGCTTAAAAGTAGAAGTTTAAAAAGTGTTGATTTAACCCAGCATTATTTAAATAGGATTGCTAAATTTGATACTGAAATAAATGCATTTATTACCGTAACTCCTGAGCTTGCTATGGAAATGGCAAAAAAAGCGGATAAGATGTTAGATGAAGGCAGGGGTGGATTACTGACAGGAATTCCAATTGCCCATAAAGATATTTTTTGTGTTGATGGCGTGAAGACAACTTGTGGCTCTAAAATGCTCGGTAATTTTATTGCTCCCTATGATGCAACCGTAGTAGAAAAACTTAAAGAAAGTGCTATGCCTATTTTAGGCAAGACTAATATGGATGAATTCGCGATGGGTTCTTCTTCAGAAAGTAGTTATTACGGTGCAACAAAAAACCCATGGGATTTAAATGCAGTACCTGGCGGTTCTTCTGGTGGGGCAGCTGCAGTTATTGCCGCAGGGCTTGCTCCCTTAGCCACTGGTACAGATACAGGCGGATCAATTCGTCAACCAGCTTCTTTTTGTGGGGTTACTGGTATTAAACCAACTTACGGCACAGTTTCTCGTTATGGAATGATTGCTTATGCTTCAAGTTTTGATCAGGGCGGACCTATAACCAGAAGTGCAGAAGATAGTGCTTGGTTATTAGATGCTATGGCTGGGTTTGATGATAGAGATTCGACCAGTTCAGAATTAGACAAGCAAGATTTTCTAGCAGATTTAAACAAGCCAATTAAAGGTTTAAAAATTGGAGTTCCCAAAGAATATTTTGGTGAAGGTTTAGATACAGGCGTAGCAGAAGTTATTAATAAGGCAATAGCGCAGCTTGGAAAACAAGGAGCAGAAATAGTCGAAGTTAGTTTGCCTAATAAAGACTTAGCGGTTCCTGCCTATTATGTATTAGCACCAGCGGAAGCCTCTTCAAACTTATCACGCTTTGATGCGGTGCGTTATGGTTATCGTTGTGATAATCCGCAAGATTTAGAAGATTTATATACGCGTTCTCGCAGCGAAGGTTTTGGAGCAGAAGTAAAACGCCGCATTATGGTTGGTGCTTATGCATTATCGGCGGGATATTATGATGCCTACTATTTAAAAGCTCAAAAAATACGCCGCATAGTTCGTGATGATTTTACTAAAGCTTTTGCACAATGTGATGTGATTGTCGGCCCTGTTGCCCCAACTCCTGCGTTTAATCTAGGTGAAAAATCGTCTGATCCAATTAGTATGTATTTGGCGGATTTATACACAATCCCTGTTAATTTAGCGGGTATTCCTGCTATGTCTGTGCCTGCAGGAGAGGTTAATAATTTGCCTGTTGGTTTACATTTAATTGGCAATTATCATAGTGAAGCAAAGCTATTAAATGTAGCTCACCAATACCAACAAGCGACAAACTGGCATAAAAAAATGCCTGAGGATTATAAATAATGACTTGGCAAGTAGTAATTGGCTTAGAAATCCATGCACAATTAACCACTAAATCAAAAATATTTTCAGGTTCCGCAATTGTCTATGGTGCAGAGCCAAATACACAGGCTAATTTATTAGATTTGGGAATGCCTGGGCAACTACCAGTTTTAAATAAGGCAGTTTTACCTATGGCAATAAAATTAGGTTTAGCTATTGGTGCAGAAATAGGCAAGAGGTCGGTATTTGATCGTAAAAATTATTTTTATCCAGATTCATCCAAAGGTTATCAAACTTCACAGTTCAGCTATCCTATAGTTGATAAGGGGGGGGTGGTTGAAATTGAGGTAGATGGTGAAATAAAAAGAATAGGGGTAACTAGAGCCCACCTTGAAGAAGATGCTGGTAAATCTATCCACGGAATTTTACCTGGGCAAACTGGTATAGATTTAAATCGTGCTGGTACACCACTATTGGAAATAGTATCAGAACCTGATATGCGATCAGCCAAAGAAGCGGTTGCCTATGCTAAAAAAATGCATGAACTAGTTCAATATTTGGGGATTTGTGATGGTAATATGCAAGAAGGTTCTTTTCGGGTTGACTCTAATGTTTCGATTCATAAACCAGGCACCCCTTTGGGTACCAGGGCAGAGATAAAAAATATTAACTCGTTTAA
>DBOE01000078.1:5520-6313 GCA_002299585.1 Hydrogenovibrio sp. UBA654 | reverse complement strand
TTAAGTTTATTGAACAGGCGATCGAAATTGAAATAGCCAGGCAAACAGAAATTTTAGAATCTGGTGGTACGGTTGTACAAGAAACTAGGTTATATGACTCTGAAAAAAATGAAACTCGTTCAATGCGAAAAAAAGAAGAGGCCAATGACTATCGTTATTTTCCTTGCCCAGATCTATTGCCAATTATTATTACTGATCAAGATATTGCAGCAGTTAGAAAAGAAATGCCTGAACTAGCAACGGACAAGAATATCCGCTATGTTAATGAGTTTGGTTTGTCTAAATATGATGCAAGTTTTTTAACCAATTCTAGGCAAGTTGCTGAATATTTTGAACAACTAGTATCCACAACTAAAGATGCTAAATTAAGTGCGAATTGGGTTATGGGTGAACTATCAAAAGCATTAAACAGACATGATATAACGATTGAAAGTTGTCCAGTAACGGCAGAAGATTTAGCAGCTTTATTAAGTAAGATTTTAGATAATACTATTTCAGGTAAAATAGCCAAAGAAGTTTTTGAAGCCATGTGGCAGGGTGAAGGTTCGCCGGAACAGATTATTGAAGACAAAGGGCTAAAACAAATTACTGATACGGGGGCGATAGGGTCTTTAGTAGATGAAGTTATTGCCAATAATCCAACTCAAGTAGCAGCGTATAAAGGTGGGCAACAAAAAATGTTTGGTTTTTTTGTTGGGCAAATTATGAAAGCCAGCAAAGGTAAGGCTAACCCTGCACAAATAAATGAAGTGTTAAAAGCTAAATTAAAATAATTTTACCCGCCCCCCCCCCC
>DBOE01000078.1:0-5413 GCA_002299585.1 Hydrogenovibrio sp. UBA654 | reverse complement strand
AAAAACAAAAAAAAAAAAACACAAAAAAGGGGGGTTTGATTTTTTTAAAAAGATAAAAAAAAAAAAAAAAAAAAAAAAAAAAAAAAATTTTTTTTTTTTTTTTTTTTTTTTTTTTGTTTTTTGAAAAAAAAAAAAAAAAAAAAAAAAAAAAACCCCTAAAAAAAAAAAAAAATTAAAAAAAAAAAAAAAAAAAAATTTTTCCCCCCCCCCCCCCCCCCCCACACACACGCATATGAAAAGTTATCGGGGAGGGGTGTTTGCTATTTATCGTGAATTATTTATAAGATATTTTGCATTTAATACTTGAATTATCATAAATAATCTTTATATTAGTCATTAATAAATTTTTCATATTATTAACTTGGAGATTAACATGAAAAGAATTGGTTTATTTTTATTAACAAACTTTGCGGTTATTGCCGTGGCAATGATTACCTTGAATGTTTTAGGTGTTGGCAGCTATATGGAAGGCACCAGCTTAAATTTAGGTAATTTATTTATGTTTGCCCTTGTTATAGGTTTTGCAGGTTCATTTGTTTCTTTGGCTATGTCAAAGTGGCTAGCTAAAATGTCAACTGGAGCTAAAGTTATTAAACAACCGAGTAATGCTGATGAACAATGGTTATTTGATACAGTTGCTCGTATGTCAGAAAAAGCTGGCATTAAAGCTCCAGAAATAGCAGTTTATGATTCTCCTGAACCTAATGCTTTTGCTACAGGTATGCGTAAAAATGCAGCCCTAGTTGCGGTTTCAACAGGTCTAATGCGTGGCATGCGTAAAAACGAAGTAGAAGCTGTTATAGGTCATGAAATTGCTCATGTAGCTAATGGTGATATGATTACTATGGCGTTATTACAAGGTGTTTTAAATACCTTTGTTATTTTCTTTGCGAAAATTGTCGCTTGGGTGGTTGACAGAGTAGTGTTCAAAAATGAAAGTTCAGGGCATAGTATTACATTTATTATTGTTGATATAGTCGCACAAATTTTATTTGGTATCCTAGCTAGTATTGTTTCTATGTGGTTTTCTAGAAAAAGAGAGTTTCATGCAGATAATGGTGGGGCATATTTGGCTGGTAAAGAAAATATGATTGCGGCATTAAAACGCTTGCAAACTACACAGCCTGGAGAACTACCAGATCAAATGGCAGCTTTTGGGATTTCATCAAAACCATCTAGCTTTGGTGATTTATTTAGATCGCATCCACCATTAGAAGATAGGATTGCTTTTTTAGAAAACACTACAGAAGCACAGTTAAAAATAGCTTAATTTTTTAGTTATTTTAATATAAAAAAGCCCAGTTTTTACTGGGCTTTTTTATGGCTAATTTTGATTATAACCTAGCATCTGCTTCTGCTTGAATGCGTTTTATCATGTGATATAAGCCTGTTGAACGATTAGGTGATAGATGTTGTATTAAATCCATTTCTGCTAAAAAATCTAACGGAATTTCGCTAATTTCTTTGGGGGTCCGATGGTTGTAAACTTTCAATAATAACGCAATCAATCCAGAGACAATAGCTGCATCAGAGGTAGCTTGTAAATTTAAAACACCATCTTTTTCTATAATATGAATCCAGACTTGTGATTGACAACCATGAATAAGATTTGCTTCAGTTTTAAATTCATCAGGCATAGCTTGTAGAGTTTTGCCCATATCAATTAGATATTTATACCTATCTTTCCAATTGTCAAAATGAGTAAATCTTGTCACTAAGTCTTGTTGTACTTCGCTAAAGGTTTTTTTTGTTGTCATTTAATGCTACTCTTTAATTTTATATATTCAATTTAGAAAAATGTATTTTACATTAATGAGCTTTAGATATAATATGGATTACATTAGTAATTATTTAAGGTGGATTCATGTCAATTACAAAATTTTCTAGAAGAAGGTTATTAAAAACAGCTTTAGGTACTTCGGTGTCACTAGTCGGTATTTCTGCTTTAAGCCCTCTTTATGCAATTGAGTCTATGGAATTTAGGGGGCCTGATGTTCCCGATGTAGAGGCAGTTAAAGTTGGCAGTAGATGTTATTATGTTCCTGCCTTGGGTCCGATGCCAACACACGAAAACTATGGTTTTTTTAATAATCCTTGTTTTATAATTACTTCAAAAGGAGTAGTGGTAGTTGATACAGGAAGTTCAGTACAAATTGGTGAAATGGTACTGCGTCAAATTAGAACAATAACTGATAAACCAATAATCAAAGTAATTAACACCCATTTTCACGGTGACCACTGGTTAGGAAACCATGCTTTTATTGTAGAAAATCCAAAAGTAGAAATATATGCTCATCCAAACAACATAAGTGCATTAAAAGGTGGGGCGGATAAGTTTTGGTTTGATTTTCTACAAAAAGAAACCAAAAATCAAATCACAGGTACAATAATGAGCCCGCCAGATAAAATATTAAAAGGTGGTGAGGTTATTAAGTTAGGTGACACCACTTTAAAAATTTATTACTTTGGGCAGATGCATACCAATTCTGATTTAGCTGTAGAGGTAGTGGAAGATAAAACTATGATTATGGGTGATATGGTGATGCGTCGTATTGCTAATATGTCGGATGGTTCATTTTTAGGGACTATAAAAGGCTTAGATGAAGTTCTAAAACTACCAATAGATACTTTTATCCCAATGCATGGTAAACATGAAGGTAAAAAACTAATTGAAGATGGCAAACAATTTATGGAAATTATTTATCATGATACCGTTAAGTATTATGATGAAGATGGCTTGTCTGATTTTGAGATAAAACCAAAAATAATGGCTGATAGCTTTATGAAAGAAGAAGCGAGCAAATGGCCAGGCTTTGATGTTGCCATGGGCAAGTTTATTGTGGCAGCAATTAAGGAACATGAAGAGAGTATGTTTTAAACGAAAATATTTTAATCCATAAATTATCTCGTGCAAATTAATTTTTAAACATAAAAACCTAATCTTTATTATTTAATAAAGTCCAAAACTGCACTTAGATTACTATAATTAAAAGCCGTGTTAGCTTGCTCTTGTACGGTTGGTTTTGCTCTATATGCGATGCTCAAGCCAGCTTCTTTCATCATCTCTAAATCATTAGCACCATCACCAATAGCTATAACTTGCCGTGGGGTTATGTTTATTTTTTGGCAAAGTTCGTGCAAAAACTCAGCTTTAGCCTCCGCACCAATTATTTTCCCGACTACTTTTCCAGTTAGTTTATTATCTTTTTCTGCTAATACATTTGCTCTAGTAAAATCTATCCCTAGTTGCTGTTGTAAGCGTTCAGTAAAAAAAGTAAACCCCCCTGAAACTAAAGCAAATTTAATGTTGTTTTGTTTAAGTGTGGTAATTAATTCTTCTGCACCAGAGTTTAAAAATAATCGCTGCTTATAAACCTTGTCTAAATCGGCAGTATCTAAGCCAGTTAGTAATTTAACTCGCTGAGTAAGTGAGTCTTCAAAGTTTATATCACCGCACATAGCCGCTTCAGTAATGGCTGCTACCTGTGGTTTTAAATTCATCATATCAGCGATTTCATCAATACACTCTATGCCAATTAAGGTAGAGTCCATATCACTAATGAGTAGCTGTACTTGGTTAGGATTAAATTCAGCAGGCAAAATGTTCAAGTCAATTTTTAGTTGTTCAGAAATTGCTTTTATTTTTTCAGTAGTTATTTTTTCAGTTTGTAATCTAAAGTGCTTTTTTTTACTATATATTTTACTATTAAAGGCTTCTTCGATAAGTTTTTTTTGGGCAAGATCTAGGACGGTTGTATGGATTATTAGGGTATTCATTGTTTATCCTGTGGAACTATTTCGGTGCTTGCAAGCTTGTCTTGTAGGGTTTTTTTGATAAAAAATAGAAAAACCCAACCTATAGAAAAGAAAATTATACCTAATACAAAACGAATATTAGCATTGTGTCGAGTTAGTAAATAACCATCTTGGCGTTGTATTCTTAGTTTCCATACACGCAAACCAGGGCTTTGCCCATTTAGGGTCCAAAAATAAGTAAGGTAAACATAGGTTATAGCAATTAGATAAAATTGAAAAGCTAATCTGCTGTTAAAATCATTTTGCAAGCTTTCTCCCTGCCAAACCACAAAAGGTATTGCACTAACAAACCATAGAGCAAATAATAATAATAGATCGTATAAGAAAGCAAAAATTATTTTTATAGGCAACATGTGCTTTGTCGGTTAATATATATAGTAGTTGGGTATTTTATAGGAAAAAGGTAAGTCAAATGAATTTTTCAGCAGAAGGTTTTTCTTTAATCTGGCTAATATCAGGATTTATATTTTTGGTTTTAGCAATTGTATGGAGTTTATTAAAAGCACCTTGGTCAAAATTAACCAGTGATTCAGAGTCACAGCATGTCTTTGTTGGCACAACTATGGTCTTAGTGCTTGCTTGGTTGGGAGAGGCTTCAATATCACCAGGGATGGGTTTTCATATTTTACTTTTGACTTCTGTTACCTTAATGTTTGGACCACACTTTGCTATTATATCAGGCTTATTAGCTTTAGTAGCGGTGGCTTTAATTAAAGATGGAGACTGGTTCGCACTGGGGTTAAGTGGCTCGGTTATTGTTATTCTTCCCATTTTATTGGTCTGGTTTTTTACACTATTATCCTATAGGTTTTTAGAAAAACATTTTTTTATATTTGTATTATTTAATGGTTTTTTTGTTTCAGCTATAAGTACAATTATTATGCTATTTACTTCGGCAACAGTTATGTATTATGCAGGGGTTTATTCTTTTGGAAGATTAAGCTACGAATTTTTACCCTATATTCCCCTAATGGTTTTTCCAGAGGCTTTTATGAATGGGATGATTATTTTGTCATTAATTATTATGAAGCCACAATGGGTAAGTTGTTTTGATGATGAGATTTATTTAAAAGGGAAGTAGCTTTGCAATAAAAAATAAAAATTAGCAACAGAAAAGAGACTGATCTTTTAATATAAACCCGAATTTACAAACAGGAATTCGGGATAAAGATCAAGTTTTTATTTTAACCAAGCAGGTTTGCTTTCTGTTCTCATTTGGTTAACTTCTTGGTTGGCAGTATTTAATGCCTGTTTAGCAAGTTCAATAGCTTTAGTAGCGTTACCTGCTTTTTTAGCTTCTGCTGCCTGAGCTAGATAGGTATCAACATAAGACTTTTCCATTTTTTTTTGTTGCCAAGTATTGTTCCATTTTTTCTTGGCCATGGAATGCTGGTCATTTGCTTGGGCAACTATGTTCTTGTAAGACATTGATAATTCAGTTTTTTTTGCAGTATCACTGTTGAAATTGTTGCATGCTACAACAGATAAACTTGCTATAATTGCTATATTAATAAATTTTGTTTTCATTTTGTTATTTTTCCAAAAGATTAAGTGTAAATTGTACTTAAGGAGGCACTTAACAGCCGCCAATTATTTT
>DBOE01000090.1:579-10926 GCA_002299585.1 Hydrogenovibrio sp. UBA654 | reverse complement strand
ATACTACAATCTAAACTAAAAATAGTTTTCATTGAACTGGAAAAACCTTTTCAACTTAAACTTGGTGTTTGTATTTCAACAAACAGTATTTTAATTAAGTTTTTGTACTGACCTAGTAGTACCTTAATTAACTCACTTAAACTGGAGCGGGAAACGAGGATCGAACTCGCGACCCCAACCTTGGCAAGGTTGTGCTCTACCGCTGAGCTATTCCCGCAGTGGCGTCCCGTAGGGGAGTCGAACCCCTGTTACCGCCGTGAAAGGGCGGTGTCCTAGGCCTCTAGACGAACAGGACATTTCTTTTTTGTTTATAATTGTGTATATTTTCATAAACTCCGCGTTAAAAGATAGTCACAGACTAAAGTATGCTCCTACCTTTCGTCTTGATTTTATAAAAACATACTACAATCTAAACTAAAAAATAGATTGTTAAATAAATTAGATTACGGCCTAGTGTAATCTTTTATCAATTAAGTTGGTGGAGCTAAGCGGGATCGAACCGCTGACCTCAACACTGCCAGTGTTGTGCTCTCCCAGCTGAGCTATAGCCCCTTATTTCTGGTTTTATATAAATATTGCACCAAAACAACCATGTAAAACTAAAAAACTTTAAAGCTCTACAACTGATGTGGTGCGTATTATATAGAATAGCTCGGTACGGTCAAGGCATTTTTTGATAAATAACTAAAATATTACTATGAATTTATCTTTCTTATTTCAATGACCTCTAAAGCCATTGAAATTCTGGCAATACACTTATCTTTACCAATTAATTCTGCAGTCACATCAATTGATGGTGATTGACCAGCTCCCGTTATAGCAACTCTTAGTGGCATTCCTACCTTGCCCATCCCTATCGATAATTCTTCTGCTGTTGCTTGAATTTGTTGATGAATATCTTGGCTAACCCAATTATCTAGTTGTTTAAATTTTTGTTGTACTAATCTAAGAGAATCCTCCGCTACTGACCTTAGATGCTTCTTTGCAGCTCCAGCATCAAACTCAGTAAAATCTTGATAAAAATATACTGATAATCCTACCATTTCAACCAGTGTTTTTGCCCGTTCTCTTAATAAGTCAGCCACTTTTTCTAATTTATGTTTATTAGATATGTCAAAGCCTTTTGCTTGCATAAATGGCTTTAAATTAGCTACTAGGTTATCAAGAGAAGTATTTTGAATATGCTGTTGATTTATCCATAATAATTTTTCAAGATTAAATGTAGATGGTGAGGAATTTACCCTATCTAACTTAAAAAATTTAATCATTTCTGAAAGCGTAAAAACTTCTTGGTTTTTGTGTGACCAACCAAGCCTTACTAAATAATTTAATAGTGCTTCAGGTAAAAAACCTTCTTCTTTGTATTGTAAAACAGATACCGCACCGTGTCTTTTTGATAAACGACTACCATCTTCACCTAGCACCATTGGAATATGTGCAAACTTAGGCAACTCTGCCCCTAATGCATTATAAAGGTTGATTTGTCTTGGGGTATTATTAAGATGATCGTCGCCACGGATTACATGACTAATCCTCATGTCCCAATCATCAACAACAACACTAAGGTTGTAGGTTGGTGTTCCATCAGAGCGAGCAATAATTAAATCATCTAGTTCTGTATTAGCAACTATTACCTGACCCTTTACAATATCATCAATTACAACAACCCCATCTAGTGGGTTTTTAAAACGAATAACAGGGTCAATTCCTACTGGTGGAGTGCCAGTAAAATTACGAAAACGCCCATCGTAACGGGGCTTTTCATTATTGGCTTTTTGCTTGTCGCGCATTTGTTCAAGCTCTTCTGGCGTAGAATAACAATAATACGCCATATTATTATCAAGTAGAGTTTTAATTACTTGTTTATAACGCTCAAATCGTTGCGTTTGGTAAAAAGGCCCTTCAGAATGAGTTAAGCCAAGCCAGTTCATGCCATCAAAAATTGCCTCTACTGATTCTTGGGTTGACCTTTCTAAATCGGTATCTTCAATTCTTAAAATAAAATTTCCACCATTTTGTTGGGCATATAACCACGAAAAAAGAGCAGTTCTTACTCCTCCAATATGTAAGTAACCTGTGGGGCTTGGGGCAAAACGAGTTTTAGTCACGATAGTTTCCTAAAATAAATAATATCCAACATTGTAGCTTTATTCTTTTGCTCTATACAAACTAATAATCATATAAATAAGTAAAAATATAGCAAATAAAACATTAATTGCTAAAACAACAAAAGATAAATATAAATAACCATCAATCAAGCTAGTTTTATACATATATTGCACAGCAAAATCAAAAGAAGATACTGGAAAAATATATGCCCAACTTAACATATTAATTTTTATTTGCTTAAAATATAAATATTGTAGCAATAAAAATATAAATAAAAATAAGGTGAAATTAAATATTATTAGCATAAAATCATTTAACGAATTTTGTTCTGTTAGTAGCTGGTATGCCACTATAGATAATGATGGAGGTGATAGTAGAATAAATAGGCTTGGTCGCAATTCTTTTGGAAAATTTGTCGAAAAAATTAATCTATAAATTATAAAAAATAAAAACACAAACCAAAATAATAAACTTATAGAAAAATAAAACCATAAAATCTCCATTGCATAACTAGGCAAAAAACTGTGCCCAGCAATAACAACCATAAAATTGCCAGATAATAAAACAAAAATAACGGTTTTAAATTCCATTATTACAACCTTACTTTCTTCAATCCAACGTTTAAATATTTCAATATTTAGTAAGATATGTAGGGTCATTAGAACATAACCACAAACCTCCATAATCTCACTAGGTAAAAACCTATAAATTGATAGTAAAAACAGCATTAAGGTAAGAGATAAAAATGAAAAATCTATTAATTTATATGGACAATTCCATTGTTCAAATAAAAAACTGCGCCCTTGCGTTGTAAATAAATTTTTAGTAAAAATAACTATAGAAATAGCAAACACTGCCCAGGCAATAATGCTAATAGCCAAAGAAAAACTATAAGGATTAAAGTCTAAAATATTACTCAAACTAGAAACTTGAGAGGATACTCCTAAGAAGCCCATAGCAACAGCAAAATAATTAATAGGGAATTTTAAAAATTCTTTTCTTGTTAACATTTTTAATTCAGTATGTTTTTATAAATTAGGTTATTTATGAAAAATAAAACTGCCAATATTTTATCTTCTAATCAAATCTAAACCTTTACCTAAGTCTTCTTTAATGTCTTTTATTGACTCTAAACCCACAGATATTCTAATTAGATTATCAGTTATACCTGCATTTAATCTTTCTTCTGGGCTTAGTCTATGATGTGTTGTGGTTGCTGGATGAGTTATGCTAGTTTTTGCATCGCCTAAATTTGCGGTTATAGATAACATTTGTGTTGCATCTATTACTTGCCAAGCTTGCTTTAATTTTCCATGCACCCGAAAAGATAATATTGCCCCTGCACCAGTTTGTATCACCTTAGCTAACTCATATTGAGGATGGCTTTTTAGACCAGGGTAAAATACTTTTTCTACCGCTGGGTGTTGCTCTAACCAGCTTGCTAATCGCATGGCACTTTGGCAGTGTGCTTGCATTCTAATTATTAAAGTTTCTAACCCTTTTAAAAAAACCCATGCACTAAATGCACTCATGGTAGGCCCTGCGGTTCGCATAAAACCTCTTATTTCTTCTCCGACTAGTTCTTGTGATCCGACTACTGCTCCACCAATAGCTCTTCCTTGACCATCTAAAAACTTAGTTGCTGAATGGATTACAATATCTGCCCCTAAAGTTAAAGGTTTTTGTAAAACAGGAGTACAAAAACAATTATCAACTACCAATAATGTATTACTTTTTTTGGCTATTTTAGCAATGGCTTTTATATCCGCAACTTCTGTTAAAGGGTTAGAAGGACTTTCTAAAAATAAAATTTTGGTATTTTTTTGTAGAGCATTTTGCCATTGTGTAACATCTGTTTGTGAGACAAAGGTTACTTCTATGCCAAATTTTTGTAAATATTTGTTAAATAATATTTTGGTTGTCCCAAAAATACTTTGTGAAGAAATAACATGATCTCCTGATTGGCACAATGCCATAAAAGTCGATAAAATTGCCGACATACCCGAAGCTGTACCAACACAAGCTTCCCCAGCTTCCATTAGGGCTAACCTTTTTTCAAATGCCCTTAGAGTAGGATTCGTAAAACGCGAGTAGATATTACCAGCTTGTGCACCACTAAAACGATCCGCTGCTTGCTGTGCAGAATCATATCGAAAACTAGAAGTAAGAAAAATAGCTTCACTATTTTCTTGTTCTGCTGTTTGCGTATAACCAGCCCTTATAGCTAAGGTTTCAATATCATATTTATGTTTCATCATCTTCACCGTTATGAATACCTACAAAAGTTTGCTCTGAGCTACGATTTTGTTCTTGCTCTTTATCATTTCTGGCCAACCTTAGTGACGCTAAATATTCAGAAGTAATGTCTCCTGTAACATAACAACCACTAAAGCAAGAGGTGTCAAACTCCGTAATATCCTTATTACCTTGCCAGACTGCATCAATTAAATCATCAAGATCCTGGTAAAACAACCTGTCAGCTCCAATATAACTAGCAATTTGTTCTGTTGTACGACCATTTGCCACTAACTCGTCAACAGCTGGCATGTCTATACCATAGACATAAGGATATCTAACAGCAGGAGCGGCTGATGCAAAATACACTTTTTTTGCTCCCGCATCTCTTGCCATTTGAACTATTTCACCAGAAGTTGTCCCTCTCACTATGGAGTCATCAATTAGTAAAACATTTTTACCTTCGAACTCTAAAGGAATAGCATTTAATTTTTGCCTTACCGATTTTTTACGCAGTTTTTGACCAGGCATTATAAAAGTACGCCCAATATATCTATTTTTTATAAACCCTTCACGATATTTTACATTTAGGCGTTCTGCTACCTGTAAAGCAGATGTACGACTAGTATCAGGAATTGGCATAACTACATCAATATCATTATTCTCCCAATCTAGTTTGATTTTCTCAGCAAGTTTATCTCCCATTCTTAAACGAGACTTATAGACAGAAATATCATCAATCATTGAGTCTGGACGAGCAAAATATACAAACTCAAAAATACATGGACTATATTGAGGGTTTTCTGCACATTGCTTAAATTCTATATCCCCACTTTCAGTAATAACCACTGCTTCTCCAGGCTTAAGGTCTCTTAGTAGGGTAAACTCTGCGGCAACAAGGGCAATACTTTCAGATGCAACCATATAGGACTTAGTACCGTCTTTATTATCTTTTTCTCCTACACAAATAGGACGCAAAGCAAAAGGATCTCTAAAAGCAAATATACCAAAAGATGGAATAATCCCTATACTTGCATAGCCTCCTCTAATTCTTTTATGCACTCTAGCAATCGCACTAAAAATATCTTCCGCATCAATATTTAATTTTTTTTGCCCCATAAGTTCATGAGCGAATACATTAAGTAATACTTCTGAATCAGAATTGGTATTAAGGTGTCTTAAATCTTGTTTATATATATCTTTGCTTAATTCAAGGGAATTAGTTAAGTTGCCATTATGTGCCATAGCAATACCATAAGGTGAGTTTACATAAAAAGGCTGTGCTTCAGCTCTTGATGACGATCCTGCGGTGGGATAACGAACATGACCTATCCCCATATTACCTAATAAATCTCGCATGTGTCTGGTCCGAAAAACATCCTTAACCATACCGTTATCTTTGCGTTGAAAAAGCCGACCATTTTTACAGCTTACAATTCCAGCTGCATCTTGGCCTCTATGTTGTAATACAGTTAAAGCATCATAGATGCTTTGATTAACGGGTAGGTTAGAAACTATTCCTACTATTCCACACATGGCTATCTCTCTTTAGATTTGTTATGTTGATTATAATTTAGTAATTATTGATTCTACTCGTAACAGTTTGTTTATTTTTTTTTGATCCTTTAAGGCTTCTTCTTGTTTTAAGTAGGGGCCTGATCTTAGCGAATAATATTTTGAACTTGGAAAAAACTTTATTTTTGTTTCAAAATCATTTTTAAGATTTTTTTGTAAATCTAATGCTTTTTGTTTATCTTTATAAGCAATTATTTTAATTATCCAACTTGGCGGATTATCTTTTAATTTATTTTTAGGTTCAACTTTTTTAACCTGCTTAATATTTGTTAAACTTTTTTTATTTTTTATTTGATCATGCTCAGGGATTTTAAAAACTTTATTAACTACATTTTTTACCTCTAATTCTTCTTCTACAAAGCCTTCAGGTTGGAAATTAACTGGGTTAGAATACCAAACAGGTACTATTATTATCAATAACAACATCCAAAAGATAGCTCCTGTTAAACGATTCCTTAAAAAAATATTCTCTTGGTTAGCCATTTATCCTAATACCTAATTTTTGTAAAGCAGTATAACATTGTGCAACGCTAAAAAAAGAACCACAGACTAAAACATTTAAGCTATTTGTCTCATTTAACGCACAAGTAGTTGCTTTATCAATATTTTCAAAAATATTAATTAAACCTTCCTCTACTCCAATTTTAATTAATGTTTTTTGTAATATTGCAATTGGGATTGATCTAGTTACCTGTAAGTCTGCTATATACCAATTAGTTATAAAGGGTTTAATTGTTAACAGCATATTTACATAGTCTTTATCATTGAGTGCCGAAAATATTGCTATACCTTTAAAATTTATTTGTTGCAAATATTCTGCTAACACTCTCATAGATTGAACATTATGAGCCACATCAACTAGCCATGATTGTTGACCTATTGTAAAAGATTGCAACCTACCAAGATGGTTAACTTTCTGAAACCCTTTATTAAAATCTTCTATTTTAACTGCTGCTTTAAAAATATTTTTAGACTGTAATAACAAAACTAAAGTTACCACTCCTGCTGCATTTTGTATCTGGAAATCTCCTTGTATATTTGGCAAAACTAAATTCTTTATACTAAGTAAAGAATTATTTAAGGAAATAAAATCCCATGAATTTTGTTTTATATTAAAGCTAAAGTCTTTGGCGGCGGCTATAAAATCAACATTATTTTGAAGAGCATAATTGTTAATTGAATTAGGTGCTGATGGATCTGAACATACAGATAGTTTAGCTTCACGCATAATAGCTGCTTTTTCTTTACCTATATTTTCTATATCAGACCCCAACCAATCAACATGGTCAACACCTATCGAGGTTATTAAGGTAGCATCAGCATCAATAATATTTACTGCATCTAAACGCCCACCTAGACCTACCTCTAGAATAATTAAATCAATTTTTTTTTGTGCAAAAATCTTTAAAGCCGCAAGAGTCGCAAACTCAAAATAGGTTAATTTAATATCAGCAGTTTTTTTTCTAAAGTGTTCAATTTCTGCAAAAGCAGTAGTAATCTCAAGATCAGTAACTTGCTTATTATTTATTTGAAAGCGTTCATTAAATTTGAGTAGATGTGGTGAAGTATAGCAAGCTACTTTATAACCTGCTGCTTGATAAATAGATGATAGCATTGCAATACTTGAGCCCTTACCATTAGTGCCTGCCACCATGATAACTAAAGGCTTAGGGTTTAAAAGGCCCATATTTTTCGCAACCTGTCTAACTCTATCTAAGCCTAAATCTATTTCTTGCGGATGTATAGATAATAGCCAGTTTAACCAGCTTTGTAAGGAAGAGTTCGCAGTTAGTTGCACAGAATATTTGTAGTTTTAAGCAGATTTATTCAGTAACATACTGCAAATTGCAGATAATTCTTTATTTAAATCTTGCCTATTAATAATCAAGTCAATCGCCCCATGCTCCAATAAAAACTCAGAGCGCTGAAAGCCCTCTGGTAATTTTTCTCTTACTGTTTGTTCTATAACACGAGGCCCTGCAAAACCTATTAATGCTTTTGGCTCTGCCACTATAACATCGCCTAACATTGCAAAACTAGCAGAAACTCCCCCCATTGTTGGGTCAGTTAATACTGAAATAAAGGGCAAACTTTTTGCTCTTAAACGCCCTAAAGATGCACTAGTTTTTGCCATTTGCATTAAAGAAAAAAGTGCTTCTTGCATTCTTGCTCCACCAGAGGCTGAAAAAACGATAAATGGAGTTTTATTTTTAATTGCTTCATCAACCCCACGGACAAATTTCTCGCCCATTACCGAACCCATCGACCCTCCCATAAACCTAAAATCAAAAGCTCCAGCAACTATATCCAAACCATTAATTTTTCCAAGCATAGTTATAAAATTATCTTTTTCACCCGTAGATTTTTGTGCTTGAGCTAAACGAGATTTGTAGGTTTTTAAATCTTTAAATTTTAAACGATCAACTGGTGATAACTCACTAAAAATTTCAGTCCCTGAGTCTTCATCTAAAAAGGTAATTAATCTATCTCTACCACCTAGACGCATGTGATGACCACACTTTGGGCAGACTTCTTTGTTTCTAGTAACTTCTGAACGATATAAAGTGCTTTCACATTTAATACACTTACTCCATAATCCTTCAGGTACCGTAGATTTTCTATCTGTAGCTTGTTTAATACTAGGTAATATCTTTTCAAACCAACTCATCTATTATTCTCCTATAGCCTGTTTAAATTCTTGCATTTTACTAACAATTGCTTTTATTATAAAATTTTTGTCAGCACTTTTATTATCTTCAATTAATTGTACTAATGCTGATCCTACTATAATAGCCTCGCTTATTTTTGCCATTTGTTTGGCAATTTTACCATCACGAATACCAAAACCTACACCGATTGGTAAACTTAATTTTTCCTGTAACCCTCTTACTTTATTAGCAACCTCTTTTAAGTCTAAATTTTTTGAACCTGTTACACCTTTTAGAGATACATAATAAACAAAACCACTGCCCTGTTTATTAACTTCATTTAATCTATTATCAGGAGTAGTTGGAGCAACTAAGAATATTCTATCAAGCTTATTAGTTCTTAATGCTTCCAAATAACCTTTAGTTTCCTCTGGTGGCATATCAACCGTTAATACTCCATCTACTCCAGCTATTTTAGCCTCTTGTGCAAACCTTTCATAACCTTTAGATTCAATAGGGTTTAAGTAGCCCATCAAAACTACAGGGGTTTTAGTATTAATTTTTCTAAATCTAGTAACCATTGCTAAAACATCAGTTAGGCTAACATTATGCACTAAAGCTCTTTCTACTGCTTTTTGAATAACAGGACCATCTGCCATAGGGTCTGAAAATGGTACTCCAAGTTCTAAAATATCAGCTCCTGCTTCAACTAAAGCATGCATTAACTCGACCGTCATATTAGGATGGGGGTCACCAGCTGTAATATAGGGAATTAATGCAGTTTTACCCTTATCCTTTAAGGCTAATAAAGTTGTTTTTATTCTACTCAAAATTCAAATCCTTCTATCTTAGCTACAGTATCCATATCTTTATCGCCTCGACCAGATAAGTTTACAATAATTGTTTGGTCTTTATCCATTGTTGGGGCTAATTTAGTTGCATAAGCCAAGGCATGGCTTGACTCTAAAGCGGGAATAATCCCTTCATATTTTGTTAAATCTCTAAAGCCTTGCATAGCTTCATCATCAGTTATAGCTACATAATCAACACGGCCTATATCTTTTAACCAGCAGTGTTCAGGACCAACTCCTGGATAATCCAAACCCGCCGAAATAGAGTGGGTACCTAGTATTTGTCCATTTTCATCTTGCATTAAATAAACTCTGTTGCCATGTAATACTCCAGGTCTTCCTTTGCATAGGGGTGCGGCATGTTGCCCTGTATCTAAGCCTTTGCCAGCTGGTTCTACACCAAATATTTTTACCGACTCGTCTGCTAAAAACTCATGAAATAATCCTATTGCATTTGACCCCCCCCCTACACAAGCAATTAGTGCATCTGGTAGAGTTGCTTCCTGTTCTTGTATTTGTCTTTTTGCTTCCCTACCAATGATAGTTTGAAAATCGCGCACCATAGCAGGGTATGGATGTGGACCTGCCACTGTACCTATAATATAAAATGTATCATCAACATTAGTAACCCAATCACGCATTGCTTCATTTAAAGCATCTTTTAAGGTTTTAGTGCCAGATTCCACACCAACCACTTTCGCACCCAACATTTTCATTCGTGCTACATTTGGAGCTTGTCTAATTACATCTGCCACCCCCATATAAACTACACACTCTAGCCCAAGTCTTGCTGCTACAGTGGCGCTGGCTACTCCATGCTGACCTGCTCCTGTTTCGGCAATTATTCTTGTTTTACCTAATCTTTTAGCTAACAGTGCCTGCCCAATAGTATTATTTATTTTATGGGCACCAGTATGATTTAAATCTTC
>DBOE01000090.1:0-267 GCA_002299585.1 Hydrogenovibrio sp. UBA654 | reverse complement strand
CACCAGTATGATTTAAATCTTCGCGTTTTAAATATATTTTTGCTCCACCCAAAACATCTGACCAGCGTTTAGCATAATACAATGGTGATGGACGACCAACATAATTTTTTAAATCATCATTTAATTCTTGTAAAAAATCGGGACAATTTTTAACCGAATTATATTGTTGATTTAATTCTTCTAATGCAGTCATTAGCGTTTCTGGAGCAAATTTACCTCCATAAATCCCAAAATGCCCATTCTTGTCAGGAAACTTTGTATAGTCTA
>DBOE01000012.1:7397-9161 GCA_002299585.1 Hydrogenovibrio sp. UBA654 | reverse complement strand
GTTGTTAAGTTTTTCCTTAATGTAGTTTGTTTTAACCGTGGCAAAACGGAATGCAATCATCGCAGAGGAAGACTATCCGCTTCCGTCGGCTCATTACCAGTAACGGGTGGTTGTTTGAGTATTTTGTCAGTCGAGGAGAACTTTTAGATCTTCATACTCAGTTTGGTGTAATCTGTCTCGCACAAACACCCCAAATCAACGCTCCTTGTTGGTGACTCCGTGACCTAAACGATACTTGGACATTTAAGCCATCTTATGATGGTTTTTTTTGTGTCCTAAAATTTTGGTCATCTCTTATTTAGTTAGATTAGTAATTAGGTAGGTAAGTAAAAAATGGCGTTAATAACACTGGATCACGAAGAACTTAAATTAATGATAACAGAAGCGGTAGCTTTAGCGTTTTCAGAACAAAGTTTAGGTTTTAAAAAAGAGGTTAAATTAATTAACAGCAAAGAAGTCGCTGAATTATTAAGAATCAGCCCCTATAATTTAACAACTAAAGTTATGCACATGCCTTTTTTTCCGAAGCCTAAAAGGGGTGGAGGCGTTCGTGAAAACAAGTTTTGGCTAAAGTCAGATGTCGAAAAATATATACTAAAAACGGCTTAATCAAGTAATTTAGCTATATCTTCTGCGGTCTCTCGATAGTAAGTATTAAATAAAATATTTACATCTTTGTGACCGCTTATACGAGCAAGACGCATTACATCAATCTTTTTAGAGAACCTAGTTAAAGCTTCTGCCCGGCTGTCATGAAAGTGTAAGTCTTTAATCCCTGCTTTTTTCTTTAACTTACGAAAAAGTGCATCTCTTGATTCGTTAGTAATTGTAAACACCTTATCTTCATCAATCCCTATCATTAGCTGAATTAAAGAAATTGATTTAGAATTTAATGGAACATCACGAGGTTCGCCATTTTTCGTCATTTCTAAATGGGCTACTTTTTTTTCAAAATCTATATTTATCCATTTTAATGATAAAATTTCGCCTGAACGCATGGCTGAGTTAACAGCAAGCATAAATGCGATAACCACCTGATGTTGTTTTTGACTAACCTACATACCAATTTCGTATTTTGCTGCGTCACATAACAAAGTAATTTCATTATCCGAAACTCGACGCTTTCTTGGTGGTGGACTACTAGGATAAGTGACACCTATACCTGGGGAAATAGTAAACCAACCCAGTTCATTCGTCGCCCATGTACAAACGGCTTTTAAACTAGATAGTTCACGAGCAACAGAGCCACGACTAACTTCTTTTAACCGAAATTCTCGCCATTCAATTAAATTGAATTTATCAAACTTTCGTAAAGGTACATCACAAATAGCATATCGCTTACCTCGCCCCCGACCTAACAAACTTTCAAATCGAGTAAATTCTGTCCTAGCACTTCGTTTTGTATGCGTTATTTCATCTGCGTAACGCATAACCAAATCACCAAAATTCAAATTCAGAGGGCAACGGTCGCCAGAGGAATCAAGTTCTTGTTGATTAGCCCAGACCATTCCTTCCGCTTTAGTTGTAAATGTTTTAGAAATATCTGCATTATTACGACGAACACGGACACGCCAGCGTTTACCCCGTTTTTCAAATAAAGCCATTTAAAAATTCTCTAAGTATTTTGGGTCTATTTTGGGTCAAATAGAATCAAAAAGCAACAAAAAGAAACAAATTAAAAAAATAGATAAAAGGCAAGAAAGACTGTAAATGGTTGAATGTCAAAAAGAAACAAAGAAAAAACAAAAGAATAAAAAAGGTTAG
>DBOE01000012.1:0-7023 GCA_002299585.1 Hydrogenovibrio sp. UBA654 | reverse complement strand
GCCGGAGTCGAACCGGCACAGTATTGCTACCGGGGGATTTTAAGTCCCCTGCGTCTACCAATTTCGCCACCTGGGCAGGTGTCCTATTACAAATAATAGAGTATAGATTATCATTACAAAAGTGGAGGTGGAACCCGGAGTCGAACCGAGGTAGATGGATTTGCAATCCACTGCATAGCCACTTTGCTATTCCACCAGTTTTGTCAGCTAAAACTGGAGCGGGAAACGAGGATCGAACTCGCGACCCCAACCTTGGCAAGGTTGTGCTCTACCGCTGAGCTATTCCCGCTTTCATAATAGGGGCGTATTATAGGCTGTCACCAATAAATTACAAGCCTTTATTTTATTTTATTTCAGATGTTTCTAAAATTATAGGGATTGCTTCTTTTGTATATTGTACCCAAGTAATAACTGTCAATATTGTGGCAAAATATAACATAATAAATCCTAATTCTCCCCAATTAACCCCCCATAATTCACCACCGTATAATAACCATGTTAAAGCGGCTAATTGTGATGCAGTTTTTATCTTGCCAAGTTGTGATACAGAAACAAGATCACGGGCATTATGCTCTGCCATCCATTCGCGTAAAGCAGAAATGCTGATTTCTCGCATCATTATTAATATCGCACAAATTGTTACCCAAAAATATTGGTATTCTACCGCTACTACTATTAAAGCTGCAACAACTATTAGTTTATCAGCTACGGGATCTAAAAAAGCGCCTAGCTTACTATCTACTTTTAGTAGTCGAGCAAGGTATCCATCTAACCAATCAGTAATAGCAGCTATCATAAAGACTAAACCTGCCCAAAATCGTGCTTCTTCTATTGGGGAATAATATAAAATCAAAAATACGGGAATTAAAATAACACGCAACCATGTCATTATCATTGGTAGAGGTTTTAAAAAAATCATATTTGTTTATTGTTTAGTTAGTTCTTAAATTGCATATATTATACACTTAGATTTCTCCATGAAAAAAATCATATATGGTCTGTGCCATTTTTTTTGAAACGCCTGATACTTTAGTTAATTCTGTAACGGCAGCATTTTGTACATCTGTTATTCCACCAAAATGCATTAGTAGCTTTTTCCTCGTTTTAGCTCCAATACCCACTATGTCTTCAAGCCTAGAATAGATTTGAGATTTTTGTCTTTTTGCTCGGTGATTAGTTATAGCAAATCTGTGTGCTTCATCTCTTATATGATTTATTAAATGTAGGGCAATATCATCTGCTTCTAAATCTATACCAACAGAGTTAGTCGGCGTATATAAAATTTCTAAACCTGCTTTTCTACCCTCTCCTTTAGCTACAGAGACTAGTGGCACATAAATATCTAACTGTTTGAATACTTCTATTGCTTGGTTTAGTTGCCCCTTACCACCATCAATAACTACTAGGTTTGGCAAGGTTTTCTGCTCTTTTTTTAACCGACTATAACGCCTAGTTATAACTTGTGCCATAGCAGCATAGTCATCTCCTGCTTGTATGCCTGCTATATTAAATTTTCGATAGGCTTGGCTATTTGATACACCATCATTAAAAACTACACAACTTGCAACTGTTTGACTTCCTTGAGTATGACTTATATCAAAACATTCCATTATTAGGGGGGGGCTAGACATATCTAGTACTTTTTGCAAGGCATATACCCTATCCATTTGTGATGCTTTTTGATTTAGGTGTTGCTTTAGTGCTGAGCGGGCATTAGTTTGTGCTAGTTTTAATAACTCAGTTAATTTTTTCGATTTAGATTGTTTGATTTGTACTCTTTTTTGTTGTTGTAACCACTGTTCTAATTCGCCATTATCGTTAAGATTTTGTGCTATTAAAATCATACTAGGAGTAGGCATATTTATATAGTATTGGCTAATAAAGGCGGAGATTATTTCTTCACTTGTACTATCAATAGTTTTTTTAGGAAAGCTACTTTGGCTACCCCACAAGTTGCCCGCTCTATAAATCATTACAAATATACAAACTTGATGTGCCTGCTTTGCTATAGCTATTACATCAATATCTTGCTTGCCTGGTTGGCTAATTAAGTGCTGGCTTTGTATTGACCTTAAGGCAGAAATTTTATCGCGATAAACTTTTGCTTGCTCAAACTCTAGTTGTTCTGCAAAGTGTTCCATTTTTTTGCCTAACTGCTCTATTACTTCAAAACTTTTACCTTCTAAAAAATTTTTAGCATTAGCTATATCTTCTGCATACTGTCGGTCGGTTACCCAACCTTTAACACAGGGGGCAGAGCAACGCTTAATCTGATGTTGTAAGCAAGGCCGAGAACGATTATTAAACTCTATCTCCGAGCATTGTCGAATACTAAATATTTTTTGTAAACTATCTAGCGTTTGATACACTGCACCAGCATTAGGGAAAGGTCCATAATATTTACCAATTCGACGCTTTGCTCCTCGATGATACCCCATTGATGGGTATTTCTTGTCCGATAGGAAAATATACGGGTAGGATTTATCATCTCTAAAAAGAATGTTATAGCGAGGTTTATAGCGTTTTATAAGAGTATTTTCTAAAATTAAGGCTTCTGCCTCGCTGTCTGTAACTATAGTTTCAATCTGAGTTATTTGTGCAACCATTGCTTTAGTTTTTATTTCAGCATGAGATTTATTAAAATAACTACTAACCCGTGACTTTAAGTTTTTAGCCTTTCCTACATATAAAATAACACCTTGCTCATCAATCATTTGATACACACCAGGACGTTGTGTTAGATTATTTAGATAAGCAACAATATCAACTTTAATAATTTTTTTAATTTTTTTTTGCGTCATTTTTTAAATTACGGTTAGAATATCAATTAACCAAATTATAAAGGATTTAGTAATGGAACAAAATGAAGGTTTATCAAGGCTAGCTGTCTCGGCAGAAAAATTTATTAAACAAGAACGCTGGAGTCGTCGTTGGACTAATTTATTAAAGCTTAGCGTTATTATTTATATATTAGTGGTAGTAACTATTATGCTAGTAGGTTCTATAGGCGAACGAACAGAAAAAGGAAAAGAACATCTAGCAGTGGTAAAGCTAAGTGGTGTTATTTCTTCCGTGTCTAAAGTAAATGCTGAGTCTATAAACCCATTATTGGAAAAAGCTTTTAAAGATCCAGACTCGATTGCTGTTGTGATTAAAGCAAATTCTCCAGGGGGTAGCCCTGTGCAATCAGCATTAATTAATACTGAAATAACTAGACTAAAAAAATTATACGATAAGCCTGTATATGTAGTTGTTGAAGATATATGCGCCTCTGGTTGCTATTATATAGCGGTGGCTGCTGATAAAATTTATGCCAATAAAGGTTCAATGATTGGCTCTATAGGGGTAAGAATGAGTGTGTTTGGTGTTACTGATTTAATGGAAAACATTGGTATAGAAAACAGGTCAATGTATGCAGGAAAAAATAAAACCTTTATAGATCCCTTTAGTGAAAAAAATGAGGAAGGTCGTAAATTTTTCCAAGAGAAAATTTTAGATAGAACCCATCAACAATTTATTCAAACTGTTCGCGATGGTCGTGGTGATAGAATTAAAGAAAATGAAAACACTTATACTGGACTAGTTTGGTTAGGTGATGAGTCAGTAGAAAATGGTCTTATTGATGGGCTAGGTGACATAGGTTTTGTTAAACGAGAAATTGCCAAAACTGAAACCATTCGTTTATATGAAGCACACAAATCATTTATTGAAGAATTAATGGGTAACATAGCAGCCGAAATCTCTCTAAGATTAAGTATGCTATATTCAGAGATCAGATAGGTATTTAATATATGGCAAAAATAGGTCAATTAAATACTTTACAAATAATCAAAGAAGTCGACTTTGGTGTTTACCTAAACGGAGATCATCTCGGTGAAATATTGTTGCCAAAAAAATATGTTCCACAAGATGCCAGACTAAATCAATGGTTAGAAGTATTTATCTACTTAGACTCAAAAGATCGCTTAGTTGCCAGCATAGATAAGCCCATTGCTGTAGTTGGTGAGGTAGCTTTTTTAAGAGTAACTGATGTAAACCCTACTGGAGCATTTCTAAATTGGGGAATGCCTAAAGATTTGCTCGCCCCCTACTCTGAGCAAAGAATACCTATGGAAGAAGGCCGTGCCTATTGCGTTTATCTGTACATAGATAATAGTGGGCGAATAGCAGCTTCAAGCAAGATTAGCTTATATTTGGATGAATACAACCCAACACAAAATGGCTATAAAAAAGACCAACAAGTAAAATTACTAATAAGCTCACGCAGTGATTTAGGTTATAGCACGGTTATAAATGGCACTCATCTAGGTTTAATTCATACTTCTGAGCTATTGCAAAATTTGAGAACGGGACAAAAACTAACTGGTTACATTCAATCCATAAGAGAAGACGGTAAAATAAACTTAAGCTTGCAACAACGCGGTAAAGAAGGTAAAAATCAACTTGCAGAGAAGATTCTAGAGTATCTAGCAAAAAATAACGGACTATCAAAGCTAAGTGATAAGAGCACTCCTGCTGAAATATTTCAACAATACCGAGTTAGCAAAGCTAGCTATAAAAAAGCTTTAAGTTTTTTATATAAAAATAGAAAAATAACTATTTTTACTAATGAAATAAAACTAATTTAAGGAGTCTATGAACAAGTATGATTATTTTATGCTGGTAAAAAAATGAAAACAACAAAAGTCTTGTTTTTTTTTTATAGTTAGTTAGAATTGTCTATTTGAAAATATCAAAAAAGTAGTCGTTATGATTTTATATACCAACGATTGCTTTTTTGTTTTTGGATAGTAACAAATGAACACCAATCATATAATGAATACCTACGCAAGACTTGCTATAAGTTTTATTAAAGGCGAAGGTGCCTTATTAACCTGCGAAAATGGCGACACCTACTTAGATACAGTTAGTGGTATTGCGGTATGTAGCCTTGGACATGCTCATCCATCTATAGCTAAAGCTATCTGTACACAAGCTAAAAAATTAATTCATACTTCTAATTTATACAATGTAGAAAAACAAAGCCAATTAGCCAACGAATTATGTAATTTATCTGGGCTAGACCAAGTATTTTTTACCAATTCAGGTGCTGAGGCAAACGAAGCTGCTTTAAAAATAGCTCGTAAATATGCCAACCAACAAAAGATAACTAACCATAAAGTTATAGTTATGGATAACAGTTTTCATGGCAGAACATTAGCTACTCTATCCGCAACAGGCAACGAAAAAGTCCACCAAGATTTTTACCCCCTAGTAGATGACTATATTAGAGTAGCTTTTGATGATATAGAAGCCATTAAAAATCATGCAAACAACAAAAATATTGTTGCCATTTTAGTAGAACCTATTCAAGGAGAGGGGGGGGTATTTACTCCCAAAAATGATTATTTAACTAATCTACGAAATATTTGCGACCAAAATAATTGGTTATTAATGCTAGATGAAATTCAAACAGGTATAGGCAGAACAGGAAAGTGGTTTGCTTTTCAGCATGAACAGATCAAGCCAGATGTAATGACTTTGGCTAAAGCTCTTGGTAACGGTATGCCTATTGGAGCTTGTCTAACTTCAGGGCAGGCTAATAACATTCTCGTGCCAGGTAATCACGGAACAACCTTTGGGGGTAACCCTCTAGCCTGCTCAGTTGGCCTAGCAGTAATAGATACCATTAAAAAAAATCAATATATTGACAAAATTGCCAACAACGAAATTATTAAGCAACTAAAAGAGCAACTAAAAAATAACTCGAAGGTTATTAAGATTAGAGGCAAAGGTTATATGGTTGGCATTCAGTTAAATACTGATTGTAGTCATTTAGTAAAACTAGCCTTAAAGAAAAAAATACTAATCAATGTTACTAATGGCACAACTATCAGATTACTACCCCCATTTGTAATAACTAAGCAACAACAAGCTGAAATAATCACCAAAATAATACAGCTTATCGAACAGGTATAAAATAATGAGACATTTTTTAACACTAAAAGATTTCACCCCTACTGAACTGCAACAACTAATGTTTAGGGCAATAGAACTAAAACAAATACAAAAAAACGGTGAAATTTTTGAACCTTTAAAAAATAAAACTCTAGCAATGATATTTGAAAAATCATCAACTAGAACCAGAATATCATTTGAAATAGGGATGACTCAACTAGGTGGTCATGCACTATTTTTATCCTCAAAAGATACTCAACTTGGTCGTGGAGAACCTATAGAAGACAGTGCTAAAGTAATATCAAGCATGGCTGATGGCATAATGATTAGAACATTCGGTCATAATATTGTTGAATCCTTCGCCAAAAACTCAAGCGTACCAATAATCAATGCCCTAACTGATGACTATCATCCTTGCCAATTACTAGCAGACATGCAAACTTATCAAGAAAATAGAGGCTCTATACAAGGCAAAACAGTGGTTTGGATTGGTGATGGTAACAATATGTGCCACTCATATATCAACGCCGCCACTCAATATGATTTTAAACTACGCATTGCCGTGCCTGAAGGCTATGACCCTAATCAACAATTATTAAAAGAAAATGCCGACCAAGTTAAAATAGTTCGTAATTCCATGGAAGCAGCTACAAATGCCGACCTAATAGTAACCGATGTTTGGGCAAGTATGGGGCAAGAAAAAGAACAAAAGAAAAGAGCAAAAGACTTTGCCAACTACCAAATAAATTCACGACTTATGCAACAAGCAAATAAAGACGCTTTATTTATGCACTGCCTGCCAGCTCATAGAGGAGAAGAAATATCCGCTGAACTAATGAACTCAAAAAACACCATAATATGGCAAGAGGCAGAAAATCGCCTCCATGCCCAAAAAGCACTACTTGAGTTTTTGCTTGCTTAAGGAGGAACTCAATAGCCACGATTAGAATTTTGCTAAGAAAAAATATGCATCATGTTTCGTTAAATGCACCATAATAGCTAGCTATTGCGTCGAATTTTACGGAAGTTGTCGTATATTTTAGCCAGTAAAAAATAATTGGCGGTTGTTCAGAGGCTCCTTAAGGA
>DBOE01000049.1 GCA_002299585.1 Hydrogenovibrio sp. UBA654 | reverse complement strand
TTTAGAATATGGTAGCGGGGACTGGATTTGAACCAATGACCTTCGGGTTATGAGCCCGACGAGCTACCAAGCTGCTCCACCCCGCGTTAATTTGTTGTGCGTATTATATAGGCTAGTCTTGCTTTTGCAAGCTCTTTTTTATCATTTTCCGTTTTTTATAAAGTTTTTTAGGTTGTAGCGGTAAATAAAACCTGGAAAAGAAAAAATAGCAAACATAAATAAATTTATTGCAAAAAACTCCCATTCTTGCGACTTAACATGACCCATTACTTTTTGTTCTAATAGATAGCTTATCAAGCCCATAAACATAAAATAACTAAACCATTCTATTAGGTTAGTCCAAAAAGATTTTGTTGGTATCCTAATAAACATAAATAGTCGATTGGATAATATCCAGGGTACATTTGCTAACACTATTGAGGTAATTAGTAACAAATAAACAGCATTTTCAACAGACATAATTATTATAAACTGTTATAGGTTAATTCAATGATAGAGGATGGTAAAATACCAAATACTAACAATAAAATAGCTACAAAACTAACTGCTAAGTGAAGCTGATAGCTAACAGCTTCTAATTTTGATTCATCTTCTGGATCATCAAAATACATAGCTTTTATTACTTTTAAATAATAATAAGTACTAATTACCGCAGTAATTACCGCAAAGACCGCCAACCATGTAAAGCCCGCTTTTACAACCTCTTCTATTACTAATATCTTGGCATAAAAACCAATGAATGGTGGAATTCCTGCCATAGAGAACATCACAAATACAAACATCAGTGCTAACCAAGGATTACGAGCATTTAAACCCTTAAAATCAGCAATCTTATCAAATTCATTGCCCACTCTTGCAAGTGCCACGATCATTCCAAAACCTGCCACTCCTGTAACTACATAAACAATTGTATAAAACATCGCCGCTGAATAACCATCAGGGTTGGCGGCAATAACTCCCAATAATATAAATCCTATATGCCCTATACCTGAGTAAGCCAACATCCGCTTTAGATTCTCCTGCACAATAGCGGCAATAGACCCCACGGTTAAGGATAATATTGATAGCATTACTAAAAATACCTGCCAATCTGCTACTAGCCCAGGTAGTGCTTCTACTAAAATCCTGTAGAGCATAGCAAAAGCCGCTAGCTTTGGTGCAGTTCCTAAAAACAATGTGACTGCTGTTGGCGCTCCATGATAAACATCTGGCACCCACATATGAAAAGGCACCGCTCCTAATTTAAAAGCTAGCCCTATAATTACAAAAACCAAACCAAATACTAATACTGTTTTATCAGCATTACCTGCTTCTATAACCGCTGCCATAGTATCAAACTGCATTGTTCCTGTTGCACCATAAACCATAGAAAAACCATATAACAACATACCTGTCGCTAAAGCTCCTAATACAAAATATTTCATGGCGGCTTCTAAAGATTCACGGTGATCTTTACGCATTGCTATCATGGCATACAGAGCCAAAGACATTATTTCTAAGCCTAGATACATTGTGATGAAGTTGTAAGCCGAAATCATCACAAACATACCTAATACTCCGTATAGACCTAAAGTAAAGTATTCTCCACGGAAAAAGTTTTTTTGCATCAGGTATTCTTTAGAAAATAAAAATACCAGTATTGAGATAAATACTACAAATATCTTCAGGATATCTCCAAAACTATCCCTTACAAAACTGCCGTTAAAAGTAATCGTTTGTTCTGTTGCAAAACTAGTAAGAATCAAAATCCCAACAATAATTAAAATTGCTTGGGTTACATAGTAGGTAGCAAACTGGAAGCGTTTTTCCCAAATAGAATCTGCAACTAACAGCAAGGAAGTTAGTATCAACAAAACTATCTCTGGTATAGCTGGTGCAAAATCTGGTATGACAAAATTCATATTCTTTAATTACCTATTTATAATTTTGAGGTGGTTGCTTGGATTAATAAATTAGCAACCGAGGTATGCATTATTTCTATAATTGGTGCTGGGTATAGACCTACCACCAGAACAGCTATTGCTAATGTTGCCATAATTACAAATTCTCGTTTATTTAAATCTTCTAATTTCTCAACATTTTCATTGGCTACTTCGCCAAAAAATACTCTTTTTACCATCCATAGAGTATATGCTGCTCCAATTATTAAAGTAGTAGAGGCAATAATCCCATACCAAACATTGGCTTTGAAGGCTGCAAGAATAACCATAAACTCTCCCACAAAACCAGAGGTGCCGGGTAGTCCAGCATTTGCCATAGCAAATAATACCGCAAACATTCCAAACCAAGGCATTTTATTAACCACTCCACCATAGGCACTAATATCACGAGTGTGCATGCGGTCATATAAAACCCCAATCATCAAAAACATGCCCCCAGAGATAAAACCATGCGAAATCATCTGAATCATTGCCCCTTCCATACCCAAAGCCGCCCCCTGAGCACTGCCAGTATTTTGCACAATATCATAAATTAAAAACATACCTAGGGTTACAAAGCCCATGTGTGAAATGGATGAGTAAGCAACTAGTTTTTTCATGTCCGTCTGCACAAGTGCAACTATACCTATGTAAAAAATAGCAATTAACGACAAAGCAATAACTAACCAGTCTAAACTCATAGATGCATCTGGTGTAATCGGCAAACTAAAGCGTACAAAACCATAACCACCCATTTTAAGCATAATGGCTGCCAGCACCACAGAACCCGCAGTAGGTGCTTGTACATGAGCGTCAGGTAGCCAAGTATGCACAGGGAACATAGGTACTTTTACCGCAAAAGCAATTAAAAAAGCTAAGAATATAAAAATCTGTGCTGTCATTCCAATAGGCATATCTTGAAAATGCAGGATAGAAAAACTACCAGATTGAGAATACATATACAAGAAAGCAACTAGCATAAATACCGAACCAAAGAAGGTATATAAAAAGAACTTCATAGTAGCGTAAACTCTATCTACCCCCCCCCACTTACCAATTACAATAAACATCGGGATAAGCAATAGCTCCCAAAACACATAAAATAAAATAGAATCTAAAGCCGCAAAAACACCAACCATAACCCCCCCCATTATCAAGAAGGCTCCCATGTATTGCTCAACCCTTTCTTTAATCACATCCCAAGCGGAAGCAATAACTAATATTTGGGTAAAAGTAGTTAATAATACCAAAGGCATAGATAAACCATCTACCCCAAGATGATAGTAGATATTAAACTGTGGTATCCAAGCAACTTTTTCTTCAAACTGCATAGTCGAAACAGTTGTATCAAAATCTATCCATAATGATAAAGAAATATAGAAAGTAACTATTGTCGTAAGTAAAGATAACCATTTAGCTAAAGTAGCTCTATCTCTACCTATAAATAAAATTAGCATACCTGCCAGCATTGGTAGCCAAATAAGAGTGGTTAATATTGAAAAACCGAACATATTTTTATTATTTCCTTAAGTCTTTTTTTACCACATTACCCATGCCAGCATAGCTAACAGAGAAAATATCATTACAAATGCATAGTGATATAAATAACCAGTTTGTGCTAACCGCATAGCTCCAGCACTATTAGCAACTGCCATAAAAGTATTTTTTACCATACCAATATCAATGGTTTTAATATCAATTACATTGGTAAAGAAAGTACCTAATTTTTTGGTTCCCGCAGTAAAAACTATCTCATTAAAACGATCAAAACCATAAGAATTTTTAAGTACCCAATTACCTCGAGGGCAAAGATTTTTGATTTTCGCAGGAAGTTCTGGTTTGGCAATATATAAGAACCATGCTAAGAATACCCCTGAAAGAGCTAAAATCACTGGTAGGCTTACAAATGAATGGGTTATCATTGCCCAAACACCATGATAATATTCGGTATAGACTTTCATTAATACATCATTTTCAGGATGAATTGTTATAGCGTCTGCAAAATAACTACCTGAAAGAATCCCTTCTACTAAAGGTAAACCAAGCAATACCGATGGAATCACTAATAATACTAAAGGTAGTGTTATCACCCACGGAGATTCCTTAATTTCATGCGTTTTTACATACTCTGATTCTTTACCATGAAAAACAATAAAAAACATTCTAAAACTATAAAAAGCGGAAACAAATACCCCTATTAGCAATAGAGATAATGCATAACCTGAACCAAACACATCTGATCTTTCCAAGCCCAATAAAATACTGTCCTTAGAGAAAAAACCAGAAAAACCTGGAAAACCTATCAAGGCTAAAGAGCCAATTAACATCGATCCATAGGTTATCGGCATGTACTTGTATAAACCACCCATTTTACGAATATCTTGATGGTGGTGCATAGCTACAATTACCGAACCAGCGGCAAGGAATAATAATGCTTTAAAAAAGGCGTGAGTAAATACATGGAACATACTAACAGCATAAGCTGAGGCACCAAGTGCAGCAGTCATATAACCCAACTGAGAAAGAGTTGAGTAAGCCACTACCCGTTTAATATCTTCTTGAACAATACCAAGCATTCCCATCATAAATGCAGTAGTTGCCCCAATTATCATAATGGTACTTAAAGCCGCTTCAGACATTTCATAGGCTGGTGATAATCTTGCCACCATGAAAATACCCGCAGTTACCATGGTTGCTGCATGAATAAGTGCTGAAATAGGAGTCGGGCCTTCCATTGATTCTGGTAACCAAACATGTAATGGCATCTGTGCTGATTTACCCATTGCTCCCACAAATAATAACAAACACATGGCTGTTATCATTGACCATTCTGTACCCGGAAAAAAACTAATGGTGGTATCTTTATGAGCATCTAAACCAGCAAAAAACTCTGCATAATCTAGGGTATTAAAGTACATTACAACTATCGCAATACCTAATAGAAAACCAAAATCACCTACACGGTTTACTAAAAATGCTTTTAAATTTGCCTGTATTGCTGATTCTCTTTTCATATAAAAACCAATCAACAAATAAGAAACCAACCCTACCGCTTCCCAACCAAAAAATAGTTGTAAGAAATTGTTTGCCATAACCAGGGATAACATTGAAAAAGTAAATAGTGAAATATAACTAAAAAATCTTTGATAATAAGGATCATCATGCCCATAATCCTCATCATGATCCATATAACCAATAGTATAAATATGCACCATAGTTGATACAAAAGTTACTACTAACATCATGGTTGATGATAGGCTATCAATCAAAAAGCCTATTTCAAATTTTATACCATCAGAAACTAACCAAGTATAAACTGAAGCATTATAAACTTCATGCCCAGCAAAGTTAAACAACCAAAAGTTATAAGCTGATAAAATTGTGGCAATTCCCACACCAAAGGTAGCTACTCTGTGTGACCATTTTCTACCTAACTGACGCCCAAACAAACCAGCAGCTATTGAACCAAATAAAGGTAGCAATAAAATAGCAAGAAGAAGTGTATGTAAATCCATCTATCTACCCTTTTAAAGAATCTAAATCATCGACATTAATGCTCTTACGATTACGGAACACTAAAACTATAATAGCTAAACCAATTGCTGCTTCAGCAGCAGCAACAGTTAGAATGAAAAATACAAATATTTGCCCTGTTACATCATTTAGGTAATAAGAAAAAGCGATTAAATTAGTATTTACTGCTAGTAATAATAATTCGATAGACATTAATAAAATAATGACATTTTTTCTATTCAAGAAAATTCCAGCCATACTAATCATGAATAAAATAGAACCAAATAATAAATAATCAGAAAGAGCTATCATTTTTTACCCTCCTCATCTTCATCAATTGGCTTTACATCTTCCTCAACTACCGCATCCATTTTGATTATTTTAAAACGGTCATTTCTCTGTACTTTAACTTGTTTATCTATATCTTGATATAACACTACAGAGGGTGCACGGCGGCGTAAAGTTAGAGTAATTGCTGCCACAATACCAACTAATAATAAAACCGCGGCTAAAACAAAAGCATAAGCATGTTCAGTATATAAAGGTATAGCTAATAATTTTGTATTACTAAAGTCGGCAGGCATAGATTTTGGTACCGGCATCTGATCAACACCATATCTATCAGGACCAATTACCATATACATAATGGCAAAAATAGCAATAGAGGTTAATATCCCCAATGGCAAATAAGCCGTAAATCTTTCTTTTATCTGAGTAATATTAACATCCAACATCATAACCACAAATAAAAACAACACCATTAAGGCTCCAACATAAACCAAAATTAGTACCAGACCCAAGAATTCAGCTTGGGCAGTAATCCAAATACCCGCCGTAGCAATAAAGCCAAGCACTAACCACAAGGCAGCTTGCACAGGATTTTTTATACTAATCATCATCAAACCAGAAATAATGGCTATGCTTGCTAGTAAATAAAATATAACTTCCAAAAATGTCATGCTTACTCTCTTTTATTTAAAAACCTCCCTTTCTTTTTTATTTTAGAGGGGGGGGTAATTATCTATATTTTGCGTCTACTGCTCTGTCTTCTGCTATTTGGCTTTCGTGCTTATCACCAAAATCTAACAACTTATCTTTGGTCATAATACTTGGGCCTCGTTCATGAAATTCATATTCAAAGACCCGAGTTTCTACAATCGCATCAGTCGGACAAGATTCTTCACAAAAACCACAATAAATGCATTTGAACATATCTATGTCATACTGTGTTGTTCTACGAGAGCCATCATCTCTTTGTTCAAACTCGATAGTAATTGCATTAGCTGGGCAAACTGCCTCACACAACTTACAAGCAATACATCTTTCTTCACCACCTTCATAACGCCTTAGAGCATGATGCCCCCTAAATCTTGGAGAAATCGGGGTTTTTTCTTCTGGATAACGCACGGTAATTTTTTTCTTTAAAAAATACTTACCAGTTATCACCATACCTTTAAGTAACTCTAAAAGAGTAAAGGTCTTAAATTGGTGCTTTAAAAAAGCTAGCATAATTACTCCTTTAGTTAAACCATGGGCCAAATTTAAAATATTCCATAATCATTACCACAAATACCCACACAATTGTTACTGGAATTAATACCTTCCACCCTAAACGCATAACCTGATCATAACGATATCTTGGGAAGGTCGCACGAAACCATAAAAATAAAAACAATAAAAAAGATACTTTTAATACTAGCCAAATAAACCCAGACACCCAAGCAAACATGTCTTCTAATAATGGAATACCTTCAAATGGTGATAGCCAGCCCCCCATAAACATAATTGCCGTCATAAAAGAAATTAAAATCATCATGGCGTATTCCGCTAAAAAGAATACCGCAAATGCCATCCCCGAATACTCTACATGGAAACCTGCGACAATTTCAGATTCACCCTCTGCAACATCAAATGGCGCACGATTAGTCTCTGCTAAACCTGAAATAAAATAAACCACAAACATCGGCAATAAAGGAACCCACAACCAGTTCAACATACCACCCTTTTGTGCATTCACTATCTCAGTCAAATTCATACTATCCGCAACCATCAACACGGTCACTAAAGCAAAACCCATCGCTATTTCATAAGATATTTTTTGTGCTGAAGCACGCATGGCACCTAAAAATGCATATTTAGAGTTTGATGCCCAGCCAGAGATAATAATCCCATAAACCCCTATAGAGGAAACTGCTAGCACATACAAAACACCAGCATTAATATCAGAAACCACCACTCCATCAGCATTAAAAGGAATAACTGCCCAAGCAGCAATTGCTGGAGCAATTGCTAGCGTTGGTGCTAAAATAAACAAATAAAGATTAGATTGTGAAGGTAAAATAATTTCTTTATTCATTAATTTTAAGGCATCTGCAATCGGCTGTAATAATCCCAAAGTACCAACTCTATTTGGTCCCATTCTAATTTGCATAAAACCAATTACTTTGCGTTCTGCTAAAGTTAGATAAGCAACCGCTAACATTAACGGCATTATTACCACTATTGCCTGCACTAACAAAGTAATAAGTATTGCTAGCCAATCAAATATATAACCAGATAACCAACCTTGTAATGCATCAAACATTAGCCAACCTCCTGTACTGGAGCTGTAACAATAATAGTCTCTGACACGGCCTTGCTAGCTGTTTTTAATGCTGTGGCTCTTCTAGTTATTGAGTCAACTTCATAAATAGAAATTAATGGAGTTTTATTTTTTATACTTTTTTTCTTGTCAATTTTAATATCAATTTTTTCTAAAACAAGCTCATTTTTTGTTTCTATATTGTTCTCTAAAACTTCAGCAAAGACTTGGTTTGAATGAGTATAGTCAAAACCCTCTAAATCTAACATATTCCCTAATACTCTAAACACTTTCCAAGCCGCTTTAGAATCACCTTGTGGCTCTACTGCCATCTTAAAGGATTGTTTAGTTCCCATGGCATTCACAAAGGTACCTGCAGTTTCCGCAAAAGAAGCTATTGGTAATAATACATCAGCATATTCTCTTTGTATTTCACTATCAAATAGCGAAAAATTCAACACAAACTCAGCTTTTCTCATAGCTTCAATAGCTAATTTACCATCTGTAATGTCAGACTCTGCTTCTAGCGATAAATTTACAAATGCTTTCATTTGTGTAGTTAACATCTGTTGTATATTTTTGCCTTTTTCTGGTAAAAAATTAACCATATAAGCACCAACATCATTGGCAGAAATAGGCAATACATTTAGTACTGCCCCTGATAATCGGGCAATATCACTAGTTAATTTTAAAATTTTTGTAAAATTAACATCCATTAAGCTAATTTGCCCAAGCATAATTGAAGATTTTCCTGCTGTAGATAACGAAGAGGCAATCTTTTTATAAACCTTATCTATATTATTACTTTCAGGTTTTTCTAAGGCATCTACAACCAATTGTAATTCTGCTAGTAAATCATCAGCAACAACTTCATTATTTATTTCATAATTTATTTCAAATTTTTCAGTATTAATTGAAGAAACTATTTTTCCTGCTAACTGAGCCTTACGCAAACGATGATTTAACATAGGCAATTCATGGCGTAGATAAGAGCCAACTAACAGCGTAGCATCTAACTTTTCAACCTCTGCAAAAGAATGCTTTAACTCTGGCTTTACAAAACCATGACTATCTAATGAGAAATCTTGCTGACGCAAACGCGTGTCAAGATTATTTACCCCTAAACCTCTAGCTATTTTTTGTAATAAATATAGCTCTTCAAGGGTGGCAGTTGGTGAAGCCAAAACACCCATCATTTCTGGGGTTGCGGCATAGTGTTTTAGTTTATCTGCACTAAATTGTAGGGCAGTTTCCCAATCAACTTGGCGCCACTTACCATTTTCTTTTATCATTGGGGCAGTTAGTCTATCTTCACTATTAATTCCTTCATAAGCAAATCTATCACGATCAGAAAGCCATACTTCATTTATAGACTCCTTATCAGCAGGAACAACCCTTTTCACATCATTACCTTTAGCGTGAATAATAATATTTGAACCAATGCTATCATGCGGTGAGATGCCATGATGAGACTTCAACTCCCAAGGGCGTGCAGAATATCGATAAGGCTTAGAAGTTAAAGCTCCTACAGGGCATAAATCTATCATATTCCCAGACATTTCTGAGATAACAGACTGCTCAATATAAGTGCCTATTTCCATCCATTCACTACGCCCTGTCGCTCCTAGTTCCATAATGCCACCAATTTCTTGCCCAAAACGCACACAGCGAGTACAGTGAATACAACGAGTCATGTCTGTATGAATTAATGCCCCAATATTCTTATCTGCAACAACTCGTTTAGCCTCAGAAAATCTAGAGACATCATCGCCATATTGCATGGCAACATCTTGTAATTCGCACTCCCCCCCCTGATCACAAATAGGGCAATCAAGCGGGTGGTTAATTAATAAAAACTCCATTACAGATTTTTGTGCAGCAACAGCTTTCACAGATTTAGTTTGTACTTTCATGCCATCTGTTACAGGTGTTGCACAAGCAGGCAGAGCTTTAGGAGCTCCTTCTACTTCAACCAAACACATACGACAATTAGCCGCTATAGATAGTTTTTTGTGATAACAGAAACGAGGAATAGCAATATGAGCATCATCAGCAACATCAATTAACATGTCGCCCTCATGTGCTTTTACCATTTGTCCATTAATTTCAATTTTTATCATAACTGCTAATTACCTGAAATACCTGTAATAAACTCTATACACGATCAAAAATACTGCAACCATGCTCTATGTAATGCTTAAATTCATGTTCATAATGTTTTAAAAAACTTTCTACTGGAATGGCAGCCGCATCACCAAGACCACAAATAACTTTACCCATAATTTTGCCAGAGACTTCTTTTAATAGCTGAATATCTTCTGGACGACCTTTGCCCTGCCTAATGCGATGCACTACTCGATACATCCAACCAGTTCCTTCACGACAAGGAGTACACTGCCCACAAGATTCATCATAATAAAACCAAGTTAGCCTTTCTAAGGACTTAACCATATCGGTAGTTTCATCTAAAATCATCACCGAACCCGCACCAAGAAAAGAACCTGCCTTGGCAATAGAATCATAATCCATTGTCATACCTTCCACAGCTTCTGCTGGCATAACAGCGGTCGATGAACCTCCTGGAATAACCGCTTTTAGCTTACGCTTTTTCCATATTCCACCAGATAATTCTAATAAATCTGCAAAAGGAGTTCCCATTCTTACTTCATAAGCACCAGGTTTATTAATATGACCAGAAACCGCATAACACTTAGTTCCCCCTGCATTTTTAACCCCTAAATCAGCAAACCACTTCCCTCCCTTTGCTAAAATCATCGGAATTGAAGCCAAGGTTTCAGTATTGTTAATGGTAGTTGGCTTTCCAAACAAACCAAAACTTGCAGGAAAAGGCGGTTTAAATCTAGGTTGACCTTTTTTGCCCTCTATCGACTCAAGCAATGCGGTTTCTTCACCACAAATATAAGCTCCACCACCAAGATGAGCAAATAAATCAAAATCCCAACCTGAACCCAAAATATCTTTACCCAATAACCCCGCTTCTCTTGCTTGATCTATTGCTCCAGTAAAACGCTTATAAGGCTCCCAAAATTCACCGCGAATATAGTTATAACCAGCACAAGCTCCAATTACATAGCCCGCAATCATCATCCCCTCAACTAATTGATGGGGGTTAAAACGCATAATATCTCGGTCTTTAAAAGTTCCAGGCTCCGACTCATCAGAGTTACAAACAATATACTTAGAACCAGGTGCATGGCGGTTCATAAAACTCCACTTTAATCCTGTCGGAAAACCAGCCCCTCCCCTACCACGAATATTAGAGGTTTTTACCTCATCAATAATTTCTGCAGGGCTTAAGTCTCCTGCTAAAATTTTTTTCCAAATCTCATAACCACCATTTGCCAGATAAGTTTCTATATCCCAAGAATTTTCAAGATGATTAGTACGATAACAACATTCGTTTTGAATAACTTCAGCCATAACTACTCCAAACCATCCAAAATTTCATCAATAGTTTCTTCGGTAAGATTTTCATGATAATCTTTACCTATCCACATCATAGGTGCGCCACCACAAGCTCCCGCACACTCAACTTTTCTAACCGAAAATTTACCATCAGGTGAAACTTCACCTGTATTTGTTACAGAAATCTTGTGTTTAATATGCTCCAAAAGTTCATCAGAACCTCTTAACATACACGATAAATTGGTACACAGACAGATTTGATGCCTACCTACTGGTTTATGCTGATACATAGAATAAAAAGTTGCCACTTCATAAACTTCAATCGGTCTAACTTGCAAATACTCTGCTATTTGATCCATCAGCTCAGTGGTTAAGTAACCATTACTAGTTTCTTGCACAATTCTTAAAGCAGGCATTAAAGCTGATTTTCTATTTTCTTCAGGATAATTAGCTATCCAGCGATCAATTCTTGTTTTAACATCACCTTGAATCACACTTACTTTTAGTTCTTCGGCAAGTTGATTTTTTTCACTCATCTATCAACCTCCCCAAAAACTATATCTTGTGTACCGATAATAGCCACTACATCAGCTATCATATGCCCCTTAACCATTTCGTCCAAAGACGCTAAATGAGTAAATCCTGGAGCCCTAACTTTCATTCTATAAGGCTTATTGGCTCCATCAGAAATCATATAAATACCAAACTCACCTTTTGGGTGCTCAACCGCACTATATATTTCTCCAGAAGGAATCGTATAACCTTCGGTAAATAGTTTAAAGTGGTGAATAAGAGCTTCCATGTTAGTTTTCGCATACTCTCTACTAGGTGGGGCTACTCTATTATCATCAGTCATTACCGGACCTGGGTTTTTGTTAAGCCAATCAACACACTGTTTGATGATTTTATTTGATTCACGCATTTCTTGCACTCGAACTAAATAGCGGTCATAACAATCACCAGTTACCCCAACAGGGATATCAAAATCTAACTTATCATAGACTTCATAGGGTTGTTTTTTACGCAAATCCCAAGCAATACCAGAACCTCTTAACATTGGGCCAGTAAAGCCTAACTGCAAAGCTCTTTCTGGCGAAACTATACCAATATCAACAGTTCTTTGTTTCCAAATACGATTATCAGTTAATAAAACCTCATACTCATCTATATAGCCAGGAAATCTTTGCGTAAATGACTCTATAAAATCTAATAAAGTACCTTCTCGTATTGCGTTTAACTTATCTAACTTTTTACCAGAGTGCCATTTTGATGCTTTATGCTTAGGCATAGAATCAGGTAAATCACGATAAACCCCACCTGGTCGATAATAGGTTGCATGCATTCTTGCCCCAGAAACAGCTTCATAGCAATCCATTAAATCTTCTCGTTCTCTAAATGCATACAAGAAAATAGTCATAGCACCAATATCAAGAGCATGGGCACCTAGCCACATTAAATGGTTTAGAAGGCGAGTAATTTCATCAAACATAACCCGAATATACTGGGCTCTTTCTGGCACTTTAATATCAAGCATTTTTTCAATTGCCATAACATAGGCATGTTCGTTTGACATCATAGAAACATAATCTAGACGATCCATATAACCAATAGACTGATTATAAGGCTTATATTCAACTAGCTTTTCTGTGCCACGATGTAGTAACCCAATATGCGGATCAGAGCGAACTATAGTTTCTCCGTCTAATTCTAAAACAAGCCGTAACACCCCATGAGCAGACGGATGCTGTGGACCAAAGTTTAATGTATAGTTACGAATTTCAGACATATATTATCCTATTTACCTTGCTCTGTATTTGTGATTTTATCTTCACGAATAACTCTAGGAACATTCACCCTATTTTCTATTTGCACTGGCTCATAAACAACCCGCTTTTTCTCATTGTCATAACGCATTTCTACCTCCCCCACTAATGGAAAATCTTTGCGTAATGGATGACCAATAAACCCATAATCTGTTAATAAACGCCTTAAATCTGGATGACCTTCATAAATAATGCCTAATAAATCAAAAGATTCTCTTTCAAACCAATCTGCACAAGTCCATACAGATACTACTGACGGTACTATTGGCATTTTAGTATCCTCAGGGAAAACCTTAACTCTTATCCGCACATTTTTTGTAACTGATAATAAGTGATAAACCGATGCAAAGCGTCTTGGCTTCATTAAATCTGCATCATCTTCCTCCTCAGCAAAATCAAAAACACCTCGACTAAAACCTTTATTTACCGCAGTTCTAGTCTCCCAATTGGTTTCACCAAAACTTAAATAATCAACTCCACAAACATCAATTAACTGCTCAAATTTTAATTCATTTTTTAGCAATTCAAAATTGTTAAGTGCCGTGGTTGGTGCAATTTCAATAGTCAACTCACCATTATCTAAAACTGAAGCAACTACCGCGTTACCCAACACCTTATCAACATTTTCTTTTAAGTCTAATACTGATAGTTTCATATTTTTACTAACCTAGCGAGCAATAGTATTAGTGCGTTTAATTTTATTTTGCAACTGAATAATGCCATACAAAAGGGCTTCAGCAGTAGGTGGACAACCTGGTACATAAATATCTACTGGCACTATACGATCACAACCTCGCACAACCGAATAAGAATAATGATAATACCCACCACCATTTGCACAGGAACCCATTGAAATAACCCAACGCGGTTCTGCCATTTGGTCATACACTTTTCGTAGAGCAGGCGCCATTTTATTCACTAAAGTACCTGCTACCACCATTACATCTGACTGCCTAGGACTAGGTCTGAAAATGATCCCAAACCTATCTAAATCATAACGAGAAGCTCCAGCTTGCATCATTTCTACTGCACAACATGCCAAGCCAAAAGTCATAGGCCATAGAGAACCAGTTCTAGCCCAGTTAATTAACTTATCTGCAGAAGTAGTTACAATACTTTCTTTTAAAGCACCCTCTATTCCCACTCAAGAGCTCCTTTATTCCATTCATAAATAAAACCGACTACCAATAAGGATAAGAAAGCTGCCATAGCTAACAGCCCAAAGGTTCCGACTTCTTCCAGCACAATTGCCCAAGGAAATAAAAATGCAATTTCTAAATCGAAAATAATAAATAAGATAGCAACTAGATAAAATCTGACATCAAACTTCATTCGAGAATCCTCAAATGCTTCAAAACCACATTCATAAGGCGAGTCTTTTTCTGAATCTGGGTTTTGGGGGCCCAAAAGATAACCGATTAACATAGGTCCTATGCCAAAGAACAAGCCTAGAGCTGTGAACACTAATACAGGTAAATAATTTTCAAGCATAGGTCTTAACCTCTTTCAACCTAAATCATGATTATAATCATGGAAATTTTAAACAATTGCACCACCTCTTTAAAATGGGCGATTACAACATATATATTTGGTGCCGATGACCGGAGTTGAACCGGCACAGCTTACGCCACTACCCCCTCAAGGTAGCGTGTCTACCAATTCCACCACATCGGCTTTTTTGCTGTTTATAACCCTGCTGAATTACGCCATTTCTGCGTTGGGAAACATTCGATTACATTAGTAAACTCATGTGCCCCGCCTTGAACTGACAAAATCCAGCAGGCTTCTAAACTAACAAAAATAAATCTCTTTATTCTGGAACTACTGGTACATCTATACTTTTAGGGTCTACCTTTTCCACCACTGGTTTTTGCGTTACACTTTGGTAACCCTTAGATTTTTGTGCTCCTAAATAAGCCAGCGTCAAACTAGTTATAAAAAATATAGTGGCTACTACACCAGTTAGTTTTAGCATAAAACTATTAGAACCAGCACCCCCAAATACGCTTTGCGAAGAACCTCCACCAAAGTTTGCTCCTGCATCAGCTCCTTTACCATGCTGCAATAAAACCAATACCACCAATACGAATGCGATTACTAAATGAATCATTAAAACTACACTAAACACGATTAAACTCCAGCTGTACAAATTGCAATAAAATCATCGGCATTCAATGATGCCCCTCCAATCAATCCACCATCAATATCTGGCTGTGCAAATAACTCTTTTGCATTGTTCGGCTTTACACTTCCACCATATTGAATAATTACTTTTTCTGCTACTTCTGCATTTTTTTGGGCTAATAAACTTCTAATAAATGCATGCACTTCTTGTGCTTGAGCAGATGATGCCGTTTTGCCTGTACCTATCGCCCATACTGGCTCATAAGCAATAACAATATTTGCAAACGCATCAATACCAACCTTATTAATAACTGTATTCAGCTGTGTAGAAATAACTAACTCTAACTTGCCAGCTTCCCTTTCTGCTAAGGTTTCACCAACGCAAACTATTGGGGTTATATTTGCCGACAATGCGGTTGCCGTTTTATCTGCCACCTGCTCATTAGTTTCACCATAAATCGCTCTGCGTTCAGAGTGACCTAAAATAACATACGAACAACCTATGTCTTTAACCATCGCAATAGAAATCTCGCCAGTAAATGCACCTTGCTCTGGCTCAATAGCAATATTTTGTGCTCCTAAAAAAATTTTATCTGTGGCAAGACATTTATTTACAAAATCTAAATAAATTGCAGGCGGACAAACCGCTACATCCACATTATTGAGCGATACTGATTTAGCATTCAAACCGGTTACCAAATCCTTGATAAAGGTCTTATTACCATGCATTTTCCAATTACCAGCAACAAATAGTTTTCTCATACTTTTTGATCTCCAACACAAAATCGTCGCTTATAGTAGCTACTTTTTTTTTAAATTACAATCTTGACAAATCAACAAAACTCACTTTCTACTATTTTAACCAGTAGCTCGACATGTGGTTTTATTAATTCAACAGTTTCTCCTTCAACCATTACCCTGACCAATGGCTCTGTACCAGAAGCCCTTAGCAACACCCTTCCTCTACCATTCATTTCTTGCTCCACAAAGTGTATTGCTTTTTGAATATTAAAGTTTTTTGACAAATCAATTTTTTTAGTGACTTTTATATTTTTTAATATTTGCGGATATCTTGTTACACCATCGCATAAGCTTTTTAAAGTTTTATTTTGCTCTACTATTATTGAAACTACTTGCAAAGAAGCAATTATCCCATCACCAGTTGAAGCTTTATCTAAACATAGAACATGCCCTGAAGGCTCTGCCCCATATAACCAGCCTTTTTCAACCAGTGCTTGCATAACATATCTATCTCCAACATCAGTTCTCATAAAATCTAAACCTAAATCTTTTATAGCCAATTCAAGACCTAAATTACTCATTAGAGTTCCTACCACTCCTTTAGAACTATTTTTTGTGCTACTGGCTAAAATATATAAAATTCCATCTCCATCCACAACTTCACCTTCATGATCAACCATCATTACCCGATCACCATCACCATCAAAGGCAACCCCAAAATCAGCTTTTTCAACCACAACAGTTTTTTGTAATAAGGCTAAATCTGTCGCACCACAACCTGAATTAATATTGATGCCATCTGGGCTTACACCAATCGCCACAACTTCTGCACCTAACTCTTTAAATACTTCTGGTGCAATATGGTAAGTTGCCCCGTTGGCACAATCTAATACTATTTTATAACCACTAAGATTAACTGCACAATCATAAGTACTTTTGCAAAATTCAATATACCTACCTGGTGCATCTGCAACCCTTTTTGCACGCCCAAGATCAGATGAACTTACTACTTCCATAGGAGCATCAAATGCTTTTTCTACTTCAAGTTCTATTTCATCGGTAATTTTTTTACCTTTTGCAGAAAAATATTTAATACCATTGTCATAGTGTGGATTATGTGACGCACTAATAACTATGCCTGCATCCGCATGAAATGTCTGGGTAAGATAGGCAACTGCGGGAGTTGGCATGGGACCTAATAAATATACATCTACACCTGCGGCAATAAAACCCGCTTCAAGTGCAGATTCAAGCATATATCCTGAAATACGCGTATCTTTACCAATCATCACCGAGCTTTCCCCATGTGTTTTAATAACTCTTCCCGTAGCCCAGCCCAACTGCAAAACTTTATCTGGCGAAATTATACCCTTGCCAACATGCCCTCTTATTCCATCTGTTCCAAAATATTTTTTTTCCATAAAATATAACCTACTCCTACCTTAACTCAGCTATTATTTTAAATGCTTGTAGGGTTTCTTGAAAATCATGAACCCTAACTATTTTAGCACCTTTAAAACTGGCTAATATTGCCGCAGAGACACTACCAACCATTCGATCATTTATTGATAATCCACCCAAAACATCTGCAATTATTTTTTTTCTAGAAACTCCGACCAATAGAGGAAATCCTAACTTGGAAAACTTACCTAGCTCTTTAAACAGACTGATATTATGCTGAGTATTTTTACCAAATCCAAAACCTGGGTCAATTAACAATTTATTTTTATCAATACCTATTTCTTTACACATTTTAGCCTGTTCTAATAAAAAACAGGTAACTTCTGTAACAACATCTTGGTACACAGGTGCTTGTTGCATATTTTTTGGTAAACCTTTTTTATGCATTAAACAGGCAAAAACGCCAGATTTAGCAACTAATTCTTTAGCTCCGTCTGCCTGTAATGCATTTATATCATTAACTAAATCAACACCAAGCTTTATTGACTCGGACATTACCCCAACTTTATAAGTATCAATAGAAACCGGTAATTCAAATTCATTCTTAATCAGTTCAACAACAGGTAAAACCCTATCCAGCTCTTCTGTTAAAGCTACTGGATCTGCACTTGGTCTGGTTGACTCACCACCAATATCAACAATATCTACCCCTGCCGATACCATTAATTCTAATTGTTTTTTTACCATATCTTTATTAGTAAAATAACCACCATCTGAAAAAGAGTCTGGGGTAATATTAAGTATTGCCATAACTAAGGGTGCGCTAAGATCAGAAGATATAATTTTTTTCTTAAAAGACATTTTTAACCTATAAAAAACCCCCTGTAAAAAGGGGGTAGAGTATTGTATAACCCTTAGGGAGGCACTTAATAACTAACATAAATGAGGTACTTCTATTTTAGTTATTAAGTGTCTCTTCAGTGTAACTTAGGTTCTCCATCTACCAGATCTTTATTATCTACTAAATCAGTTTTTATTTTTTCATCTTTAGTAATAGATTCACTAGAGTCGGAGAAGTCGTCTGAATCTCTACCTATTTCGTCCCAATCTTTGGGCTCTCCTGGTTCTTTTCCTTCCATTAAATTTTTAACCTGTTCTGCATCAATTGTTTCATATTCCATTAATGCATCTGACATTGCATGCAGAATAGATTCTTTTTCTTTTAAGATTTTCTCTGCCCTTTTATAGTTTCTATCTATAAAAAGTCGCATTTCTATATCTATTTCTTTCGAAACTTCATTAGAAACATTAGCATTACGAGACTGCCCAAGCAAAGAACCATTGTCTTCTTCTTCATACATAAGGGGACCTAATTTTTCTGATAAACCCCATTTTGTTACCATGTTTTTAGCTATTTGTGTAGCACGCATTATATCATTGCTAGCACCAGTGGTAACTGCATCAGCACCAAAAATCATCTCTTCAGCAATTCGCCCACCATACAAACTAGATAATTGGCTTTCTAGTTTACGCTTTGAATAACTATAAGCATCTTCTTCTGGCAAGTACATAGTCACGCCCAATGCACGGCCTCTTGGCATAACACTTACCTTATAAACAGGGTCATGCTCAGGCACTAAATAACCAACAATTGCATGACCTGCTTCATGATAAGCAGTAAGCTTTCTTTCGTCTTCACTCATAATCATACTTTTGCGCTCAACTCCCATCAAAATTTTATCTTTTGCTTTTTCAAAGTGAGACTGGGTAACTAACTTGTCATTATTTCTCGCCGCAAACAAGGCGGCTTCATTAACAAGGTTTGCTAAATCTGCCCCAGAAAAACCTGGGGTACCTCTAGCAATATAGCCTGGTTTAACACCTTTATCTAACGGAACTTTACGCATATGTACTTTTAATATTTGTTCTCTACCTCGAATATCAGGAAAACCAACTGTAACCTGACGATCAAATCTACCAGGTCTTAACAATGCAGGATCTAAAATATCCGCTCGGTTGGTCGCGGCAATTACTATAACCCCCTCGTTAGCTTCAAAACCGTCCATTTCAACTAGCATTTGGTTTAGGGTTTGCTCTCTTTCATCATTGCCCCCCCCCATACCAGAGCCACGGCTACGACCAACCGCATCAATCTCATCAATAAATATAATACAAGGTGCATGTGCTTTGGCTTGCTCAAACATATCTCTTACCCGTGATGCTCCAACACCTACAAACATTTCTACAAAATCAGAACCTGAAATACTAAAAAAGGGAACCTTTGCTTCACCTGCTATTGCTTTGGCGAGCAAAGTTTTACCGGTTCCTGGCGGACCAACCATTAATACTCCACGAGGGATTTTTCCACCTAAGTTTTGATATTTTTCTGGGTCTCTTAAAAAATCCACAATCTCTCCAACTTCTTCTTTTGCTTCATCAGCACCAGCCACATCATTCAAAGTTACTTTAACCTGATCATCAGTAAGCATTCTTGCCTTAGACTTACCAAAAGACATAGGACCACCTTTTCCGCCCATTCCTCCTCCCATTGAACGCATAAAGAAAATCCAAATACCAATAAGCAATAACATAGGAAACCATGAAATAAATATCTGCAACAATAAGCTTTGCTGCTCTGGAGATTTTGCTACCACTTTTATGCGATTATTTAATAAATCACCCATTAATCCAACATCACCAGGATTAACAGTTTTAAAAGTTTTCCCAGATACATAAACTCCACGAATATTAGTTCCTTCAATTGAAACTTGGCTCACTTCCCCTGCTCTAACCTGATCTATAAAGTCTGAGTAAGCTAGTTGACTATTTTTTTGGAAACTTTTCCCACTAAAATGGTTAAAAATTGATAGCATAACAGTTGCTACTACTGCCCAAATTAGAATATTTTTTAACATATCATTTTTCATTATTTTTCCATTTCAAAACTGAATAAGTTTAACTTTTAAATTGATGTCATTATAACACATTATTTTTTACCTCTAGCAAGTACATAAAACTCTCTACTTCTTGCTCTTGATGCTTTTGGCTTTCTTATAATAACTTTATTATATTTTTTCTTTAACCCTTTTAACAGATGGTCATAACCTTCTCCTTGAAAAACTTTTACTAATAAGTCACCCCCCCCCCTCAAAACTTGATCGGCTAAATCAATAGATAGCTCAACTAAGTACATAGCTTTAGGTATATCAATGCCTTTGTTGCCAGTCATATTGGGGGCCATATCTGAGATAACCAAATCAACATCTGTGTTACCAATAGAGTCAACTAAAGACTGATACACCTCTTCTTTTCTAAAGTCTCCTTGAATAAAAATCACCCCAGCAAAAGGCTCAACAGGTAAAATATCTAAAGCAAATACTCGCCCTAAGCCTCCAACCTTACTAGCTACCCATTGTGTCCAACTACCAGGGGCTGCTCCTAAGTCAACTACTGTCATCCCTTGATAAAACAAATTATCTTTACCATCAATTTCTTGTAGTTTATAAACAGCTCTAGAGCGAAAACCGTCCTGTTTTGCTTTATTTACATAATAGTCATCAAAATGTTCTTTTAACCACCCTGCACTAGATTTACTTCTTGCCATAGCTTATTTTTTTATATAGTATTATATCTATTAAAAATAATAACTAATTTTGGATTTTCAATGGCAAGCAATAAAAAATTAACCAATTTTCAAATAAAACTTTTAAAAAAAAATGCTCACAAATTGAAACCTATAGTAATGATAAGCTCAAATGGGCTTAGCGAATCTTTAATAAATGAGTTAGAAAACTCGCTAATGCACCATGAATTATTGAAAATAAAAATTTCTTGTAGTGATAGAGAAGATAGAAAAAAGATAATTACTTATTTACTAGAAAAAACCAGTTCTCACCTAATTCAATCTATAGGAAAAGTCGCTGTTATTTTTAAACAAAATAATCAAACACAAATTAACTTGCCAAGCAGTTGAAATCGTTGTAAAACTAATATTTATTAGAGATGTAATTAAAAAACTCTTGGTTTTCAGCACGCATACGAACCAATTGAAGATAGGAGTTATTTTTTTGTGGATCTTTAGTATCTAACTTTTCTGGCAGAACGCCTTTATTGGACGATTTAGACAACCTTTCTTTAGCTCCTGGGATAGTGAACCCTTGGTCATAAAGTAGAGATTTTATCTCTAAAATAATTTCAATATCTGGGTGCTGATAATACCTTCTGCCACGTCTTTTACTAGGGTCAAGCTGAGCAAAAACTTGTTCCCAATAACGCAAAACATGTGATTTAACACTACATAACTCTGATACTTCGCCAATAGTGAAGTATTTTTTATCGGGAAGTTCAATATCTAAGCGTGCTTGGTTAGTAGCTTTAAAATTTACCATGGTTATCTATTTTAGCACGAAGTTTTTGCCCTGGACTAAAGGTTACTACTCGGCGTGCAGAGATTATAGCGTCCTCTCCTGTTCTTGGATTTCTACCAGGGCGAGCATCTTTGTCTTTTAGCTCAAAATTACCAAATCCAGATAATCTAATTTGCTCACCTTTTATAAGTACATTGGATATCTCACCATAAAAATGCTCAACCATTTCTTTAGATTCACGCTTATTAAATCCAAAAGAATCGGTTAATTTTTTTGCTAAGCCTGCTTTTGTAAGTGCCATTTTATTTTCCTATCTTATATTCATACTTTAATTCTGCAAAAACAGTTTCTTCTGCTAAGTTTATCAAATTTAACATCAAATTATCTATTTCTTCATCTTGCAGAGTTCTTGTCTCATGTTGTATTCTAAATGATATTGCAATTGATTTTTTATTTTTTTCTAACCCATCCCCTTGATAAACATCAAATATTTCTATTGTTTTTAATATAGAAGATGGATAATTTTGTAAAGTATCAATCAATTTTTGTACGGGTAAATCTTGCTCAACAATAAAAGCTAGATCTCTTTGTACCGCTGGAAATTTAGATATAGCAACCGCTAAGGGCACTTTTATTGCTAAAATTGCACTTTGTTTTAGATCAAACATAAATACTTTACCAGCTACTCCTGCATCTTTTACAAGTGCCGGATGTAGTTGCCCAAGTGAACCTATTTGTTCACCATTTTTAATAATAGCTGCCGACTGCCCTGGGTGAAAAATACTAATATTTTGTGGAACAAAACTAACTTCATCTATTAAATCACTAATTGTTAAAATGGCTTCTACCTGAGCTTTAAGATCATAAAAATCAACCATCTTATTTTTTTGTGCCCAGTTAGAAACTTCTAAATTACCAACCATGGCTCCAGATAACATAGGCTCTTGAACTAAATTATCAAGAGTATCATCTTGATTAATAAATACTAAACCTGCTTCAAATAGTTTTAAGGCTACTTGTTGACGATTTTGATTATAGGCTATTGTATTTAATAACCCAGGGAACAATGTTGTTCGCATAGATTTCATATCATCTGAAATAGGGTTTTTTAAATTAATTGCAGAAATAGACGGCATCAATTTATATTGAAAACCCTCTTCAACAAAACTATAAGTTATAATTTCATTAAACCCTTGTGAGGCCAAATGCTTTTTAATTAGATATAAATCTTGTGCTGATTCAGTCACTTTTGGTAGCCTCAGCGGAGCTTCTATATCTATTTCAGGTAAATTATTATAACCAAACACCCTGCCAATTTCTTCAATCAAATCAGCTTCAATTTCCATATCATATCTATAAGTTGGGGCAATCATTCCCCAACCAGTAGAGTTTTTATTAATTGTAAAATTTAAACTATTAAAAATTTCTTCAACTCTCTTATCTGCTATTACCACACCTAATAACTTAGTAATTCTTTCTGGTCTTAGTTGGATTTCTTTTGGCTTATATAAATTATTTTCACTTACTTCTGCAATTATTTTAGATACTTTACCCCCTGCTACCTTAGTAAATAAATCTAATGCTCTTTCCATCGCTCTTTCTGGTAAAAAGCTATCAACCCCTCGTTCAAATCTATGTGAAGAATCGGTGTGTAGTCCATATTGCCTTGCCCTGCCAGTAATAACTGAGGAATTAAAATTAGCACATTCAAAGAAAATATTCTTCGTATCTGAAGAAACTGCCGTAGATAAACCTCCCATAATACCAGCTAGAGCAATTACTCCTGCATCATCGGCTATAACTAAAGATTTTTTTTGTAATTTTAGTTCTTTGCCATCAAAAGTAATCATTTTTTCACGATCATGAGCAAATCTAACCTGAAGATTACCTGTTAATTTATCTGCATCATAAGCGTGCATTGGCTGTCCCAACTCAATCAAAACATAATTAGTAACATCTACAATTAGATTTTTAGGAGTAACAGAAGATCTTTCTAATCTGCGTTTCATCCAGAGTGGAGTTTTTGCAGAACTATCAAAATTTATAACCATACAACCCAGATATTTTGGGCAAGCTACTGGTTCATTAACGCTTACTAGTTGTGAACATTCACCATTTTTTATAACTTCTACATTATTAGTAAATGGTTGACTAACTTTTAAACCACTAATTGCTGAAATATCTCTAGCTATACCTTCAACACTTAAACAATCAGCACGATTAGGGGTTAAATCTACATCAATAACTTTATCATCTAAATCTAAATATTGCCTAATATCCATGCCGATAGGTGCATCACTTGGCAAGCAATATAAACCATCAACTCCATTATCAGCCAAACCTATTTCAGTGGCTCCACATAACATGCCATTTGAATCTACACCACACAATTTAGCTGCTTTAATTTTAAAATTCCCTGGTAGAACTGCTCCTACTTTAGCGCAACAAACTAATATACCAGCGTCTACATTTTTAGCCCCGCAAACTATTTGTAACGGCTCTAGTTCACCAACATCAACTGTAGTTATATTTAATTTATTCGCATCTGGATGCTTTTCTACAGAAACAACCTTCCCAACAACTACATTAGTAAACTCAGCAACCACACCGTCTATACCATCTACTTCCAGCCCCGCTAAGCTTAACTCTTCTGCTAAAGTTTGCGTATCCCAATCTGGATTAATCCACTCTCTTAACCAATTTTCACTTAATTTCATACATAATCTTTTATTTAAACTGCTTTAAAAAGCGTAAATCATTTTCAAAAAACTGTCTTAAATCTGTTACACCATAACGCAACATAGCTAACCTTTCAACACCTAAACCAAAGGCTAAACCTGTATATTTCTCAGCATCAACATCCACATTTTTTAATACATTTGGGTGTACCATGCCACAACCTAATACTTCAATCCAACGACCATCACCAAATAAATTTGTGGCAATATCTACCTCGGCAGATGGCTCGGTAAAAGGGAAATATGAAGGGCGAAAACGAACTTTTAAATCATCATCTTCAAAAAACTTGCGTAAAAAATCAATAATCAAAGTTCTTAATTGAGCAAAACTAGCATTTTTTTCTAGTATCAAGCCTTCTACTTGATGGAACATTGGGGTATGGGTTTGGTCTGAATCATGGCGATATACTCGACCTGGTGCAATAATACGCATCGGACCATCTTTTTTTTCCATCGCTCTAATTTGCACCCCTGATGTGTGAGTTCTTAATACCGTGCTTTCATCAAAATAAAAAGTATCATGCATTGCTCTGGCGGGGTGTGTTTTAGGGATATTTAAAGCTTCAAAATTATGCCAATCATCTTCAATTTCTGGTCCTGTTTCTATATCAAAACCTGCTTTGAAAAATATTTCTTCAATGCGTCGCAGAGTTCTTGTTACAGGGTGTAGCCCACCTACTGTAATTGAGCGACCAGGTAGAGTAACATCTACTGACTCTTCAGTAAGTTGTTTTTCAAGAACAGCCATCTCAAGCTGAACTTTTTTATCATTTAATAGATTTTGTACTTTTTGTTTGGCTTCATTAATTATTTGTCCTGCTTTTGGGCGTTCTTCATTAGATAACTTGCCAAGTATACGCATCATTAAGGTTAGCTCACCTTTTTTGCCTAAATACTGTACTCTAATTTCATCTAGCAAATCTAGCTCAACAACGGGTTTTAAGGCTTTTGTTGCTTTAGCAATGATTTGTTGCAGTTGTTGTTGCATTTTTTTCCCTAATTTAAATTTTCGTAAACATTTTTCCACAAATTAGTTAAGGAGTGAAAAAACATCTAAATTAAAATCAAAAAAGGGGACAACGCCCCCCTTTAAAATGAACCTAATTACAATTTAGGCTAACGCTGATTTTGCTTTCTTAACTATAGCCGCGAAAGCTTCTATGTCATGAATAGCTACATCAGAAAGTACTTTACGATCAACTTGAATTCCAGCTTTATTTAAACCAGAAATGAAACGACTATAAGTCATACCATTTAAACGCGCAGCAGCGTTAATACGAGCAATCCATAAACGACGGAAGGTACGCTTTTTAACGCGACGATCGCGATAAGCATATTGACCAGCCTTTATTACTGCTTGCTTAGCAACACGGAATACTTTGCGACGAGCACCATAGTAACCTTTTGCTTGTTTAAGAATTTTATTATGTCTTCTGCGTGCAACTACGCCTCTTTTTACTCTTGCCATTTTAAACTCCTAAGCTTATGCGTATGGTAACATACGGCGAACCATAGCTACA
>DBOE01000058.1:4561-4769 GCA_002299585.1 Hydrogenovibrio sp. UBA654 | reverse complement strand
TTTTATAACCCTTTGTATCTGACTTTGTTGTATCCAAATTGATGCTTTAAAACTCAAAAGCAGTGTTCAACTTTTGCCCGTAATTGTGAGATTTTACGATTCCTCTTTTTCTGTGTAGAGCTAAGGTTTTTCTTTTTATTCTTGGTGTGCTTAGGCTTTCTTTTGTCATTTACCATAAAAACTTTTTCTTTATCTCTAGCTGACATTT
>DBOE01000058.1:0-4217 GCA_002299585.1 Hydrogenovibrio sp. UBA654 | reverse complement strand
CATTTCAGGGTCTCTTTGCTTATTGGCATTTTTAGTGGTTACTTTCTTATTTTGTTAGCTTAGGCCTGAAAATGTTAGTTGCATGGGTATAACTTACACTAGTTAATGTTAGTTTATTATAATAAAATAATAGTGTTGTGGGTTCTTATATGGTGTCTTTAGTATATTGGTTATTCAGCTTCTCTCTAAGTAAATAAGCCATTTTTTTGTTTATCAGTTAAGGATTTTACCTTTTTAATATTATTTTCAGGTATTTTTTCAGGATGATGATAATTTAATAAAGCCTGTTCCAAGCTACTCTCTCTAATTAAATGTAAAATCGGGTAGGGCGAGCGATTGGTTAAATTCTCGTCATCACTAGCATTTGTGCCAGCAAATTGGTAGTTTGGGTGGAAGCTAGCGATTTGAATAGTACCGATTAAATCCAACTTTGCCAGTAGGGCATCCGCCAAATCTAAAAATTGATTATAATCATAAAAGTCCGCTAAAATATTAGGCAATATTATTAAGCTGGTTTCAGTGGTATTTTTATTAGTAGCGGATAAAAAAAGTAATTCTTTTTTTAAATCTTCTAATATGCTGATTTCATCAATAGCGTTGCTGACGACAAATTTAATTTGTTTATTGATGTAAGGTTTGCTTGCAAAGGGGCATAAGTTTAAGCCGATGACTACCTTTTCTAGCCATAGTTTAGTCTCTTTTATAATATTATCGGTCAACAAATTGATTCTTCTCAATAAACAAAATAATTCTTTGATAAATATTCTACTAGAATAGTGATTAAATTTAATTAAAAAAATCTAAAGGGTTCTAAAAATGTCCATAAATATCCCAGCAATAAAAGAATATTTACTCTCTCTACAAGACGATATTTGCCAACAACTAGCCGCAGAAGATGGCTTAAAGAAATTTTTTACCGACCAATGGTCAAGAGAAGGTGAAGAAGGGCAAATGAAATTAACTGGTGGTGGGCGAACCAGAGTAATGGAAAATGGAGCAGTAATTGAAAAAGGGGGGGTAAATTTTTCGCATGTAAAAGGCAAAAATCTTCCTGAATCAGCCACTGCACATAGACCAGAGTTAGCAGGAAGGTCCTTTCAAGCACTTGGAGTTTCTCTGGTTATTCACCCGCGTAACCCCTATGTGCCTACCTCACATGCCAATGTTCGTTGTTTTATTGCCGAAAAAGCAGGAGAGGAGACAGTATGGTGGTTTGGTGGAGGGTTTGATCTAACCCCCTACTATGTAAATGAACAAGATGTTATCGACTGGCATCAACAATCTAAAAATGCCTGTGAACCTTTTGGGGAAGAGCTGTATCAAAAATATAAACAATGGTGTGATGAATATTTTTATTTAAAGCATCGTGATGAAACTCGTGGAGTGGGGGGGTTATTTTTTGATGATTTAAATTCAGATACTTTTGGTTGGGATTTTGACAAGTGTTTTGAGTTTATGCAATCGGTGGGTAATCACTATATAAAAGCTTATCGCCCAATAGTTGCGGTTCGTAAGGGTCAAGAGTATGGTGAAGTAGAAAAAGACTTTCAGTTATACCGTAGGGGCCGTTATGCGGAGTTTAATTTAGCGATAGATAGGGGTACAATTTTTGGGTTACAAACGGGAGGCAGGACAGAGTCAATATTAATGTCATTACCGCCAGTGGCGACTTGGAAATATGATTATCATCCAGAGCCAGATAGTGAAGAGGCAAAGTTATATGAATACCTAAGCCCAAGAGACTGGTTATAAATTTACATTGCATGCCTATTATGAGGTTGTCTAAAATCTTGAATAGGACCAAGAGGCACTATTAAAGAAGGGTTTAATTTATCGTGGCTTCCATAATAGTGTGCTTTAGTATATTCCAAATCGATAGTGTCATATAAATCAAAGGTTTGCAAAATATCTAACATATAATTAAACAAGTTAGGAAAATCGGAAATCCTTTTTAGATTACATTTAAAATGCCCATAATAAACAGCATCAAATCTTATTAGAGTAGTAAATAACCTAATATCAGCCTCAGTAAAAGTCTCTCCCACTAAATATCTTTGTTTAGATAGTAACATCTCTAGTTCATCAAGTTTTTTAAACAAAGCAATCAGTGCTTTTTCATAAGGTTTTTGCTGGCTAGCAAAACCCACTCTATATACTCCATTATTAATATTTTGGTAAATAGATAAGTTAATTTTGTCGATATTTTTTCTTAGGTGTTCAGGGTAAAAATCTAGTTTTTTTTCTACAAAAGACTGACCATTTATATTTAAAGTGTTAAAAGCCGAATTAAACATACGGATTATTTCAGAAGATTCATTATTAACTGCTTTATTGAGCTTTTTATCCCATAATAAAGGTACGGAAACTACCCCAGTAAAACTAGGGTCAGACAAGAGATAAATCTCGTGTAAAAACTGTTTATGATTGATACTATCTTCTATTACCCCTCTACCAGTATCAAAAGTCCAACCTTCAGCATCGCTCATAAAAGAATTAACTACAGAAATAGAAATAGTTTCCTCTAAGCCTTTTAATTTACGCATAATTAAAGCTCTATGAGCCCAAGGGCAAGCTAGTGATACATACAAATGATAGCGGTTTGCTTCTGCAACAAATTCAGTATTATTTTTAGCATCTGTAGGAGCGATAATCCAACTTCTAAATAAAGACTCTTTTCTTTGAAACTCACCATTATTTTCGTCGTTGTCATACCACACAGCATCCCATTTACCGTTTATTAAAAAGCCCATTTAATTCACCTAATTATTTTTATTATATATATTATCTAGTGCATAAGACCCAGCACCATGGTGAACTATTAGCAAAAAAGCACCAGCAAGAGCAATATTTTTAAAAAACATAATGAATTGTGCTTGATCAGCTAAATTAGCATGAAAAATAAAGGCAGTTAATAAAGTAAAACCAGCCAATAAAAATGCAGATATTCTTGCTTTCCAGCCTAGTGCTATAGCAACCCCTGCGGATATTTCAATAAAAATTACCAAAGGTAATAAACCACCAGAAACTCCCATTGCCTCCATATAAGCTTGGGTTGACTCATAGCCAAATATTTTATTAATGCCAGCCATTACAAAAATTGTTGCCAGTAAAATTCTACCTAATGGTGCCGATAAATTAATTAAATTGTTCATTTTTACTCTCCATATATAAATTTATTTAGATAACTTTTTATTAAGTTCAATTTTATTTTATAGGTAAAACTATTCTCAAAAAACAGTAGAATGATTAAAACACTGTTAACAAAAGTAGAACGCTAATGGGCAAGTTAGAAGATATACAAGTTTTTATAAGAATTGTAGAATCTGGAGGGATAAGTAAAGCTGCCGATTCTTTAGGAATAGCCAAATCATCGGTAAGTAGATGTCTATCTAGCCTAGAGACAAGGTTAAAAATAAAATTGTTTAATCGTACAACTAGATCTTTTCACTTAACAGAGGATGGCAATCACTATTTTGTCAAGGCTCTAAAGTCATATCAACAATTTCAAGAACTAGATGACTTTACGCAAAGTATAAATATAAAAAATAATCTCAGCTTAGAAGGGATCTTATCAGTTTCTTTGCCACTTTCATTTGGTTTATTACATATGAATTCATTGTTAAGTGAATTTGCCAAATTACACCCTAGTTTAAAACTAAATATTAACTTCTCTGATAGCCAAGTTAATTTAGTTGAAGAAGGCTATGACCTTTCATTGCGTATAGCAAAACTTACGGATTCAACCCTGCAAGCAAAAAAGCTAGTTCCTATTAATTTAGCTATAGTAGCTAGCCCTGATTACTTACATAAATTTGGTACTCCAACACACTTTACTGATTTAAAAAGTCAGCAACTATTTGGCTATAACTATGATAAGCAACACTGGAAATTTACCGATAAAGCAGGAGCAGAACATAAAATAAAAGCCGAGGGACAATTTTCAGCCAATAATGGTGAATTTTTAATGAATATGGCTATAGCAGGGCATGGAATAGTGACTATGCCAACCTTTATATGTTGGCAGTATTTACAAACAGGTCGTTTAGTAAAGATATTAACAGACTACCAAATTCCAGTATTGAATTTATACGCAATTTATCCTCAAAGCCATTATTTATCTAGTAAAGCTCGCTATTTTATAGACTATATGTCGAAAAAAATTAAGCAAAACCAGTACTGGAATTAGTAAATTGGTATAGTAAAAGTTAACTTAACTT
>DBOE01000006.1:18789-21211 GCA_002299585.1 Hydrogenovibrio sp. UBA654 | reverse complement strand
ATTACCTGATTTTTAAAGAACTGCTTCTTTATCATTCATCGCTAAATCTCCTTAGCCATGTCTGAAAGAGATGCGTATTCTAACTAGTTTCTCTTTCTTTGCAAGTCTTTTTTTAGATTTTATTGCAATTAATTTTGTACAATTTATTAACCTATTGAAATACGGGCAAACTTTCTTTTGCCTACTTGGTAAACTTGTTTTTTACCAGCTTCTACCATGGCTCTGCTATCGGTTAATTTATTGCCATTTAGTTTCACCGCTCCTTGCTTGGTCATTCGGTGTCCGTCGGAGGTTGAAGCGACTAAACCTGCTTCTTTTAATACATTAGCTAAGGGCATTGGTGTTGCAAAATCAAACTCTGGCATATCATCGGGGATGGCATTTTTTGAAAATCTAGTTTCAAAATCTTTAAGGGCTGTTTGTGCGTCTTCTGCTGAGTGAAATCTTGTTATTAATTCTAGGGCTAGTTTAATTTTTATATTTTTTGGGTTTTCGCCAGATGTTACGGATTTTTTATAATCATTAATTACAGCCATGGTTTCATAACTTAGCAATTCATAGTAACGCCACATTAACTCATCGGATACCGACATTATTTTTCCGAACATGTCGTTTGGCAGGTCTTTTATGCCAATATAGTTATTGAGGGACTTGGACATTTTTTGTACGCCGTCAAGACCTTCTAAAATTGGCATGGTAAGGGTACATTGTTGTGGTTTGCCGTAATGACCTTGCAGTGTTCGACCCATTAGCAGATTAAATTTTTGGTCGGTTCCTCCTAACTCTATATCTGCATCCATAGCAACGGAATCATAGCCTTGAACTAGTGGGTAGAGAAATTCGTGAATTGCGATGGGTGTGTTAGAGCTGTATCTGTCACCAAAATCATTTCTTTCTAACATTCTTGCCACGGTTGTCGTTCCTGCTAGCTTTATTAGGTCTGCCGCCGACATTTTATCCATCCATTCGGAGTTGAATACTACTGTGGTTTTAGCTGGGTCAAGAATTTTAAATACTTGTTCTTTATAAGTTTCGGCATTTTTAATAATATCTTCTTTAGATAGCGGTGGTCTTGTCGCACTTTTGCCTGTCGGATCACCAATCATTGCAGTAAAATCACCAATTAAAAATAAAACTTCATGCCCTAGATCTTGAAATTGTTTTAGCTTGTTAACTAATACTGTATGTCCTAAATGCAAGTCTGGTGCCGTTGGGTCAAAACCTGCCTTTACTCTTAATGGTTTGCCCGTCTCTAATTTCTCGATTAGTTCTTTTTCTACTAGAATTTCTTCAGTGCCGCGTTTAATTAATTCTAACTGTTCTTTTACTGACTTCATTATTTTCTACTCTAAGTATTATCTACACAGGACTGTGTCGGTATTTAATTCTAATGTACCCGTCAAGTCGCTTATTTTTTGGATATTATTTTTATGCATATATTTGACTAGATTTTTATTGATTTTTTTAATTAGTAGTGGGTCTTTGGCTAAGGCTGTTCCTATTGCTACCATTGATGCTCCTGCAAGCATAAACTCGATTACATCCTCGGCACACGCAATGCCTCCTAAACCAATTATGGGAATATTATGTTGTTTAGCTACTTGATAAATTTGGTGAACTTTGAGCAAAGCAACTGGTTTTATTGCCGGCCCTGATAAGCCTCCTTGATTATTACCTAGTGTTGGCTTGGCTGAGTGAATATCTATTTGCATGCCCATCAAAGTATTGATTGCAGAAAGCACATCCGCCCCAGCTTCAATTACTCTTCTTGCCCCTTCGGCTATATCAGTTTGATTTGGCGATAGCTTTACTATTAAAGGCTTGGTGGTGTTTTTTCGACAGGCTTCTACCACTCGTGCTGCCATATCAGGGTCATTACCAAAAGTTGCCCCACCTGCTTTTACATTAGGGCAAGAGATATTAATTTCAATCGCTGGTAAGTCAGTTTGGTCGAACATTTTTACTATTTTGCCATATTCTTCAATACTTGATCCTGATACATTAATAATAAACTGGCTTGCTGATAAGTCCAGTTTAGGAAGATACTTCTCAATAACTGCCTGAGCTCCAGGATTTTGTAAACCAATTGAATTCAACAAACCACAGGCAGATTCCATAACTCTTTCTGGCTTATTACCTAGTTTTGGTTCAATGGTCGTACCTTTTAAAAACACTGCACCAACATCTTTATTGGAAAACCCACTCACAGACTGGTATTCTATGCCATAACCTGCATTACCCGATGCCATAGCCACGGGGTTATTAAAATGCAAACCTGCAATATTGACTGATAAATCGACCAAGGTATAATTCCTTTTATGATACATATTATTTTATACGAACCTGAAATTCCACAAAATACAGGGGCTTTAATTAGGCTAACCGCTAACATGGGTGCTCATTTGCACCTAATAAAACCCTA
>DBOE01000006.1:4146-18447 GCA_002299585.1 Hydrogenovibrio sp. UBA654 | reverse complement strand
TTTGATTTAAGCGAAAAAAAGGTTCGTCGTGCTGGGTTGGATTATGCTGAACTAGCTAATTTACAAGAACATGATAATCTTAATGCCTGTTTAACAAAAATAAAACCCAACCGTGTTTTTGCATTAACTACAAAAACAGACCAATATTATACGCAAGCTAAAGCACAAGATGGCGATGCTTTTTTATTTGGTCCAGAAACTAGAGGTCTACCTGCTGAAATAATTAACTCTTTACCGCCAGAACAGCGGTTAACCATTCCAATGGTAGAGGGCAGTAGAAGCTTAAACTTGGCTAATGCAGTTTCGATAATTGCTTATGACGCTTGGCGACAGTTGGGTTTTAAACAGTTACAAATACACCAGCACCCATTTTGTTAACTTTTTACCCGATAAAATATTTTATACAAGGCTGGCAACACTAATAAAGTAAGTATGGTTGATGAAATTATCCCGCCGATTACTACCGTTGCTAAGGGTTTTTGTACTTCTGCTCCTGCTCCTGTGCTGATTACCATGGGTACAAATCCTAAGCTTGCCACTAATGCGGTCATTAGTACTGGTCTTAGTCTTTGGTTGACTCCCAATTTAATAGCTTGTAACACCTCTTCGCCTTTTTTACGTAGACTACTGATAAAGGTGATTAGAACTATTCCATTTAGTACCGAAATACCTGATAGCGCTATAAAACCTATCATCGCAGAAAGGGATAGTGGCATGTCCCTTAACATTAGGGATAAAACTCCGCCAGTTAGTGCTAATGGAATTGCTACAAAAATTAGTATGGCGTCTTTTACTGAATTAAAAACCGTAAATAATAATCCAAAAATAATTAATAAAATTATTGGTACTATGATGGTTAAGCGTTCAGTGGCTGATTGTAGCTGTTTAAACGTTCCATCATATTCCAGCCAATAACCTGCTGGCATAACCAATTGTTGTTGCATTAGTTCTTTGGTTTCCGCTATAAAACTCCCTAAATCTCTATCACTAACATTGGCTGTTACTACTACATTTCTTTTACCACTTTCTCTGTTTATTTTACTAGGACCCATAATAATTTTAAGTTCAGCAATATCTCCTAAAGGAACATAAGCAAGCTCTTTATATGCAAGGTTTGTAATAACAATTGGTAATTTAGCAAGTGTCGCTAAATCTTGACTGTATTTTTTATTTAGACGTATTATTATTTTAAAGCGTCTATCTCCTTCATAAAGATGCCCTACTTGCACGCCACCAATAGCAACTTGCACCGCTTGCTCAACTTCTGACATGGTTAATCCTAATAGAGCTAAATGATCTTTGTTGGCAATAACATTAATCATTGGCAAACCTTGGGTTTCTTCGACCCTAACGTCTTTGCTTCCTGCGACAGTACTAAGCAAAGCACTAGTTTGTTCTCCTATTTTTGCTAAAATAGCTAGATCATCTCCATAAATTCGCAAAGCGATATCAGTTCTTACCCCTGTTATCAGTTCATTAAAGCGCATTTCTATTGGTTGGGTTATTTCATAATTATTAGCTGGTACTTTACTAATTAGTTCTCTTAAATCAGCAATAAATTGTTGCTTAGTTTTAGAGGGGTCATGCCATTGTTCTTGTGGTTTTAAAACCAAGAAAGTATCTGCAACATTAGGTGGCATGGGGTCTGTTGCTATTTCAGGTGTGCCTATTTTTGAAAATATATATTTAACTTCTGGTAATTTTTTAAGTTCATTTTCTAATACTTTTTGCATAGCAACAGATTGTTCTATCCCTGTTCCAGTAATTCTCAGTGCATGCATAGCAATATCACTTTCATCTAATTTCGGCATAAACTCGGTACCTATTTTAGATATCTGAATTGCAGAAAGTGTAAATAAACCTAGTGCAAAAACCACCACTAACACCGAAAAGCGTAAAGATAACTTTAATAATGGCTGATAAATTTTGCGTAAAAAAACCATGATAAGGTTTTCTTTTTGGTTTATTTTGCCCTTCATAAATATAGCAATAGCGGCAGGAATAAAGGTTACCGTAAAGATTAAAGACCCTAATAATGCAGCTACAACTGTAAAAGCCATTGGCTCAAACATTTTGCCTTCAACCCCGTCTAAAGCAAAAATAGGCAAATAAACTAACATGATAATCAAAACCCCTAACGAGGCTGGCTGAATGACTTCTTGGGTACTTTTAATCACTATTTCTAGCCTTTTTGCCAAGGGCAACTGATGGCTGTTTTGTTGACTAAGCCGTAACAAAACATTTTCAGTAACTATGACTGCCCCATCGACAATCAAACCAAAATCAATGGCTCCAAGGCTCATTAGATTGCCAGAGACACGATTTGTTGCCATGCCTGTAATTGCGAATAACATACTTAATGGAATAATTAAGGCGGTTATTAAGGCTGCTCGAACATTACCTAAAAATAAGAACAGAATCACTATGACAATTAGAGATCCCTCTAGTAGGTTTTTTTGTACCGTCGCAATGGTTTTATCGACTAAACTAGTTCGGTCATAAAGTGCTTTGGCTTCAATTCCAATAGGTAGGCTAAGATTTACTTGCTTTAGTTTTTTGGCAACGGCTTTTGCGACGGTGCGACTATTTTCACCTAACAACATAAAAGCAGTGCCTAGCACGGCTTCTTCACCATTAGAGGTTGCTGCCCCAGTTCTTAATTGTTTACCGTACACAACATCAGCAACATCATTAATTGTTACAATTGAATTGTCTATCCTAGCAACGACTATTTTACCTATATCTTCTATAGAATTTAGTTGGCCGACTGAGCGAACCAGCCACTGCTCACCATTTTTTTCAATATAACCCGCACCAACATTCTGATTATTATTTAAAACTGCTTCAATAACCTGTTGCATTGTTACCTTAAAAGCTAGCATCTTTTTGGGGTCTGGCTCTACTTGATATTGGCGTTCAAAACCACCAACGGTGTTTATTTCTGTAATACCTGACACTTTGACCATTTGCGGGCGAATCACCCAGTCTTGGATAATTCGTAAATCTTCTACAGAATAAACTGTGCCATCTGTTTTTCTAGCATTTTTATCTGCCGTTACTACATAGGTGAAGATCTCCCCTAAACCACTAGAAATCGGACCAAGAGCAGGCTCTAAACCTGTTGGTAAAGAACTACGAATTGATTGTAATCGTTCACTAAGCTGTTGCCTAGCCCAATAAATATCCGTACCTTCTTTAAAAATAATCGTAATTTGTGATAAACCATAACGAGAAATAGAGCGAGTATAGTCTAGTTGAGGAATACCAAATAAAGCATTTTCTATCAAAAAAGTAATTCTTTGCTCTACTTCTAGCGGGGTGTAGCCATCCGCTTCGGTATTAATTTGAACCTGAGTATTGGTGATATCTGGTACGGCATCTAAGGGTAAATGTTTTGCAATATACAAGCCTACTACAGCCATAACCAAAGTGAAAACAATCACTAACCAACGATTTTGAACCGACATGGTAACTAATGTTTTAATCATAATTATCTTCTTTAAGGAGCCTCTTATTAATGTGCATGACCATGATCGGCATTATGTTTTAAAAGATCGGCTTTAATAAGGAAACTATTTTTCACCACATATTCCATATTACTTTCAAGACCACTTAACACCTCAATATAATTTTCATCCATAATACCTGTTTGCAAGACTTGTGCTTCAAATGTATCTCCACGCTTAATAAATACCACTTTTTTACCATTCATATTTTGCAAAGCAGACTTTTGTACCGCTAGAGAAACTTGTTTTTTACCAATGGTAACCTTAACCATAACATGCATTCCCAAATACCAATTACCATTAATATTATCAATCGTTGTTCTTGCTCTAGCTAAGTGACCTTCGGTCATAGTAGGCAAAACATAATCAATCTTGCCTTTGCTAGACTTATTACCATATAAATTTGTTACTAATAGCTCCTGCCCAGCCTTTAGCTGACTTAAATTCTTAGGAAATACTGTAAACTCAACCCATATCTTAGATAAATTTGTTATTTTCAATAACGAACCCTGTTGTACTATTTCACCATTATTAACCCACCTTTCGGTAACCAAACCACTTGCGGGGCTATTAATTTGATAAGCTTGTAGGTTTTTAATATTAACTAAACTAACCAGCTTTTGCCCTTTTATAACCTTATCGCCAACATCTACAAATACCTTTTTAATACTGCTTTGATAAGGAGCAGAGACGATGGTTTTTCTCTGTTTGGGTATTTTTACTAATCCATAAAAGTCCAATTGATTCTTAATCAACCTTGGAGAAACTGTGGCAGTTTCAACCCCAAATTTTTCAAGCATATCATTACTTATTGCTGAATGTGCTGGCTGTTCAGGATGTCCATCATTTTCGGCCTTTGTATGGTCATGTCCGTGATCATCATGTGCATGATTACCCATTGCACTAACATTTATACTTATTAACCAAAATATAAGTGCTAAAAAAATGCTATTCCATTTCATATTATTTACTCTTAATCTATTAAACTGGGGAAATATTAGTTACCAGATAACTGATATTAATTTTTTTGCCTAAATTATTCTAAGACAAAAATCTGATTAGGAGTTAGGGGGGGGTAGTAAAGGCTTAGTTGATGAGTTAAGGAAACTAACATTAGAAAATCTTACCAGGGTAGGATTTGAAGGTATAAACTGATAATCAATAATACCATTTTCTAAGAAAGTTAAATGGACATGCACATCGCAAACACTATCTAAACCAGCAGAATGATTAAAATTATCAGCATGATGATGCTCTCTTTCACCAGTATGAGAATGTAATGCTTCATGCGTAGTACTGCCAGCCAAAGCACCATGACTAATTGCCATAAAGCTAGCAAAAACTAATTGCATAATTAAAAATGTAGTAAAGTATTTTTTCATTTAATGATAAATGTTATCATCAACCACCAAAAAATTCAACCGTTTGTTAGGGCATCGCTTAATCAGAGGCTCCCTAGCCAAACACCATATAATAGGTTATTTATCTAATTCAAATGCTTTATGTAGTTTTTGCACCGCAGTATCTAATTGTTCTTCATTAATAACTATTGATATTTTAATTTCAGTAGTCCCTATCATTTGGATATTGATTTGATTATCTGCCAGCACTTTAAACATATTACTGGCAATTCCTGAATGAGATTTCATGCCTATTCCAACCAATGAAACCTTAACTATAGAGTCATCCGTTTGGACTTTTCTGGCTCCTAATTTTTTAGCACTCGCCCTTAATATCTCTTCTGCTTTATGGATATCTGAGCGCGAAACAGTAAAGGTAAAATCGGTTGTGCCATCATGGCCTTGGTTTTGGATAATCATATCAATTTCAATATTTGCATCAGAAATTGGCCCTATAATTTGAAAGGCTATCCCTGGCTCATCAGGTATCCCTAAGATCATTAGTTTTGCTTCATCACGACTAAAAGCTATGCCTGAAATAATTGGCTTTTCCATAGTTGATTCCTTAAAGTCTTGTTCTGATATTAGTAGCGTTCCGTCGCCGTCTTGCGTAGAAGAAAGCACTCTTAATGGCACTTGGTATTTACTGGCAAACTCAACTGAACGAATTTGTAATATTTTGGTGCCTAGGCTTGCCATTTCTAGCATTTCATCATAGGTTATAAAGTCTAGTCTTTTAGCCTCTGGAACAACTCTTGGGTCAGTAGTATAAACTCCATCAACATCAGTATATATTTGGCATTCATCAGCACTTAATGCGGCGGCTATGGCTACTGCGGTAGTATCTGACCCCCCCCTGCCTAGAGTGGTGATATTGCCTTCTGCAGATATGCCTTGAAAACCTGCGACAACTACTACTTTTTCTTGCTCAAGCTGGCTAGTTATTTTTTTGCTATTTATCTCTTCAATTCTGGCTTTTGAATGAATATTATTAGTGGCAATTGGTATTTGCCAGCCAGTATAGGAAATCGCTTCATGCCCTAAATCTTGTAGTGCCATACTTAATAAGGAAATAGTTACTTGTTCTCCAGTGGTTAGTAGTGTATCCATTTCACGGCTACTAGGTTGTTTGGCAATAATGCTAGCCATCGAGGTTAAGCGATTTGTTTCACCACTCATTGCTGATACTACAACTACTATTTGCTGACCATCATCGATAAACTTGGCAATTTTATTGGCTATATTTTTAATTTTTTCAACATTGCCAACTGAAGTGCCGCCATATTTTTGTACTATTAAAGCCATCTTATTTACTCTGTGCCCAAGCTGTAACCGAAGCTAGTGCTTCTGCTAGTTTACTAGGATCTTTACCACCAGCTTGAGCCATATCTGCGCGCCCCCCCCCCTTACCACCAACTTGTAAGGCAACATGATTAACCAGCTCACCGGCTTTAAAGGTTTCAGTTAGTGCTTTTGATACTCCTGCGACTAGGCTAACTTTTTCTCCATCTACTGAAGCTAGCACGATAACCGCTGGTTCTAATTTATTTTTTAGTTTATCTAGGGTTTCGCGCAGAGTGTTAGCGTCTGCTCCTTCTATGTTAGCAGCTAGCACATTTGCTTGCCCAACTTTGATAGATGAATTGATTAGTTCATCACCTTGCGAGGATGCCATTTTTACCTGTAGTTTTTTGAGTTGTTGTTCGGTATTTTTTTGCTCCATTACTAGCTGGTTTACCTTCAACTCAACTTGTTTACGATCAGCTTTAACCAATCTGGCAATATTATTTAAGCTATTTTCAGTTTGATAGATAATCTCCCAAGCTCCAAAACCTGTAACAGCTTCAATACGACGCACTCCAGAGGCAATACCAGTTTCTGCAACTATCCGAAAAGGTCCTATTTCGCCAGTATTATTAACATGAGTTCCGCCACATAGTTCTATGGAAAACTTGCCCATATCAACTACTCGTACTAGATTGCCATATTTTTCACCAAACAGAGCCATCGCACCTTTATTTTTAGCATCATCAATGCCCATTTCTTCGGTAGAAACTGGTGTGTTTTGCATGATGTTTAAGTTTATTAATTGTTCAATTTGTAATAACTGTTCATTATTAATTGGCTCAAAGTGTGAGAAATCAAAACGCAACCTATCAGCATTAACTTGTGAGCCTTTTTGATGAACATGAGAACCTAAAACATTCCTTAATGCCGAGTGTAATAAATGAGTGGCTGAATGATTTTTTTCTGATGCACGGCGTTGTTCAATATTTACTTGAGCCTGTAAAATCTGCCCAACTTTAATCGTTCCTGCACTAACTTTGCCAATATGCAAAAAAGTTTTACTTTGTTTTTGGCAGTCATTAACATGAAAGCTATTCATACCTTCAGTTAAACTGCCGGTATCACCAACTTGACCACCTGACTCAGCATAAAAAGTAGTTCTGCCTAAGATAACCGTTGCTTGCGTTCCCTGCGTAATTGCATCAACACTTTTTCCATCAACAAATATTGCCATTACTTTAGCATCGGCAGTATCTCGTTCATAACCGATAAATGGGGTTTCTAAGTTGTAACTTACCTGTTGCGTTTGTGAGCTAAAGTTGCTAGCACCTCTTGCTCTTTGGCGTTGAGCGTCCATCTCTTGTGCAAAACCTGTTTCATCAACGCTTAACCCGCGTTCTCTGGCTACATCTGCGGTTAAATCTAGTGGAAAACCATAAGTATCATAGAGTTTAAATGCTGTTGCACCAGAAATAATTTTACTATTTAAGCTAGTAATAGCTTCTTCTAAAATTTTCATACCATTTTCTAGCGTTTCTGCAAAGCGGGTTTCTTCTTGTTTTAATACTCGTTTTACATTATCTTGCTCAGCCACTAACTCTGGATAAGCCTCTCCCATTTGCTCAACTAATACAGGCACTAATTGATTAAAAAATAAATCGGATTTGCCTAATTTATAACCATGACGAATTGCTCGGCGGATAATACGCCGTAATACATAACCTCGGCCTTCATTAGCTGGCAAAACTCCATCAACAATAATAAAAGCACAAGAACGAATATGGTCAGCTATTACTCGTAAAGAATTATTTTTTAAGTCTTGTTCACCCGTTAACTTAGCCGTTTTTTTAATAATAGCTTGAAAGAGATCAATGTCATAATTGTTATGCACATTTTGCAGAATAGCTGCTAGGCGTTCTAGCCCCATACCAGTATCTACGGAAGGTTTGGGTAAGGGCGTTAAAGTACCGTCTGGCGAACGATCAAACTGCATAAACACTAAGTTCCAGATTTCGATATACCTATCACCATCTTCATCTGGGCTGCCGCCAGGGGGACCCCCTGCGATATCATCACCATGGTCATAAAAAATTTCCGAGCAAGGTCCACACGGCCCTGTTTCACCCATTGACCAAAAATTATCTTTTGCTCCACAACGAGAGAGTCTATCAGCACTAATACCTATTTCTTGTAACCAAATGTTTTCGGCATCTTGATCTTCTTCATACACAGTTATCCAGAGTTTTTCTGCTGGTAGGTTAAGCTCTTCGGTTAAAAATTGCCATGCGTATTTAATCGCCTCTTGTTTAAAATAATCACCGAAGCTAAAGTTACCAAGCATTTCAAAAAAAGTATGATGGCGAGCGGTATAACCGACATTTTCAAGGTCATTGTGTTTGCCACCAGCACGAATACAGCGTTGCACGCCAACTGCTCGCTTATAGTCTCTAGTTTCTTGACCTAAAAAAGTTTCTTTAAACTGCACCATGCCGGCATTGGTAAACAACAATGTTGGATCATTAGCTGGCACTACTGGGCTTGAGTGAATGGCTTTATGCCCAAACTGTTCAAAAAAGTCTAAGAATGCTTTTCTGAGTGCTGCACTGGTCATATTTTTTTCTTCCTATTAAAATTTATGCTGGAAATTTAGGTTAGTTATTAAGTATCCCCTTCAGGAGACTTATTTAAACGCTTTCCATATCTGTTCTTGGCTAAACCCACGAGCTTGTAAAAAACGCATTTTTTTAGCCTGTTCTTTTGGTGTATTTGACTTAAAATCTGCACCATATTTTTTTCTTAACACTTGCTGTGCTTGCTCAATCCATTGTTCATCACCCAGATCTAAATAAGTAACAATCAACTCTTCTGCGGTTGTTTTTGCTTGCAAGGACTGTTTGATTTTATAAAAACCCTGCCCTTTTTCAAGAGCATTTCTAATATAACTTTCTATATAGCGTTCATCAGATAAGCTATTATTTTTTTGGCATTTTAATACAACAAAATCCACCAATGATGGCAGATTTCCTAGGTCAAGATAACTAAATTTTTGCCTTAATTTTTGGGCTAATTCTAGTGAGCCATGCTCACGTATTGCCAGCAGATAAATCGCCCTTGCCTCAATGGTTTTTAATGCCTCTTTGTCAACCGAGCTAAATTCCTGCAAACTTATGGAGCATCCTCTGCTACTTTATCAACTAATGGCAATAATTTCTCTTTAATTTGCACTTGTAAAGTTTCATAAATCTCTGGGTTTTCTTGCAAAAATTTACGCACATTGTCCTTACCTTGCCCAATCTTTTCACCTTTATAGCTATACCAAGAACCAGATTTCTCGATTAAATCTTCTTTTACTCCTAGGTCAATAACTTCTCCTTCACGAGAAATCCCTTGACCGTATAAAATATCAAATACTACTTGTTTAAATGGCGGTGCAACTTTATTTTTAACCACTTTTACCCGAGTTTCATTACCTAAAATTTCATCACCTTTTTTAATCGCTCCAATACGGCGAATATCTAAGCGCACCGAGGCATAAAACTTTAAAGCATTACCACCAGTAGTGGTTTCTGGGTTACCAAACATAATCCCTATTTTCATTCTAAGCTGGTTGATAAATATAACCAAAGTATTAGTGCGTTTAATATTAGCGGTTAGCTTACGCAAAGCCTGCGACATTAAACGAGCTTGCAAACCCATATGAGAATCTCCCATATCACCTTCAATTTCTGCCTTGGGAGTTAGAGCTGCTACCGAGTCTATAACCACAACATCAACGGCCCCCGAACGCACTAGCGAATCGGTAATTTCTAATGCTTGTTCGCCAGTGTCTGGTTGAGAAACAATTAAGCTATCAATATCCACACCTAATTTGCCTGCATAAATCGGATCAAGTGCATGCTCCGCATCAATAAACGCCGCCGTGCCACCTATTTTTTGCATTTCAGCAATTACATGCAAGGTTAAAGTAGTTTTACCAGATGATTCAGGACCATAAACTTCTACCACCCGACCACGAGGTAAACCACCTATGCCTAAAGCAACATCTAAACCTAATGAACCAGTAGATACTGACTGAATATCATGAGAAACTGACTTATCGCCCATCAACATAATCGAACCCTTACCAAATTGCTTTTCAATTTGACCTAAGGCGGCATCAAGTGCTTTTTTCTTATTCTCATCCATTCAACTGTCCTTTCTGCTACATATGAAAAAATAAATTATCCCATAAAATCAACCTGAAAATTAGATAAAATTAGCTAGCAAACTAGCAAAAAGAAAATTATATTATGAAAAACTATCAAACCACTATTAAAATAGAAACTCCAAAGCGTGGAACTTACAATATTACCCCAAAAATTGAACAGGTGTTAAAGGAGAGTAGTTTTAAAATAAAATGACCAACCAAACAATTACCGCAAACATAATTGCCATCAACACCGCCAGTGAACCTTGGTCTTTAGCTTCTACCTGATAATTTATGGTTGTTTTATCGTTGATGCTATATGCCAACCTTATAAATAAGAATTTGGTTTTTAGCTTTTAGTGAAGTATTTTTTCTCTAGTATTTTACCTAGTTTAATACCTGGTTTTTCTACCCAATGGTATAGCCAAATAGAAATATATAGACTTAATAGCACTGCTAAACAGAATACTAGGGGAATTTGCCAAAGTTCTATTTTAGTTATTGTTTTTACATCTGTCGTTCCTAATATTAGTACCCAAGATACCGCAACTAAAGGAAAATGGAAAAAGTATATCGGGAAAGCAAGTTCAGAAAAAATTTTCCAAATTCGCCAATTATATATTCTAAAATCCACTTGTTTATAGCTTGAGCGACTAAAGCTAAGCAAGAGAACTAAAGCTAATAAAGCAATTGCAAATATGGCTCTGTGCAAACTAATAAAAAGTAAGTTTAAGTGGAAATTAAAATCAGCATAAAACCAAGATTGTGCATTATAAATGGGAAAATGCATTGCTAAATAAATGGTGATTAAACTCATAGTAATTAAAAATAACCTTATATAATAGTTAAAAATTATTTTTGTACCTTCATGCCTAAATACTATAAATGCCCATACGACTCCTAATAATAAAGGAGTTATTCTAGTCTCAATTGAATAATACATCTGATCCATATATGTTTTAGGGTCTAACTTGTCAAAAAAAGCTAACCATGGACTTTGGTAAATAATTTCATTGCTATAGGCAAAATAAAATCTAGCAATAATTGAAATTAATACTAATAGCCATAACCACAATAAAGGTCTTGTTTTGGTTGCTAAAAACCAAACTAAAAATGGCAAAACTGCATAAAACTGCATTTCAATAGATAGGCTCCAGCCAACGGGAATAATAGATGTATGTAATATATTGTCAATAAATAATAGGCTATGCCAGCCATAATTAATTAGTTTGTCTAAATCTGCTAAGCCATACAAAAACAACGCAACCAAAAATAAAGGGTAAATACGAAAAAACCTATGGAAGTAAAATCTAGCAATATTTATTTTTTGTTGCTTAGCATAAGTTTTTAGCATGGAATAACTTAGCAAAAAACTGCTAATCATAAAAAAAATATCAACAGCCTTATCAGTGGAAAAAACAATGTGTAATACAGATGGAATACTATTAATAAAGCCTTCGAGTTTAACTGGATTTGCTTGAAATATAAAAAATACTGCAAAAAATGTGTGGAAAATAATTATCATAAATACACTAATCGCCTTTAAAAAATCTACTTCAGGAAATTTTTTATTACGCCTATTGGCAATTTCTTTAGCGATAATCACAGGTTTAGTTAGTGGGGTGAAGATTAAAAATAGTATTTTTGTTAAGTATTTATTCATTTCTTAGTTTTTGGAATCTTTTGGGTTGTTTTAATATAAATTGTAGATATAAAACTTTACTAGTTACTAACTAGTGCCCAGATTTAGCTCCTGCACTACGCAGTAGATTTATTACTTTATAATTACCTTTTTTTATTGCATAATCAAGAGCAGATCTATTATGATCTTTTTTATTGAGTATGTTTAAGTCAATATTTTTTAAAAGAACAAGTTTTTTAATTAATAACAGACTGTTAGAAGAATTCATCAAAGGTGTTAAACCATCATCAGCAGCAATATTAGGATTAGCCCCTGCATTTATTAAATTGGCAAATACTTTATGCTTATTAAATCTTACTGCTTGATTAAGAGGAGTATAACCATCATTTTTTGGTTTATTGAGGTCAGCCCCGTAATAAATTAATATATTTGCAAGATTACCTAAGTCATTATTACCATTCATAGTCAGCATCAAAGCAGTCCAGCCATCTCTATTGGTTTTGTCTAGGTTAGGTTTTTGTTCGCCGCTTAATAATTCTTTTAATACTTGTTGATTGCTTTGATCCACAGCATTCATTAATGGCGTCCAGTCATCATTGCTAGCATTAAGATCCGCTCCAGCCTTAATTAGCATGGCAACTATTTGAGGTTTATTAAATAGTACGGCGGTATTAAGTGGCAAATGACCATTTTTAGTTTTAGTATTAACCGAATAATCTTTGTTAATATATTTTTGAACATTGTACAAATTACCTATCATTATATCGACAATAAGTTTTTTTATTTGTTGAGGATATTCAATCAAATACTCATAGCTTTTAGGGTTTTTTGCCTTGTACAGTTTTATTTTTTTATTTCTTATGGCGTTGTTATAGTCAGCATTTGCTTGTAGTAAAGTCATCATAATTTTTTTAGGATGCTTGTCAGTTACAAATAATAATATGGATTGTTCAGCGTTCTCATCTTGCCTAACATCAACATTTAATGAAATTAATTTCTCAACAAAGATTAAAGACTTTGCTTTTACTGCTAGCATTAGTGGTGATTGTAATTGCTCATCTAAGGTATTTATATCGTAACCAGCATTAACAGCAAACTTGAATAATTTTACTTTGTTGTGTTTAATCGCATAATGTAGGGGTAGAGCGGTAGCACTTTTTTGAACTAGAGTAAGATTTTCTTGATAATTCATTTTTTCAAGAGAATATAAAGTTTTTATATCCTCTTGATCCATTGCTTGCAGATATATATTTTTTGCATCTATAAGAGCCCCAACATCACCAGCTTTCTGTGCATTGTAAAGATAATCCCTTGGGGGATTAGTAGGCATGCTACTACAACCGTTTAAAATAGCAAAAAAACAAGAATAAATTACTAATTGTGTAAATCTACCCATGTATCAAAATCCTCGATTTCACTACACTATATTAAATGTAGCAATACTTTTTAAATAATTATTTTGGAGGATATTGCCTGAGTATTTTTTTCACCGTTTCACTTATCAACATAGTTGTTTCTTTTCGGGTAGGGTGATTTTTTGCTGGAGTGCTACCCATACCTTGCCAAATAACCTTTCTTTGTTTGTTTAATATTTGGATAAAAATGTTTTTTTGATAAAAATTCTCAGAAGGTTGCTCATTAAAGCTCATTCTACCATCACCACTATCAAGGAGAAAACCAGATGCTTCTTCTTTTTGGCCAAGTGTTGCTGGTGGGTTAGATGTATCTCTGCCTTTATTTATCAAGTGATAAGCAATGTAAGCATCCGCATTATTTTTTTTAAGTTTAAAATTTTTATTGTAGTCAAATTCTCTTTGTATGGCTAATTTAATATTTTTATTTACTAGAGGTATGTTTTTAGCGGCTTGACTTTTTGTTGGCAGTAATTGGAAGGTTTTTATTTTCGCAAAGTTTGTTTTATTGTTATACTTTTGACTTACCTCAATGCTGGAGCAACCAACTAAAAACATTAAGGCTAACACTAAATATATTTGTTTCATTTTTTCCCCTCTTTTTATATTTCTATATCGTTTAATGCAGATATTATACATTAAAGTGTTTTAATTATTAGATTAATTTTTTGCTTATTATAAACATAAATTTACCAATTCGTCACCCTATTGTAGAAAACCATTTCTAACTAGCTCCAAAATTTTTAAAATAAACCCATATTTTATAATGCCATTTAAGGAGCCTCTGATTAAAGTAGGGTTAGGGTTAGAATTAGACTGAAAAAAAAGTGTCGTTATTTTTGCTGCAGTGAGGCGTAATAGCTAGCTA
>DBOE01000006.1:0-3803 GCA_002299585.1 Hydrogenovibrio sp. UBA654 | reverse complement strand
CAACGAACTGCAGTGAAAATATCGGCTCTTTTTGCCAGCATAAAATAATCATACTTGTTCAGAGGCTCCTCCTTAAGGTGGCACTTAACAACCGCCAATTATTTTTTACTTGGTAAAACAATTGCCATTACAATTAATGCAATAGAGACAACTCCTACCACTAGCATTCCAGAATAATCCGCTAGCAATGATGGATATTTGTCTGAACTAAGGTGAGCTAAAGTCATCTTGCCACCAAGTTTGTTGAATAGAAAAGTGTTTTGAAGCACTTCATAGGCTAACATAAACAAGAATGCTCCAAGTAGCCCACCCAAAATGAATGTAACCGTATATTTTTTACCCTCACCAAGAGCGACTAAACTTGTGCCTGGACAGAAGCCTGAAATAGCCCAGCCAAGACCAAAAATAGTGCCACCTACAATAACTCCAATATAAGCAGATTTGACGCTAACATGAAGCCCAGCCTCAACAAAACCAAGAGAGATAAGGCTAAATAATAATAAGCTACTAAGCCCTATAGCAAAAAGAATGGACTTCATAAGATGGAAATCTTTTAGGCGTAGCATATTAATAATCTTTACGGGGTTAGTTGCCCCAGCTTTTTGTAGGATAAAGCCAAACAGTAAACCTAAAAAAATTGCTAGAAAAATATTCATTATTTTGCTCCTTTTTTATGTATAAATAAAGTTAAAGGTATGGCAACAATAAAAACACCCAATACAAATAAGTAACCACTAATTGAGGTTTGCATCATACCACTCATCATGTGTCCACTTGAACAACCGCCAGCCAATCTAGCTCCTATTAACACCAAAACTCCGCCTATAAAAACTTTTACATAACTGCTTGTCGCTGAGCCCTTGTAGTGAATGGTTGTTTCTTTTGAAGCAAAAAGATGGTTATCTTTTTTGGACAAAATTTTACTAGATAAGAAACCACCCACAATCATTGCGAATACGAAAATAAAAGAATAATTTAGCGGGTTTTCAATATTATGAGCATACTTGCCACCACTTTTATTTAGGTATGCATTGCTACTAGAATATCCTTTTTTAGCAGAGTCATCTTTTTCAATTAACTTATCAGAAACTGCATTCCAAATAATGCCGTCTAAAATAACAAACTGGGTTGATACACCTATCGGCTTGACTAATACAACAGCTAGTACAAAGATAAATGCTAATGCAAGGCCGCTAGTTTTCCAGCCCCACTGTTTTTGAAAAATAAATTCTTTCATGTTAAATATTTCCTTTAAATAGTTAAGTACAAGCACATTATAATACACTTATGTTTAAGGAGGCACTTAAGTAGTGTAAATCATGAATTGAATACTATTTTTAACAGTATTTGCAATCATCTATTGCCAGTTTGTTAGAATATTACTCAGTTATAAAAAAGGTCGATAACTTGTTTAAAATAAATATGTCAGTTCGTGATTATGAGTGTGATTTACAAGGGATTGTAAATAATGCAGTTTATCTGAACTATTTAGAACATGCTCGCCATGAGTTTTTGTTGGCTAATCAGGTTAATTTTGTGGAATTATCTAAACAAGGCATAGATTTAGTGGTTATTAAAGCAGAGTTAGAGTATAAAAAATCATTAAGACCTGCGGATAAGTTTTATATTACTGTGCAGGTTGTGCGACAGGGTAGGCTAAAGATGCAGTTTTTGCAAAATGTTTTTGCAGATGATAATACTTTAATCGTTGCGGCGATTACTACGGGGGTGGCAACTAAAAATGGTCGTCCAGTAAAAGCTGATTTACCCATATTTAGGGCTGAATAAATAATGAAAATATTAATTGGTGTTACTGGCGGTATTGCGGCTTATAAATCACTAGAGCTAGTAAGGTTGTTTATAAAAGCACAACATGAAGTACAAGTAGTTATGACTGATGGAGCAAAAGAATTTATTCAACCTCTTTCATTTCAAGCCTTGTCGGGTAAACCCGTACGAGATGGAGTTTTTAATACTGAACAAGAAGCAGGTATGGGTCATATTGAATTGGCTCGTTGGGCAGATTTAATTGTTATTGCTCCTGCAACTGCAGAAACTATTGCTAAATTACGCATGGGAAGGGCAGATAATCTATTAACTACAATTTGTTTAGCAACCAACAAACCAATTATGCTTGCTCCTGCTATGAATAGTGTTATGTGGAAGAATGAGGCGACTATTGAAAATATAGAAGTGCTTACACAAAGAGAGATGATTGTTTTACAACCCGCATCGGGTGAACAGGCCTGTGGTGAAGTGGGCGAAGGGCGAATGCTTGAAGCACAAGCAATTTTTGATCTGGCAATTGAGTTTTTAATAGACCATACTGAGCTAAAAAAATATTGGCAGGGTAAAAAACTTTTGATTACCGCAGGGCCTACTTTTGAGGATATTGATCCTGTAAGGTTTATAGCTAATAAAAGTTCGGGTAAAATGGGCTTTGCGATTGCTGAGGTTGCGGCTAGTGTAGGAGCTGAGGTTACTTTAATTACTGGGCCTGTTTCCCTAAATACGCCGTTAAAAGTAATCCGCAAAAATGTGCATACAGCTACACAAATGTTTGAAGAAATAAAAAAACAATATTTAGATGCCGATTATTTTATTTCGGCAGCAGCAGTTGCTGATTATCGAGTAGATAATCCACAAAAACATAAAATTAAAAAAATGGCTAAACAAGAAAATTTAACTATTGAGTTGGTAAAAACCCCAGATATAGTCGCTTGGGTAGCAAGTAAAAAACAACAGCATAATTTAAAAGTAATTGGTTTTGCTGCGGAAACACAACAGCTTTTAGAATATGCTAAACAGAAATTAGTAAACAAAAACTTAGATATGATTTGTGCCAACCTAGTTGGCGAAGGTAAAGGTTTTGAGCAGCAACAAAATCAGCTAACTTTAATTAGCCAATCTGCGATTAAAGAACTAAATCTATCGAGTAAAAAACAACAAGCATTTGAGATATTAAACTATATTGCAAAGGAAAAAATATGACGCTACAAGTTGAGTATAAAATTTTAGACCCTCGTTTAGGCAATGAAATAGAAATGCCTCATTATGGCACTAAAGGTTCCGCAGGTTTAGATTTGCGAGCTTGTATTGATCAAGAGCTAACTATTGAGCCAGGGCAAACTGTGTTAATCCCAACTGGCATGGCGATTCATTTAGATGATGCTGGCTTAGCAGCCATGTTATTACCTAGGTCTGGCCTAGGGCATAAACATGGTATAGTGCTTGGTAATCTGGTTGGTTTAATTGATTCAGACTACCAAGGTCCCCTAATGGTTTCATGCTGGAATAGAAGCAATACTGCTTATAAGGTAGCGGTTGGTGAGAGAATCGCCCAAATGGTTATAGTGCCAGTATTACAACCAGTATTTACCCAAGTAGATGAGTTTGGTGAGGCAACTAAACGCGGAACAGGTGGATTTGGGCATACTGGACAGAACTAGTTTTTTATATAATAAAGCCCCCCCCCCCGAAAATATAAAAAGGGGGGGAGAAAATAAAATAAGGAAAGAAAATGCCAACATTTGATATAGTTTCAGAATTAGATAAACATGAATTAACCAATGCGGTTGACCAAGCAAATAAAGAAGTTACCACTCGTTATGATTTTAAAGGTTCAGATTCAAGTTTTGGACTGAAAGACACGACCATTTCTATGAGTACCGCATCTGATTTTCAGCTAAATCAAATGTATGATATTTTGGTACAAAAAGCTAGCCGTAGAGGAATTGATATAAAATGTATGGAAGTTAGTGAGCCTGACGTTCAGTTAAAAACAGCTAAGCAAAAACGAGAAA
>DBOE01000086.1 GCA_002299585.1 Hydrogenovibrio sp. UBA654 | reverse complement strand
GAACAGCACGCAAGTTAGCACCATTCTCCAACAAATGCGTAGCAAATGAATGCCTGAATGTATGAGGTGTAACTTGTTTGTCGATAAAACATTGATCCAGATACTTTCTAAGCAGTTTCCAAAACCCCTGTCTTGAAAGCCTTTTACCTCGATTGTTCACAAAAATAGCTCCTTCGTTTTTGTTATGTTTTATAAGTTTAGGTCTTCCAAAGCGCAAATATTCATCCAGATACTTTAATGCCACTTTGCTCACTGGTATTATTCTCTCCTTTGAACCTTTTCCCACACAGCGCACAAATCCTGCTTTCAAGTTAATATCTTCAATATTCAGCGATACAAGTTCAGACACCCTCATACCAGTAGCATACAAAAGTTCAAACATGGCTTTATCCCTTTTTCCCAATGGTGTATTTAATTTTGGCTGATTAAACAGCTGCTCTATTTCCGAAAGTGTCAGTACATTAGGCAAATATTTATTGAGTTTAGGGGATTCCAAATTGTCAGCAGGATTAAAGTCAAGTATACCTTCATTTAACAAAAATTTATAAAACGTTTTAATAGCAGCTAACTTGCGGCAAACAGTTCTTACCTTAAAATTACTCTTTTGTATTTTCATTAAAAAACCGATGATGTGAAATTTATCAGTATCTTTCCAGTTTTTAATACCCTGTTCTTGCAAGTGTTCAAAGTACTGCAGCAAGTCTGTATTGTAAGAATTCAAAGTATTATCAGAAAGTCCTCTCTCTACTGATAAATAATGAATAAAAGATTCTATATCTTTTTTCATCAATAATCCCCCTCAAAAGGCTTAACAACGGCATCAAGTTTTTAGATATTTTCTAGTAATATTTAATATTTTCTATTAAAGTAAATCCTAAAGCAAATCCCCTTACAAATAGCAAAGCTAGTACAACAGGAATGCCAATTATAGTTAAGCCAAATATGTAAATCACAAATATAGTTATAATATTCCTCCAAATACTCAATTGAACCGCTTGAACATTATCAATCTGCAAACTCGGTATTTGCTGAATAAAAAAATCAAAGTGCTCATTTATTTCCTTGATTTTATCAGGCTCTACATGATTAACAGCAAAAACACCAAAAGTAATACCACTTGCCAAAAAAACAGAGCAAGTGCACATAATAACCAATTAGTTCGAAATAAATTAAAAAATATATCAAAAATAATATTTAGTTACTACAAGCAAGCTTAACTATTTCTATAACTATATTTGCAGTATTACACAGATCATCTATTTTTATATTTTCATCAACAGTATGTACTTTATTCATTCCAATTCCTAAAACAGCACAACTAATTCCTCGTTCATTGAAAACACTAGCATCACTCCCTCCACCAGTATGTGTGAGTTTCGGAGTAAGCCCTATTTTTCTAGCAGCCTGTACCGCATATTCTACTACAGGTGAATTTTCACTTAGTTTAATTGCATTATATTCTCTTGTAACTTTAATAATCACTTCCGCATTGAATTTTCCCACTTCTGTTTTCAATGTTTCACACATATGTTTAGTTTGCAGCTCAAGTTTTTTAACATCCAAACTTCGCGCTTCACCTTCTATGTAAGTATGATCTGGAACTATATTTGTTGCTTTTCCGCCTTTTATAATGCCTATATTTGCTGTAGTTTCAGAATCAATGCGACCAATATTCATTTTAGAAATTGCTTTAGACGCTGCAACTATTGCATTTACACCATTTTCAGGACATTGCCCTGCATGAGCAGCTTTACCTTTAATAGTTGCTGCAATGTTATTATGTGCTGGAGCTGATACTATTATCGTGCCAGGTTCTCCATCGCTATCCAACACATAACCAATTTTGGCATTTATACGACTGTAGTCCAACGCTTTAGCCCCTTTAAGCCCGCCTTCTTCCCAAATAGTAAATACTATTTCCAATTCACCGTGTTCTATATCATTTTCTAAAATAACTCTTATCGCTTCCAATATCGCTGCTATTCCAGCCTTATCGTCCGCTCCCAATATTGTGTCAGTAGAAGATCGAATTACTCCCTCCTCAATAATAGGTTTTATGCCACGCCCTGGTTCTACTGTATCCATATGCGCGCTGAATAGTAACACAGGAACTTCCTCGTTCTTTACATTGCCAGGCAAAGTGGCAATTAAGTTACCAGCAGTTGCTCCTACTTCTCCTCCTGCATTATCCTCATATACATCTAACCCCAAATGAATAAGTTTCTGTTTTAATAGTTCAGCTATCTGTCGTTCCTGTCCCGATGGGCTATCAACCTTAACTAACTCTAAAAATTCATTCACTAATCTTTCCCTATTAACCATAATCAACTACCTCCGTCCAAGTTTATCAATAAAATTTAAAAATTTATTATTACTTATGATCGTTGTTATTGAATATTTTTCTGCAAATAAATGAATAAAAATCAAACAAGCTAAATAAATCAATTTGAATAATTCACCTAATACCAAATATTGCTGTTATGCCAATAACAACCCCTAAGGCATTAGACCCTGTGTCTCCCATCATAACATATGATTTTAAATCCCAGTATAAGTATACCAATAAGCTACCAATTATCAACGATAAAGGTAATATGCTGTAACTCCAATCCGCAAACAATAAAATAATCATAGATAAAAATAAAAAGGCCTTTCCTGCACGTCCCGGACGTAAATCCAATAAATTTATTACATTTATTGACAGAACAATTATGAATACATTAATAATTATATCAACACTAGATTGAGTATTCCAATCAAATTTGCAAGACATAAATGTAATTGATAACGCTAATAATCCAC
>DBOE01000046.1 GCA_002299585.1 Hydrogenovibrio sp. UBA654 | reverse complement strand
TGGAGATTGGAGATTGGAGATCTTCTCATATTACACCCATTAAATACTACAAAATAAATATTTTTTAACCTAAATTAGAAACAGAGTAATGGTAATACACAAATTAAACAAGTTTTTAATCAGTTATCCTTCCACATACTCTCAAATTAGAAAACTGGGTAAAACCCTAATAATCTACCTTTGCATTTTTTTCGGCATTGCGTTTAGCAATAGCATCCCAATCAAGGTTGTTACACTCATCACACTCTTCTTCAAAAACCTTTAACTTTACTAATAATGCATGGATCTTACAACCAACACAAAAACCTAAAATTGCTTCTAGCCACATAAAAGACAAACAAACCCAAACTAAGGTCAAAGGAATCAAATTTGACATATAATTTTCAGTAGTTGACAAGCCCGCATCAAATATTGCATCTACCCAGCCTGCAAAAACTTCTGGGTTAAAAAAGATCCAACAAATGGTTATAAAAGTAGCCCCTATAGACCAAGCAAAGCGTTTTGGCAATAAAGGCTTCCAAACTACTGGTTTGTTATGGGCTAAAAAAGAACTAATTAATACTGTTGGCGACAATCTTGTAGTAGTTACAAACATGGTTGCAAGCATTTCAAATAAGGCATAGACCAAAAGCCAAGACTGAAAAGTATAATCATAAGTTTTTTTAATCGCTTCAACGCTATAGATGATATTATTATCCCAATCAGTGTCATAGCTATCAACTGCTGTGTTGCCGTCCACCAACCAATGGGAAACAAATACCGCATCATACAAGGTAAAACTCATATAAATAGGTATAAACAACAAAATCCCTGCACGAATTCTCATTGCTGTTTCATTGATATAGGCTTTTTCTTCTTTTGTGTCTCTAAACCAAAGGTTTTTAAAAACGCTACTAATTGAATTCATAACCCCTCTCCCCTAAAATAAAATAGTCTTGGAATTATAAGGCTAAACCAGCCATAAACCATATTAAATAATTTTATACAATATAAGAATATTTTAATAACGCATCCACATTAGGCTCTCTACCCCTAAAAGTTTTAAACAATTCTATTGGGTGCTTAGATCCTCCTTTGGCTAAAATTGTGTTCTTAAATTTAGCCCCTACTAATTGGTTTAATATTCCCTGCTCCTCAAACAAACTAAACGCATCAGTTGATAAAACCTCTGCCCACTTATAACTAAAATACCCTGCCGCATAACCACCTGCAAAAATATGGCTAAAACTGTGTGGAAAACGATTGTATTCTGGTGGAAAAATAACCGCAACCTGCTCCCTTATTTGTTGCGATACTTCTAAAACAGGTTGCGGATCATCGGGTTGATAACTGGCATGAGCGGACATATCAAATAACGAAAACTCTAACTGGTGCAACATCATCATTGCTGATTGAAAACCACGAGATTTTTGTAACGATTGCAATAATTCATCAGGTAACACCTCACCTGTTTTAATATGAGCAGAAATTAAGTCAACACCTTCTCGTGTCCAACAAAAATTTTCCATAAATTGTGATGGCAATTCCACCGCATCCCAAGGTACACCGTTAATTCCAGAGACCTCAAAATGCACCATTTCGGTCAACATATGATGTAAACCATGTCCAAACTCATGGAATAAAGTCGTTACTTCATTATGGGTTAAACACGCAGTTTTGCCCGAAACCGCAGGGGTAAAGTTGCAGACCAAATAAGCAACAGGTAATTGTAAACTAGCCGTTGACGGTTGCCAACGGGTTGCAACTGTATCCATCCATGCCCCACCGCGTTTGTTTTCACGAGCAAATAAGTCTAAATAAAACGAGGCGATTAATTCATTTTTATTGTTAAATAAATCAAAAAATCGTACATCTTCATGCCAAACATTTACACCCTGTCTTTCTCTCACTTCGACCCCAAATAAGATCTTCGTTATCGTAAACATGCCATCTAAACATTGTTTAACAGGGAAATAAGGGCGTAGTTTTTCTTGAGAAATATTTAAAGTTTCATTTTTTAATTGTTCAGCATAAAAACTAATATCCCAAGGCTCTAATTTAGCGTCTTGCCTACCCCCCCCTAGTAATTTTTGCTTAGCGAATGTTTTTAAGGTTGCTAACTCTTGTTTTGCTTGTTCCCTTGAACGCTCCACCAAATCTAAAATAAAGCTCATTACCTGCTCGATTGTATCAACCATTTTAGTTGCCAACGAAAGTTCTGCATAATTTGCAAACCCTAGCAACAATGCTTTTTGGTGGCGAAGTTTTAAAATTTGCTTAATATTATCGCTATTATCAAATTCAGGGTTATTCGCTCGTTCTGAAGAACGGGTAGCAAATGCTTGATATACTTCGGCACGCAACTCCCTATTTTCGGCATAAGTAATCACCGCAAGGTAAGATGGAAAATCTAAAGTAACCAACCAACCGTCTAAATTTTTCTGTTCAGCCAACTGTTTTAACATTGCCAACGAGGTCTCTGGAATACCAGCCAGATTATCGACATTGGTAATGTTTTTTGTCCAAGCTTGCGTACTTTTTAAAATATTATTCGCAAACGCCGTGGTTAGTTGCGAAAGCTGTAAGCTAATTGCCTTAAATTCTTGTTGTTGTTGTTCAGGTAAATCAATCCCCGACAACCTAAAGTTGCGTAATGAATTTTCGATTACCTTTTTTTGTGCCGCACAATATTCCTGATACTCTTTACCCTGCTCAAGCTGTTTATACTTTTTAAATAAGCCCGTATTTTGCCCCAAGTTAGTAGAATAACTCGTCACTTTTTCCAAACACTTCGCATAAACTTCATGCCACTCATCGCTATTTTTAACCGCATCAAGATGACTTACTGACCCCCAAATTCGTTCCATAGAATTATCTAACGACTCCAACGGCTCAATAAAATTTTGCCAAGTTGGAGCTAAACTACTGCCTACCAAATTATCAACCGAGCGTTGGCTTTCCTGCAACAAATAGTCAATAGCAGGCTCAACATGTTCCACATGAAACAAGTCAAACCTTGGTAACGAAAAAATATTTAATAACGGGTTAGTCATATCCATTGGGCAAAACTCTCAAATTCAAAAATAAAATTATTATACAATAAGGGTTATGTCATATCCCATACCAACACAACAATTTTACACCAAAATAAAAATTAAAAGCAGAATACCCCGGTGCAAAGCATCCTTGTTGGGCTTAATTTTTAGGAGACCTCTGAATAAGCGTCTCCTTAAATTAATTGCGATGGTGATGAAAGTTCAAAAACTACTATTTTATCCTTTTTTAAAACTATTTTATTAAATAAACTTATAAATATGGTATGATTTTTGCCATAATCAGTCAAAATTTAGTAGTTTAGATAAAATATAGTATAGTTTTTACGGCTTAGTTATTTTGACAAGAAATAGTTTAAAAATTATTTAATTAAATTTAACGGAGATTTACCAAGTGAAAAAAAAACTATTATTAGCATCTATCACAATTGCTATTTCAACAGCTATAGCATCTACCCCTGCCTTTTCAGGTGGAGGTAAAGATGAGATTACTGCCAATGTAAGCATGGCCTCAAACTATGTGTGGCGTGGCATTACCCAAACTAATAATCATGCGGCAGTACAAGGTGGGCTTGAAATCTCTGATAAATTAGGTTTTTATGTCGGCTCTTGGGGTTCTACCCTTGGCGATATTAAAGGGTATGAGCAGGACCTTTATCTTGGATTTAGTGCTGAAACTTCATCTTTTGGTTATGATGTAGGTTATATTTATTATGTATACCCAATTTTAAAACTGGCGGGTTCTTCCGAAGTTTATGCCAATGTCTCTTTTGCTGGCATAACTACAGGAGCTAACATTAGTATTTCTGAAGAAGCACATAACTCAAAAACTGGTGATGTTTATGCTTTTGCATCTTATGATAAAGAGCTGACTGATACAACTAGTTTTGGGCTAACCATAGGTAACAAAACATCTGCTGAGCTTGTAGGTCAATCTTATACTCATTTACAAGCTAGATTTGCTGTTAGTAACATCACCTTTTATTATGATAAGTTACAAGAATCCAAACTATCACTAAATAGAGATAATTTAATATTATCTATATCTTATTCTCATGATCTAGACTTATTAAAATAAATAGCTACATTTTGGCACTAAAATAAAAAATTAAAAGCCCCTTTTGGGGCTTTTTATAACTTAGCGTAAAGCTATATGAATACCTAGATTTAGATTTTTATCTAATTCATGGTTGTTCTGTCCATCAAAATCTACAACCAATGCCCTAAAGCCAATATAAGCCACTGCACTTGGTAGTATCCTTAATTCAAGCTTGGTCGTAAAATTAAAGGCATTTTTTACATCATGAAAAGAAACAATAGGGGGGGAATAAAGTGCTTCAACCGCTAAAGAAACTGGAGCCTCAGCAGGAAACCAATAACGACTCATTAAACCAACCATCAATCCTTCTCCTGATTGATTATTTCTACCTTGCTTAACATAAAATATTTTTCCTTTCACTCCCAGTTCTAAATTATTACTGCCGACACTTTTACGATTAATAGACCCAAAAATATTGGCAAAATTATCTTTTGGCTCATTAAAAAAAAACTCTACCCCAACATTTGTTACCTCTTGCGATCTTTCTCTTAAAGAATAAACTGCAAAATTTCCAGTCTCATTTGAAAGAGATATATCCGCACCTATATGACCTCCAGCCATGCTTGTAGTCATGTAAAGCACCATACATGGAACAATTAGTGTTATATTTTTTATATATCTAAAACTATTAAAATGCATAATTCTCCTCCAACATTATTTATGTCTAAAACCTTCTGGTAAAGGAATGATTTTATTGGTTTTATTAATAAATACAATTGCAGAGTTTGTAATTACTGTAGTAATATTATCAGCAAACATTGCTAATGCTAGCTCAGTTGCGACATTACGACTAGCATTGGAAACTTTATAATTGTCATCTAGGGTTGCAAAAGTCTGACCATCAGTAGAAATTATTTCTGCATCAACAACAAAAGAAACTTTTTTTAAACCTGCTTTTATTTTAACTTCATCTTCAATAAAATACCTAATGATTAAATCCGTTCTATAAGCACTAATATTTAACCCTAACGCAGTTATTTGCTGTGAAAGCTTTGCTTCAAAAACTTCTGATTCAGATGTAGTAGCATCTAAGCTAACCGCTAAAGAGTCAAAGCTATTTATCAATTCAAAGTCTAATAATTCTGTCAAACGATCATTAGGTAATTTCTTAATTGGCTTACCACCATTAAAATGGTCAATATAAATAGCTAATTGTTTTTTTAATTCTATTGTCGGTAGAGAAGGCAAAATTGAGAGTACTGTATTCAGGCTTGAACCCTTGTCATTTACATAAATATAATTGCGTAGATGCTTATCTAATCCCACCCTTAAATTTTCTAATTTAGCGACAAGGTTCTCTTTTCTTAATTGCACCCAAATACTAACTTTTCCTGTTTTTGGGTTTTTAAACCTAGCCATTACTGCTACAGGAAAAGGTTTTAATGTTGGTAATTTTTGTTCCACTTTCGCACGAATTTTTTTCTCTAGCCCAAAATACTGTTTTGGGTTTTTGGCTAGATGCTGAACATAAATCTTTTTTAAATCTTTTTGCAACTGCGCGTCTAGTTGCAAAAAAGCTACTCTTAAAGCTTCTTTAGATTTTTTAGGTTTAGCAAGGCTAACAACAACATCATAACTATCACTATTTTTTGGTGTTTGCGAAACCCAACTAGGAATAACGAATGCATTAGAGTTTTCCCCTTTTACCGAAGAACCCCCACTACAAGCAGACAATAGTACAACTACACTAAATAAACTAACCCAACGCAACATAATCTACTACCCTCTTAATTTAAGGTGCCTCTAATTAATTTAAAACCAAATTTAAAATAATCGTATAAGAATGTAATATACCATAATAACTATCTTTCAAAGTTTAATAGTAAGCTATATTTGTACATTCTTATCCATTTTATTATATAACCTCAACCTCTATTGCAGGAGTCTGTGATTAACTAAAATAAAACCATGAGGGGCTTCTCTTCTAACATGGACTAGGGTATAAATTAACTAATGGAAATCTTTGTTATTTCTCCAGCTTCTAACTCTAAATCTTTCTGGATGAGTGGCATTAGCCAACGAATTTGCTACAATTTGTTGCCCACTTTCTATTTGTGAATAAATCATTTCTGCCGCTAAAAATACTGACATTAATCCTCTTGCTCCATGCCCGTTTGAAACAAATAACCCAGCTTTATATTGTTGCTGAGGATAGCGAAATACAGCGTGAGTCGCTGATTGTGAATAATAATTTTCAGTCGCATAGCTACTATCAACTACTGCTCCAATTATTGGCAAATGGTCTGCAGAGGTGGGTCTAAATCCTACTTTAGCACCTACAGCAGTGCTAGGCTCTACTAACCATTTGGGTAATGCAGTTTTTGCCATGTCTATATTTTCTAAATTTGCTTGCTTAGAGCTTGTTATAGATAAATCAGGAGCTTCAAAAGTCGCTCCAGTAACCGTTTGTTTTTGACCATGTATATTAATATTACTAATGGAATATCCTTGATGAATAACTGTGGTTTTTAAAGAACTGGTTTCTAGCTCGCTTGTTAAATGACTAACCTGCCCTTTTACTGGGCGAATGTTTAGCCCTAACTGTTGGTTTAACTTTGTATCTAAACCTGCTGTTGCAATTACTAATATGGGGCTAATGAAAGTTTTTTTATTAGTCTCTATTTGCCAATCTTTAGTTTTTAACTGCTTTATTTTATTAACTTTACAGCCTGTAAAAATAGTTATATTTTTATGACTTAGGCATTTTTTAACTACCGACTCTGGGTTAACCCAACCTGCCTTGGTGAAAAACATACCTTGATACTGTGTAGTTGTACCAATTATTTGACTAGCTTGGCTGGCATCACACCAGTAAGCAAAATCTTTTGGTAATCCTACCCGTTTTAAGCAGGTCTGCAAACGCTTTTGTATTTTATCATCCATTGCTAGTTGGATTAATCCGTTTAAATCTCCTATCACTTCTTTTTGCTCAATCCATGCTTTTAACCAGCACAAGGTTGTGGTGTAACCCTGTAGATAAAATTGGCTACGAATATTCCAGTCTGCGGTTACTAGCGGGTGAATCGCTCCTGCTAAATTGCCTGATGCTTGAGTTGCCACTTTATTTTCTGCTTCAATTACACTAACTTGCCAGCCTTTTTCTGCCATTTTATAGGCGATTGCTGCTCCTGCTAAGCCTGCCCCAACTATACAAACTTCTTTTTTATTTATTTTTACTTTAGTTGCCGTAAAAAACCACGGTTTTTGTGGTAAAAACTTACGCAAATGGATAAAACTACCACAACACATTTCTCTTTTTTTGCCAAAACCTGTTTTTTTATTAACCTTAAAGCCTGCCTGCTCTAAGCCCCTCCTTAGCTCTCCTGCAGAGCTAAATGTTGCAAAAGAAGTGCTTTCATGGCTTAGTCTTGCCATTTGTGAATAGATTTCTGGCTGCCACATACTGGGGTTTTTACTGGGCGTAAATCCGCCTAAAAACCAAGCGTCTACTTTGCTATTAAATTCAGGAAGACCTAATAAAACATCACCAAACCACAGGCTTAGCCTAACTCGCCCATTAAATAGATAAATATCATGCCAACCAGGTAATAAAAAAGGATAGTTATTAATTAATTCATTTAAAATTTCTTGTTCTTGATTATTGCCAGCATGGGCCTTTTTTAAATCTTCGGTAGTTAAAGGGTATTTTTCAAAGGAGATAAAATGCAGGCAGGATTGTGGTGGGCTATGTTCTAACCATAAGCGGGTTGATAATAAAAAGTTAGTGCCAGTACCAAAACCTGTTTCTGCAATACAGAACCTATAGTTTGCTCGTGTGGGGGGGGGGGTATGCTTAACAAGGGTTTGAAAACGGTTTGCTAAATTATTGCCTTGAATATAAATATAATCGGCCTCAGCTCTACCATCATCCACACCAAAATAATAGTTCTTAAACCTTGCAGAATAAGGGGCTTTACCTGCTTGCCAAACTATTTGCGGAGATTCAATTTTGAGCATGGTAATTTATAATAGCTTTTCTAAATTAGCAAATGCCGCAACTAGCCATTTAGTGCCAGCATGTTTAAAATTAATTTGCACTCTAGCACTTTCACCATCACCTTCAACAGCTAGCACCGTACCTTCACCAAACTTTTGATGAAATACCCGACTACCAATTTCATAACCTGATTGACTAGCGTCTGGTTTAGGGGCAAAACCACCATAATTACCGTAGTTTCTATAGCTACCATGCTTGTTAAAACTATTGGTATTAGCAAGCCTAATTATATTTAAACAGTCTTGCGGTAGTTCTTTTAAAAAGCGTGATGACTGTGGATAAAACTCTTTACCGTGCATTCTCCTACGACTAGCATGGCTAATTATTAACTTAGTCCTTGCTCTGGTAATTCCTACATAGGCTAAACGGCGTTCTTCTGCTATTTTTGAAGCATCTTCTCGCGATTGTTGTGAGGGGAATAAACCTTCTTCTAAACCTATCATAAATACTAGCGGAAACTCTAATCCTTTTGCAGAATGCAGAGTCATAAGTTGGACAGATTCTTCCCATTTATCAGCTTGTTGTTCGCCTGCTTCTAAGGCTACTTGGGCTAAAAATTCTGCTAGTGGGTTTTGAAAAATAGTATCATCGATAAAATCAACCCCTACTTCTTCAGGCTGGTCACTAATAGTTTCTGCCACCAACTCCGTCGGTTTAAAGGTGCTTGCCGCATTAATAAGTTCGTCTATATTTTCTAAACGCCCTAAACCCTGTTCGGTTTTATCTTTTTCAAAGTGTGTTTGTAAGCCTGACTGGGTAATAACCTTCATTACCTGATTTTGTAAATCTAAGTTATTCGTTTGTTCATCAAGGCTTAATATTAAATCTATAAACCCTGCTACAGAGGACTTTGCTCGAGCAGTTAAACCACTATCAACCATCTGTTGGGCTGCTTGCCAAAGTGATATTTGATTTATTTTTGCTTCAACTCTAATCATATCAGCGGTCTTATTGCCTATGCCTCTAGGTGGGTGATTATAAACTCGCTCAAAGGCAGCATCATCTTCACGATTAAGCAATAGGCGTAAATATGCCAACACATCTTTGATTTCCGCACGGTCATAAAAACGCAAACCTCCATATACTCGATAAGTAATTTTTGCTTGGAGAAAGGCATGTTCTATCACTCGTGATAGGGCATTGGAACGATACAAAATAGCTATATCTTTACGGCTACCGCCTTGTTCTACCCAAGTTTCAATTTGATTACAAAGATAACGCGCTTCATCTAGTTCATTAAAGGCTTCATAGACATCAATTAACTCTCCATCTTCTCCTGCACTCCATAGGTTTTTGCCCATGCGATCTTCATTGTGGGCAATAAGTTCATTTGCAGATTTTAAAATAATACCTGTGGAGCGATAATTTTGCTCTAAAAGGACGGTTTTTACATCATTAAAATCACGATCAAACTGGCGGATATTTTCTATTTTTGCCCCTCGCCAACCATAAATTGATTGGTCATCATCACCGACTATAAATAATTTACCGCTTGCTCCTGTTAATACCCGTAACCAGGCATATTGCAAACTATTAGTGTCTTGAAACTCATCTACTAATATATGCCGATAGCGGGCTTGATAATGAGCAAGAACCTGTGGGTTTTTTAACCATAACTCATGGGCACGCAATAATAGTTCAGCAAAATCAACCAAACCAGAGCGATTACATTGCTCTTCATAGGCTTGATAGATTTGCACCATCTTTACAACATACGGATTATGCCCTGGGTCAATATGCTGTGAACGCCGTCCTTCTTCTTTCTCTCCATTTATAAAAGCAATTACCTGTTTATGTGGCCACTGTGCTTCATCCAATTCCATGGCTTTTAATAAGCGTTTAATCACTCTTTTTTGATCATCAGCATCTAAAATTTGAAAGGTTTGTGGTAAACCTACTTCTTGATAGTGAGTTCTTAACAAACGGTAAGCAATCCCATGAAAAGTTCCCATGGTAATGCCCTGTGCATCATGCCCTATCAAAGCATCAACTCGACCACGCATTTCATTAGAGGCTTTATTGGTAAAGGTAACTGCCAAAATATTATAAGCAGAAAAGCCCATTACCTGCACTAACCAAGCAATACGATGGATCAAAACTCGTGTTTTACCACTGCCAGCACCTGCTAAAATTAATGCATGTCTATCATCAACCGTTACTGCTTCGCGTTGAGCATCGTTTAAATCATCTAAAATGTAAGAAATATCCATACTATTCACCAAAACTTATAATCCCCGCTATTTTTTCTACAATTTGTGTGTGGGGGGGGGAGCATTTTTGCAATGAATTATACTAAGGATTTAGGTACAATATTCTGAATATATAATAATTTGGGTTTTTCATGTCAGATAACAACATTAATAATAATAAACTTTCTAGTGGTCGTTTTACTGAGGCAACCGATGCTTTTGTGGAACAATTTACTGCATCTATAATGTTTGATAAACGCATGTATAAGCAAGATATTCAGGGTTCTGTTGCCCATGCAAAAATGCTGGTAAAAGCTAACATTTTATCAAGCGTAGAGTTAGATAAAATAATTACTGGGCTTACTCAAATAAAGGCAGAAATAGAATCTGGTAAATTTAAGTGGTCGATTCAACAAGAAGATATTCATATGAATATCGAAGTAAGGCTTACTGAAATCATTGGCATTACTGGCAAAAAACTACATACTGGCCGTTCACGCAACGACCAAGTCGCCACCGATATTCGGTTGTATTTACGCGATGAAATAGATCAGATTTTGCCAGCAATGCAACACTTACAAGCAGGTATATTAAGCTTAGCCGAAAAAGAACACGCCACTATTATGCCGGGGTTTACTCACCTACAAACCGCACAGCCAGTTACTTTTGGGCATCATATGATGGCATGGTTTGCGATGATTAATCGTGATATAGAGCGGTTAATTGATTGCCGTAAAAGAGTAAACACCATGCCGCTGGGTTCGGCTGCCTTGGCTGGCACAACCTACCCGATAGATAGGCAATTAACTGCTGAATTACTTGGTTTTGAACGGATAAGTGATAACTCGCTTGATGGGGTTTCAGATCGTGATTTTGCGATAGAGTTTAATGCTTTTGCGGCTATTTTTATGATGCATTTTTCTCGTTTTGCAGAAGAACTGGTATTATGGTCATCCGCACAATTTAAGTTTATTGATTTGCCTGATAGATTTTGTACGGGTTCGTCAATCATGCCACAAAAGAAAAACCCAGATGTTCCAGAATTAGTAAGGGGAAAAACTGGGCGAGTTTATGGGCATTTAATTAGTTTACTTACGCTGATGAAATCACAACCTCTAGCCTACAACAAAGATAACCAAGAAGACAAAGAGCCCCTGTTTGATACAATTGACACCATAAAGGGTAGTTTAAGAGCTTTTGGAGACATGATTCCATCTATTATGGTAAATAAAGAAAATACATATAATGCTGCAAAGCGCGGGTTTTCAACTGCCACGGATCTAGCTGATTATTTAGTTAATAAGGGATTAGCTTTTCGTGATGCTCACGAAATAGTTGGTTTGGCAGTTGCTCATGGTATAAAAACAGAACAAGATCTTGCTGAAATGGCTTTAGCAACCCTACAAAGCTTTAGCAAAGACATAGGCGAAGATGTTTATAAGGTCTTAACTCTAGAAGGCTCGGTAAATGCCCGTGATCATCTTGGTGGCACGGCTCCTAAACAAGTATTAGCGGCGATTAAAAGAGCTAAGAAATCACTATAAACAAGAATAAAAAATTGGGATTTATGGGGGCAGACCTCAAAACGACTTATTCCCTGTAAAATCAACAACTAACCGTTTTTGGGGTCTGTCCCCATTCTAAGTAAACTGCATGACCGACTTAACGGTCATGGTTTTATAACTAAAGCTGTTTAATGATGCTAAATCTATCAGGCAAGCAAGACCAATAATGTCATAACCAACTTCTTCACACAAGCTGGCAGCCGCTTGCATGGAACCACCTGTGGCAATCAAATCATCTACAATAATAACCTTTTCACCTGCTCCTGCCTGCATTTCTAGCTTATCAGTTCCATACTCCAACCCATATTCTTGAGCAGCACAAACATTAGGTAACTTACCCGCCTTTCTGGCTTTAACCACCCCTTTATTATGTTTATAGGCAAGGGCTGCGGCAAAAATAAAACCTCTGGACTCTATACCAACTAAATAATCAACCTGCGCCCATTCTTGTTCAGTAAACAGATCTGATATAGCGGCGATTGTTTCAGTAAAATGGTCTTTTAATAACGGGGAAATATCTTTAAATAAAATCCCTGGCTGCGGAAAATCAATAACGGAATCTAGATATTGTTCTAACGATGATTTTGACATAAATTTATATTACCTGTAACTTATGCCATTAATTCTAGCCTAATCTCACTTTGAATAGTAATGTTTTCTACTTTGAAAGTATATTTTTATCTAAGGATTTAAGAGTTTTTAATGCCTGCTTACTACCAAAATTTGCGGCCACTTCCAGCCAAAAAACAGCATTTCTTATATTTTTTGGGGCTCCTTTACCATTTAAATACATTAGCCCTAATGAATTTTGTGCTTTTATATTGCCTCTAAGTGCAGAAAATTCGTATAATTTATAAGCCTTATGTAGATCTTTTGGTACTCCTAAAGAATTTTCAACAAGCCTTGCCAAATTATAAGCGGCAAAAGGATTACCTTTCTTTAACGCTCGTTTATACATGCCTGCGGCAAGAGAATATGACCTCTCAACGACTTTACCTCGCTCATACATTAAGCCAAGATTATTTTCTGCTCTTGAATAATCTCTGGATACGCATTTTTTATACAAATTAAAAGCAGTTTTTAAATCACCCTTTTTTTCATAGGCTATAGCCCTATTAAAAATAGGGTAAAGATAGCCATCTTCTGCCAATAAACCCATAGCATTATCAGGAAAACTATTGGTGCTAGGGGGGGGGGTATCTAGCCAACTAGGTAACTCACCATCTTTAAGCCATACCCTTAAATCAGCGATGCTAGCTCTTTTTGTATAATCTTTTTGGGTCATCCAAAAAATTAGTTTTTGCCAAAACATAGGTAGCCTGTCCAATTCAGAAATAGAATAATAAACCTGCGCCCAAAGCCTTTGTTCTAATTTTTTTACTTTTTCTAAACCAAAAATATGCTTTGCTGTTAAAGCATAATACAAGGTACAACCTAAGGAGTAAATGTCTCCCGAGCTTTCTAAAATGCCATTTAACCTTTCAGGAGGAGAATATTTTTTATCTCCCACCAAAGTTTCCGTATCAAATGAACTTGCTGAGGGAATAGACCCAGTCCAATCAACTAAAAAACTACGCCTTGCACCACAAACTATATTGGCTGGTTTAATATCACCGTGAACAAAACCAATTTCATGCACTTTTTCTAAAATATCAAGCATATTTTCTAAAAATTTTTTGGCTTGTTGCTCGGTAAACCCCCCATTTTGCTTAATTTTTTCCTTTAAATTTTGTTTACCAACTAAATCAAAAAACTGAAAATAACTATTAGCACCATATTTTCGCAATTCATTAAAATTAATAAATTCAGAAAACTTATTAAAATAGTTTAAAAGATCCTTTTCACGCTTCATAGAATTATGGTTTTTAACATTAGCAATAACACGCACTATTTGGTCAATAGAACCCCTAGCGGTGTCCTTCTTAACCATATATACAAATGTAAAAGCACCTTTGCCAATACTAGTAATTTTGCTTAAATCGGCTTGTTTATTTAAAACTGAAAAAATATCTCTAGGCATAATCAATTATTTTTTTATAGATAATAAAAAGGCCTCCCTAAAGGAAGCCTTAAATAACACTTAATAATACTAACTAGTGATTGTTATAATCGGTGTTTTCATCATCAAGTTCGTTTTGATTTAATTGCTCATCTAAAATCAAGATAGTTGTTAAATCTCCACCACTATCTGATTCACCATTTGAATCTATCACAATTTGTGTGTCATCTACAGAGCCATCATTGTCCGCATCAACAAAAGTAATATCTAAATACTCTGCTAAAGAGGACGCATCAACAGCTTCATCAGAACTAATTAATTCGCTAATTCCTAAAACATCTTCATTAGCATCAAAATTAGAGATGATAACATTGTCTCCACCTATCTCAAATAGATCAGTTTCTCCAGCTATACCCATAAGAGCATCATTACTGTCTCCATACAACATGTTATCCATAGCTATTGAAGAATCATCAGGTATTCTAACCTCAGCAATATCTGTATCCACAATAATCTCTGCAGAAATAGAGTCACTAGCACTAACGCTTGCCGTAATGTTAAAACTATCAGATACACTAGATGGAACAGTCAAAATAAGACCAGCTAATTCACTTTGATTTAAAACCCAAGTATTATCTGCTTGGTTATAAGTACCAGCATTTAAAGTAGCCCCATCAGGTATGTTAGATAACACAATATCAAGGACAGTGCGGCTACCATCTGGGTCAATCAAATTAACTCCAATAGTTAATGGATAATCAATCTCCCCATCGCATGATCCAGACCCAGACCCAGATCCAGAGCTACCACCTGAACTACCACCTGGACTACTACTTGAACGACCACTAGAGCTATCATCAGAACTACCACT
>DBOE01000036.1 GCA_002299585.1 Hydrogenovibrio sp. UBA654 | reverse complement strand
ATTTTAATCAGTTATTCAGTGTCTCTTTATAGACATGTCTTGGTAAGGTAGCTTGTTTGTTGTTTAAATTAATTTAAGATAAATTACTAAAGAATTTTATTTTGAGCCGATAACTAAACTGAAGGCAACAAAGAGTGCCTCAAATTAATAATAAAGTAATATAAACACACACACAAGGAAAGTAATCATGTCAATGGTAATTAATACAAATATGGCTTCAAAAAATGCGGTAAGAATGTTAGATGTTTCAAGTCGCGATATGTCAACTTCAATGGAAAGACTAACTTCAGGTTTAAGAATCAATCGCACCGCAGATGATGCTGCAGGTAAAGCAGTAGCAACCGCTATGAGTACACAAGTTCGAGGCACAGATATGGCAATCAGGAATGCTAATGATGGGATATCTTTAGTACAAACAGTAGATGGTGCTGCTGAAGAGGTTGTAAATATGTTACAACGAATTAGAGAATTAGCAGTACAGTCAACTAACGATACTTATAACTCGGCACAGCGTGGGCAAATGAATGTAGAAGTGTCCCAGCTGCGTGTAGAAATTGATAGAGTAGCGGCAACCACTAAATTTAATGGCGTTACCTTGCTAAACAGCAGTAAAGTAGTTTCGATTCATGCAGGTTGGGAAACTGGCTCAGCGAATTCTTTAAAAATCTCTTTGCAAAAAATGACTGCTTCATCTCTTGGGGTAACGGGGACTATACAAACTCAAGCCTCCGCCCTAGGAATGATGAGTCAGGTAGATGTAGCCTTGGCATCTGTTTCTAATACTAGAGCAGGGTTTGGAGCTATGCAAAATCGCATGGAATATACCATTTCTAATTTACAAAATGTAAATGAAAATATTACTGCGGCAAGAAGTCAAATACAAGATGCAGATTTTGCCAAAGAAAGTGCAAACTTAGCTAGAACACAAGTGTTACAACAAGCTGGTATGAGTATGTTAGCTCAAGCAAACCAAGCCACACAAAGTGTATTAACCTTGTTGCAGTAGCATTTATTTTTTAGGTGGGTAAGTTTCCCACCTCATAATAACTGTTTATAACTAGTTGCCAGCATTTAAGGCAACTTATTTAGGGCGACTAAAGTATATAAATGTTGATTTATCTAATTTTAATTTTTTTTGAGATTAGATAAACCAGTATTTAAACTGGGTTAGAAAAATATAATTAGAAAGTTGCAGTTTTTTTAATCTAAAAACCTAGACTATTTTGCTCAGTATAATCGTTTTGGGGTTTCCCCTTGTGTGTTAACGGCATTTTACATTTATTTGTGGCTTGCCGTTTTTTTTTATTCAAAAATAGATACTACCCCCCTTTTTTTACTTTAGATTAAGTTTATTAATTCTAGTTTTTTATTTATGGTATGAATTTTGTTTAAGTGTTTTACATTAATATTTTTACTTTTTTGCCGATAACTAAATTAGAGCAGATATAAAAAAACAGGAGATGTTTATGCAAAGCAATATAGGAAATGACATATTAAACTCTATGGGAGCTAGTGCTTTCGATGTAGGTAAAATGTCAAAAACCTTAGCTGAGGCAAGTGTGGCATCAAATCGTTTGAATCTAGAACGCTCTGAGAATAAATTTAGCAGTAAGTTAAGTGGTTTTGATACTTTAAAGTTTGCTTTTAATTCTTTTAAAGAACAGGTAGCTTCTTTAGTAGATATGTCTAGTTTTCAAAAAAAATCCGCTAATTCTTCAGATACAAGGGTTATAGATACAAGTATAACCGGTAAGCCAAGTAATGGTATTTATCAAGTAGAAGTACAAAGTTTAGCCACTTCCCATACCTTAGCTAGTCAAACAGAATTTTCATCTTCTTCTAATATTGTTGGTAATGGTGATTTATCTTTTAATGTTGGCGGTTCTATATCAACTATTACCATTGATGATACAAATAACACTTTAACTGGTATTCAAAACTCAGTTAATAATGCCCAAATTGGAGTTAATGCAACTATAGTAAATGTTGGTACTGGTTATAAACTAATGTTTTCGGCAACTAACTCTGGTGCTAATAATGCAATTGATGTATCAGTTGGCACAGATGCAGATGGCAATAGTACAGATGCTTTGGGTCTTTCTAGATTAATTAGTGCCAATATGGATCAAACTGTTGCAGCCCAAGATGCCGTTGTAGCAATAAATGGTCTAAGTGTTCACAGTTCAAGCAATAATATAAAAGATGTAATTGGTGGGGTTACTCTAAACTTGAAATCAGCAGAGATTGGTAGTATAAAAACCATCGAAATTTCAGAAGATATTGAAGGTTTACAAGAAACTATTGAAGGCTTTGTTGAATTATTTAATGCCTTAGATGAAATAATAAAAGATCTAGGTTCAAGAGAAGCTCCAGATGAAGATGATGAAAATGCAATAACAGGCAATTTAAAAGGCGATTCAACTCTTAGGATTATTAAAGCAGATATTAGGCAAGCGATGATTGACTCAGTCCCAAATTTAAGTGGCTCTATACAATCTTTAGCTGATATAGGAATAATATCTAAATTAGATGGTAGCCTTGAAGTAGATAAAACTAAGGTCGCTAGTGCCTTAGCAAGCAACCCTGAAGCAGTTGGCAAATTATTTGCTGCTAATGCAACTTTTTCTGACAACCTAGTTAGTTTTAAAGGCTCAACCACAGACACAATTGAAGGCTCGTATAATTTAACCGTTAATAGTGCTGCAACTAAGCCAGCTATAGTTGGTGGGGCAGTTGCTGGAACTGGTATTACTATTGATGCGACTAATAATACATTTAAAGTTAAAGTTAATGGAGCAGAATCTTTAGACTTAGTTATTAATGCAGGTCTTTATACAGAAGAAAACCTTGCTAAGGAAATGGCAAGAGTAATAAATAATGATACTAATATTGCAACGGCTGGCAGGGTATCTGTTAGCTATGATGGTGGTACCAATAATTTTACTATGTCTTCTGAAAAATATGGCTCATCTTCTAAGCTTGAGTTGGTTTCTGGTAGTTTTTTGACTTCAACCGTTGCAGGTTTTGGGGTAACACCAGAAACCCTAGGTCAAGATGTGCAAGGTCTTCTTGAGCAAAATGGCAATGTTTATACTTTCACAGGTTCGGGGCAAGATGTGGTAATTAACTCTATTTTAGATGGCTCACCAAAAGGGCTTGAATTTAGCATAGGGGGGGGGGCGACCGGCCCAAGAGGTTCTGTAGAATTTAATCGTGGTTATGCCGATAAGTTGGGAGTTTTATTTGAGCAGTTTTTTGAAAAAAATACTGGTATTATCGGAAATAGAGTAGCAAATATTACAGATCGTCTGGCAGAAATAGAAGCTGAAAAAGCCAAAGTAGATGCTCGTTATGAAAAAGTAGAGCTTAAATATCGTTTGCAATTTGGGGCTTTGCAGTCCATTTTATCAAATATGAATTCTACTAGAGAGTCGCTAGCGGCATCTTTAGCGATAAGAACATAGTTTAAATTTAGTTTTAGGGAAACAACATGAGTTTAATGAGACAACAAAAATTCTTAAATCAATATCAGCAAACATCCATTGAAACAGGCATGGAAAATGCCACCCCACACAAACTTGTTAGTTTGTTATATGGAGGAGCTTTAGATAATCTTGCTTTAGCTAAAGGGGCAATGCAAAGAAAAGATTTTGAACTAAAATCAAAAAAAATAAATAAAGTAATTTTAATTATAGGCTCTTTACGTTCTGGTTTAGATATGGAAAATGGCAGAGAAGCATCTAATAATTTTGAAGTTCTATATAGTTATATTAACCGAAAGTTATTAGAAGCTAGTACAAAAAATAATCTACAAATCCTGGAAGAAGTAACTGAGTTAGTAAAAGAAATTCGCTCTGGTTGGGATTTAATGCCTGATAATTTTAAAAAGGCATCAAATTCTCAAATTAATAGCGTTAAAGTCGCTAAAAAAGGATGAAAATTATGAATAATCAACTTTTACAATGTTTAAATAATTCTAAACTATTATTAATGCATGCTAAAAATTCAAATTGGGATAAATTTGAGATTTTGCATCCCCATTGGACAAAAGAAGTTGATGTATGTTTAGCAGAAAATACCAATAAACCTATGTCTAAAAATGTTTCACTATCTATACAGTCGTTAATTGAGGATGTAGATAATATACAGATTCTAATTAAGCGTCAAATGTCTAAAATTGAAAAAGACTTATTGAATCTTATCAAAAGAAATAAATCGGTTAAAAAATATCTTAAATAAATGTTTAGGATGTCCTAGTTATTATAGATTATTGCTATAATTTTATTTAAAATGCCTCTTATTAAAATAGGAAATTACTGCTTTGGTTAGCAAAAAATGGACAGGTTTTTGACTTCTAATAAAAAATTTTATATAAGTAAAAACTGATGACACAGAGGTGCTAAACTTGGCGTTTCCAGAAATTATGATACTTAATCAGAGGCTATTTAATAACTAACTTGAATTCTGGCAACGCCAAGTTTTCAGCAAGAAGGCATGATTTTACATAATAGCCAGTGGGTGC
>DBOE01000029.1 GCA_002299585.1 Hydrogenovibrio sp. UBA654 | reverse complement strand
CTCAATTCATTTGTACTCAATTTCTCAAACTGATGGTTTTCCAATTTTGAGTTTTCGCATATTCCAGCAATGTGTCATCACCGTCCACCACCACTGGATGATCCACCAGTTTGAGCAATGGCAAATCATTGTGAGAATCGGAATAAAAATAACTGCCTTGCATCGATTCCTTTTCAGCTTCAAGCCATTCGTTGAGGCGAGTGACTTTACCTTCCCGAAAAGTCGGGGTGCCTAATACTTCGCCGGTGTAACGATCGTTGACAATTTCACCTTCGGTACCGAGCAGTTCGCTAATGCCGTATTTTTCACCGATTGGGCGGGTAATAAAGGTATTGGTCGCGGTGATGATCAATACACGGTCACCTTGTTGGCGATGTTGATCCACCAATTGCTGCGCCTTGGGTAATAAAATCGGTTCAATATACTCTTCTAAAAAGTTCTGATGCCAAGCATCTAAGGTCGGCATGGTTTGTTTTGACAGTGGCTCCAATGCAAATCTCTGATAGGCGAAAATGTCCAATTGACCCGATTTGTAGTCTTCATAAAACTGGTCATTGGTGGCGGCAAAACGCTCGGCATTTACATACCCTTTGTCCACCAAAAAAGTGCCCCACAAGTAATCGCTGTCGCCTGCGATCAATGTATTGTCTAAATCAAAAATTGCTAATGCCATCTATATACACTCTTAAATGTTTTCGAAATTGTCGCTATTCTAGCGAAAACACAGCCGAGCATGTGACCAACCTCTTTACCCATAGGAAAATTTATTTATGCCTTTAAATTTTGTATCCGAAAATACCGAAAAGAAATTGAAAGCGAAGCTTTTTTACTGTAATAATACTCAGTATATATTGATTAAAAATTTTTAGGTTTTGAGGTGATAGACGCAGACGGTTATAGACATAACGTCGGTATAATCATCGTAAACAAAGAAGGCAAACTATTTTGGGGGAAAAGAATTAGGCAAGAATCTTGGCAATTTCCACAAGGTGGTATAAAAGAAAAGGAAACTCCTCAGCAAGCTGTTTTTAGAGAATTAAAAGAAGAAGTTGGCTTAAGCCCCGTGGATATAAGAATTATTGGTAGAACTAAAAACTGGTTATCCTATGATTTACCAAAATACTGTATTCGTAAGAATACTAACCCAATCTGTGTTGGACAAAAACAAATTTGGTTTTTACTAGGGTTAGTCAGTGAGGAGGAAGAAATTAATTTAAACTATCACCACAAACCAGAATTTGACGGTTGGGCCTGGGTTGACTATTGGCATGCTGAGGATAATGTAATTGATTTCAAAAAAGAAGTTTATCGATCAGCTTTAATCGAGCTAGAAGAGCATCTAAAAAAATTCTGGTTGCCATCATTAGCCAAAATATAGCTATTGGTAATGCTGTTGGTAATTTAGAAACTGCATATAAAGTATACTTAGTCATATTCTATGTTTGTACTGTCTTTCTATATATATTTTAACCCTAAATATTTATTATGTTTAACACCTGTTTTTAGTATAAATAACTAGTTTGATTTTAAGCATTACAAATCAACAATTCATATTTTAAAATAAAAAATATTGGATTTTTTGCATCAATACCGCTATCATCACTATAGAGGTTAAAAAGTTTATACAAAAATTAAAATTAATATAAAAGGAAATGTAAATGTCACAAGCTATTACAAGTTTAATAAAAGAACATGATGTAAAGTGGGCAGATCTACGCTTTACTGACACTCATGGGAAAGAACAACATGTAACCATCCCTGCATCAAAAATTAATGATGACTTTTTTGCTGACGGTGAAACTTTTGATGGCTCATCAATAGAGGGCTGGAAAGGAATAAATGACTCTGATATGTTACTAATACCCCAAGAGGATGGTTTCTACTTGGACCCTTTCACCAATGACCCTACCATTGTTATCCGTATGATGGTTGTTTCTCCTGCAACTATGGAGTCTTATGAAAAAGATCCTCGAGGTATTGCCAAAAAAGCCGAAGCCTATCTAAAATCAACGGGTATTGCTGACTCTGCCTTTTTTGGGCCAGAACCTGAATTTTTTGTTTTTGATGATGTTACTTGGGGTTCTGATATGTCTGGGTCATTTGTTAAGATGCATTCTGGAGAATCCGCTTGGGAATCCAAAAGAACCTTGGAAGGCGGTAATGTTGGGCACAGGCCTAAGGTAAAAGGTGGTTATTTCCCTGTTCCTCCCGTGGATCAACTACATGAAGTTCGTGCCGACATTTGTGCTATGGCAGAATCGATGGGCTTAGAACTTGAAGCACACCATCACGAAGTTGCCGCTGGAGGGCAGTGCGAACTTGCCTTAGCAGGAAATACTCTTACCGCAAAAGCTGATGAAGTACAAATTCTAAAATATGCAGTTCATAATACTTGTCATGCACTAGGTAAAACCGCTACTTTCATGCCTAAACCGATTGTTGGTGATAACGGTTCTGGAATGCACATCAACCAATCCCTATCCAAAGATGGTAAAAATATTTTTGCAGGTGATGTTTATTCTGGTCTTTCACAAGAAGCTCTTTGGTATATTGGTGGATTAATGAAACATACTCGTGCATTAAATGCCTTTACCAACCCTGGAACTAACTCTTATAAACGGTTAGTACCTGGTTTTGAAGCTCCTGTATTAGTTGCTTATTCTGGGAAAAACCGTTCCGCATCAATTAGGGTTCCTTATGCTCCATCAGAGCGTTCGCGCAGAGTTGAACTTCGTTATCCAGATGCAATCGCTAACCCATACTTGGCTTTTGCGGCATCTCTAATGGCTGGACTTGATGGTATAATTAATAAAATTGACCCAGGTGAACCTGCCGAAAAAGATTTATATGACCTTCCTCCAGAAGAAGAGGCAACCTACGATACTGTTTGTGCTTCATTAGAAGAAGCATTAGATGCAGTTTCTGAAGATCGTGAATTCTTAAAAGTGGGCGGTGTATTTACTGATGACGCCATTGATTCTTACATTAAACTTAAAATGGAAGAAGTTACTCGCTTGCGTGCAACTACGCATCCTATTGAGTTTGACATGTATTATTCTTCATAAGTCAAAATTAGCATTAACAATAAAAAACCCACTTTTATGTGGGTTTTTTATTACTTTTAACTAATGATGCAAAGATCTATCTGGATCAAAACCAGTTAACACATATTCTGTACCACAATATGGACATTTTGCAAAACCATTGCCTTCAATTGGTAACATAACCTTTGGGTGAGAATCCCACTTACTATCTTCTGGCAGAGGACAACTTAATGGAGTATCTTTATAGGTAACTTTTATTTTTTTTACGGCTTTTGACATTATTTATTCCTTTACTAATGATAACCAATTTAGATACTTACTAGAGCGGCCATGTACTACATCAAAATATTTAGCTTGTAGTAACTTTGTTATAGGACCTCGGATTCCTGCTCCAATTGGTCTATTATCTAATTCTCTTATTGGGGTTACTTCTGCGGCGGTTCCTGTAAAAAATGCTTCATCCGCAATATACACTTCATCTCTAGAAATATCTTTTTCTACAACTGCATAATCAGCTTCATTTGCTAGCTGAATTATAGTCTTACGAGTAATTCCATCTAAAGCACATTTCAGAAATGGCGTATAAATAGTTCCATCTTTAACTATAAAAAAATTCTCTCCAGAGCCTTCTGAAACATAGCCATCAACATCTAACAATAAAGCCTCATCACAGCCGTGACTAATTGCCTCTTGCAGAGCTAACATAGAGTTAATATAAGCACCGTTTGCTTTTGCTTTGGTCATGCTTATATTTGGATGATGGCGCGTATAAGAAGAAGTCGCTACTTTGATACCACGAGTTAAGTTTTCTTCACCCATATAAGCACCCCACTCCCATGCAGCCACCATTACATGGGTTTTTAAGTTATCTGCTCTTAAGCCCATGCCTTCCGAACCATAAAATGCCATAGGTCTTAAATAAGCTGATTTTAAGTTATTCTCTCGAACAACTAATTTTTGTGCATCATCCAGTTCTTCTTTAGAAAAAGGCATTGCCATGTTCATTATTTTGGCACTATTTATTAAACGAGTGGTATGCTCTTCAAGCTTAAAAATAGCTGTCCCCTGCTCAGCGTCATATGCACGAACACCTTCAAACACCCCCATACCATAATGGAGAGTATGAGTTAATACATGAACTTTAGCTTCACTCCACTCGACCATTTTTCCATCAAGCCAAATAAATCCATCACGATTGCTCATTGTCTGCATGAAATATACCTTATCTTTTTACTAAACGATATATTCTAGCCGAAACTAAACATTAAGGAGACACTTAATAAGTAGGGTTAGTTATTTTCAAATCAGATTTGCTACAAAAACTATCAAAACTGCAGTAGGAGCAATAAATTTAACTGTGCTAATAAATATTTTTAACATTTTATCTGGCAAATTTAACTCTTCTGTTATCTGTTGTTTTGTTAGAATCCAACCAAAGAATATCGCGATGAACAACGCTCCTAGTGGCAACATTATATTAGTAGTTATAAAATCTAAGGTTTCAAAAAATGTTTTTCCATCTAAAAAATATACTTCATCCCATTGATTAAACGATAACACTGTACCTATACCTGTTAGCCAAATTAGTACCCCTAGTGCCCAAGAGGCTTTTTTTCTACTCATCTGCCAGCGATCTATGAACCAACTTATAGCTGGTTCTATAAGAGATATTGCAGAACTAAAGGCGGCTATAACTACTAATCCAAAAAATAGTGTACCAAAGAACCAACCTCCAGTCATTTGCCCAAACGCCACAGGCAAAGTTTTGAAGAGTAAACCCGGCCCAGAACTTGGCTCTAAACCATTAGAAAAAACTATTGAAAAAACAATTACTCCAGCAACTAAAGCAACTAGAGTATCTGCAAAGGAAATCCAAATTGATGCTTTTACTATTGAGTGTTTTTTAGAAAGATATGAGCCATAAACCATCATGGTTCCCAAGCCAATACTTAAGGTAAAAAATGCATGACCCATGGCGATTAACACAGATTGTCCAGTTAATTTTGAAAAATCAGGAGCAAATAAAAAGCTAAGACTCTGCCCAAAACCTGTAATTGACATAGCATAACCAAATAAAATCAATAATAAAACCAGCAAGGCCGGCATCATATAGGTAATCACTTTTTCTATGCCACTTTTTAAACCCTTTGAAACAACGATTATAGTAACTAGCATTATGACAGTATGCCAAAATAGTAATTGCATCGGGTTAGATACTAAAGATGAAAAATGTTCTGTCGCTTGAGTTGTGCTAATATTTTTAAATTCACCAATAAAACTATCATAAAAATATGATACTGCCCAGCCTGCAATAACTGTGTAAAAGGAAAGTATTAGTATGCCTGCTAAAATACCATTTAAGCCGAGTAACCACCATAATTTAGAAGTTTTATTTTCTAATGCCAGATTTTTCATTGCCTCTGGCGGGCTGGCACCACCCCTTCTTCCTAAACTTATTTCTGCCATCAATACTGGTAAACCAATAAGTAAAACACAAGCTAAATAAACTAATACGAATGCTCCACCACCATTTTCACCAGTTATGTAAGGGAACTTCCAAATATTACCTAATCCAACCGCTGAGCCAACTGCAGCTAAGATAAATATGGTTTGATTTGACCAAATGTTTTTTTTAGAAAGTTCTGACGCAGGCATATAAATTCCTCTATAATTACTGGATACCACAAAAAATTATAGCAGATATGCGGATACAAGCTAACTATTCATTAAAACAATACAACACTTTTAAAATAGATATAAAAGCAAAATACTTTGTAGAAATAGAAAAACAGTCCGACATAGTAGTTCTTCGTTCTGATTTACAACTATCTTCTTTGCCATGGATTATTATTGGTGGAGCAAGTAATTTACTCTTTAATACTGACCTTGAAAAGGTTGTGGTAACCTGCCGTTTTAAAAAAATAAAAATCGTGAAAGAAGATGATGATAATGTGTGGATATCGGTTGGTGCTGGTTTAGGTTGGCATGAATTAGTTGAATATAGTATCGAAAATAATCTTTGGGGATTAGAAAACTTAGCTTACATACCTGGTACTGTTGGAGCTGCCCCTGTGCAAAATATTGGCGCTTATGGTGCTGAGGCAAGGGATGTAATTACTCGCGTACAAACTCTGAATTTATTTACAGGGGAAAGAGAAGTATTTAGAAACTCTGATTGTCAATTTGATTACCGCTCTAGTATTTTTAAAACCGATTATAAAAATAAATTGTTAGTCCATAGGGTTACATTCCATTTAAAAAAGGGCCATGCGGGCAAAGCTAATCTTTATTATAGTCAGTTAAAAGAAGCTCTTACTAAATACAAAAAACAAGAACTAACCCCAAAAATAATATTTGATACTGTTATTGAGTTACGCAAGAAAAAGTTACCCGATGTTAAAAAATATGGCAATGCAGGAAGTTTCTTTAAAAATCCTATTATTTCTGCCGACTATTTTAAAAAGTTTGCTAATAAATTTAGTGACGCTCCTTACCATAAAACCATAAATGGTGAATATAAAATCCCTGCTGCATGGTTAATTGAATCAACTGGATGGAAAGGTAAAAGATTTAATAAAAATACTGGTGTATCACAACTACATGCTCTAGTTTTAGTCAACTATGGTGATGCTACAGGTAAAGAAATTAACCAACTAGCAAACCAAATTCAAGAGGATGTTGACCATAAATTTGGTATTCATTTAGAACGAGAAGTTATTTGTATATAAAATAATACCTTTACACCAGATAATCCAATATTAAATATCAACATTTTCCTGACTAGTTTTATTTATGTGTAAAGTTTGGGTTGGGTAGGCTATTTCTGCTCCATGATTGTCAATTATTTTAGCTATTTCTAAGAGTATAACTTCTTTAATTTCATGGTATCTAACCCAGTTAGTAGTTTTAGTAAATGTATAAACTAAAATATCTACAGTTGAAGCTCCAAATGAATTTAAATTAACGATGATAGTTTGATTCGCATCTATATCTTGATGAGTTATAAGCATTTGTTTAATTGCACCAGTAATATTTGCTACTTGCTTAATATCATCATAACGCACCCCTACTATTTCTTTTATCCTTCTATTTAACATTCTCGATGGATTTTCTATAGAAATAACTGAAAAAGTACCATTTGGTATATAAAGAGGTCTTTTGTCAAAAGTCCTTACTTTTGTCACTCGCCAACCAATGTTTTCAACAGTGCCTTCTATATTTTTATCTGGTGATCTAATCCAATCTCCTACTTTAAATGGTTTATCCATATAAATTATAAAACCACCAATAAAATTTCCCAGAAGATCTTTGGCAGCAAAACCAACCGCGATACCTCCCATACCACCGAAAGCTAATAAAGCAGTTAAATTAATCCCAAATGAACTTAACACAAATAAACTGGTAATTATAAAAACAGTTAATTTAAATATTTTAACCATCGCTTCCATAGAAACAGGATCCCAGCGAGAGTCTTCTTCTAAAGACTTAACATAAGTTTCTATTTGATTTACCCATCTAATTGCAAACCAAGCTACTGAAATAAGTGCAAGGCTTGACTTTGTGGCACTTACATAGGTTATTAAATCATTAAAATAAGGGAAAGTTAAGATTACTGTGTTTAAAGCTAGAGCAGAAGCTGATAACCAAATGTAAAAAGAAACTGGTGTTTTTGAAGCTATCGAAATCGTTTTTAAAAACAGCTTTTCTTTGTCGTCAAAATATTTATTTAAATAATATATAAATTTTCTAAAGGATAAATCTACTATAAAAGTTAGAGTCATAAAAACGGTTAAGATTAAAACCCAAGCATGACCTCCAAATAGACCCATTAAAAAAATCCAAGTTTCAGGAAAAAGATTTACAATCTGAGTTAATCCCTCTCGGGTTATATCTTCAAAGAGAGTTGAACCACTATTAGTAGGTAGTTCAACTATTATTTGTCCATTTTCTTCTGTTTTTAACGTACTCATAATAAAATATCCTGTTGCTGTATCTGATTAACAAATTTATTTATTCTAGTTGTGGCTGCTTGCCAAAGTGGGTTATTCCCTAGGTGCTGGTATTGAATAATAGGTTTACCATGTAAACGAATTAATCGTGCATGCGAAACTACACTTGCTTGATATTGCAAATTAGCAAGAACTTCATCGCTAGCCCTTAAATCATTACAAACTAAGACCAAATCACACCCAGCTGCTAGAGCCTTAGCTGCCACCTGTGAAGGGGTGCCTAAATTAGTTACCGCACGCATAGATATATCATCACTTATAATTGCTCCATCAAAATGGCATTGTTTGCGTAAAATATCTTGTAGCCATTTAGCTGAAAATCCTGCTGGTAACTCATCTATTTTTGGGTAAATCACATGAGCTGGCATAATTGCCTCAATATTATTAGAGATCAAGTGCAAAAAGGGCTGAATATCTTTTTGGATTATTTGCTCAAGACTTCTGTAATCTATTGCTATTTCTGTATGGGTATCTTCTTTGATATAACCATGTCCTGGAAAGTGTTTAGCTACTGCACACATACCTGCTTTATGCATACCATTCATTAGTTGAAAAGATAAATCAGCAACATCTTTTTCTTGTTCAGCAAAAGATCTATCACCTATTACACTGCTGGTACCATAATTTAAATCTACAACAGGGGCAAAACTAAAATCAACCCCACAAACTAATAGCTCAGTTGCTAATAGCCAACCAGTTGTTTCTGCTAACTGCTGAGCTTGGACTTTATTTTGTTGATAAAGATCACCAATTTTTTGCATCGCAGGTAAACCAGTAAACCCTGCTCTAAATCTTTGTACCCTCCCCCCTTCATGGTCAACTGCAATTAATAATCTGGGGTGGCGTAGCTGATGAATTGCGGTAGTAAGTTTTTGTAACTGTTCTATTGATTCATAATGACGACTAAATAAAATAACTCCTGCAACCAACGGGTTTAACAGCCGTTTTACATCGGTTGCGGTTAATGCTAAACCTTCAATATCAATCATGATACTACCCAAAGGCAGTGCTTTACCAAGTAGTCTTTGCATTATTTAACCTTATTTAGACCTAACATCTAATTTATCTCGCCATTTATCTCCAGCTAAGTTTACCGCTAAAACAACTAACATTAAAGCCATACCAGGAAAAATAACTAAATGCGGCGCTACCAGTAAATAACGAGTTCCCTCTCTTATCATACTACCCCATGAGGCATCAGGAGCTTGTACTCCTAAGCCTAAGAAAGATAATCCTGCTTCAGAGATAACTGCTCCAGCAATACCAAACGTTGCTTCTACGCCTAATGTTGCCATTATTAAAGGCAATAAGTGCTTAAATAAAATTAAATAGGTTGGAGTGCCTAGTGCTTTGGCAGCTAATATATGCTCTCTATGTTTTAAACTAAGAGTCTGTGCCCTTGCTAAACGAGCATAACCAACCCAACCTACTGTTACTAAAGCAAAAATAACATTTTCAATTCCAGGCCCTAAAATTGCCGCTAAAGCTATTGCTAATAATAAACCAGGAAAAGCTAAAAATACATCAATAATTTTTAAAATTATTTTATCAATCCAGCCACCAATATAAGCACTATAAATGCCGATTGTTGTGCCAATTATAAATGAAAAAATAACCACACTCAGTGCAACAATAAATGAGGTTTTAGCCCCTATAATTAACCTTTGCAAAACTGGTCTGCCTAGTTCATCAGAGCCTAGTATTTCTTCTAAGCTTGGTGGTGCTAACATTAGGTTTAAATTAATGGAATTAGCTTCTTCACCAATAAAACCGCCCATTAATGCCATTAACACCCAAGCAATGATTATAGCAATAAATAAAAACTTCATTTTGCTAGCCTAATTCTAGGGTCTAGCCAAGCATAAACCATTTCTGTTAAACCGTTAATGGTTATATAAGCTATACTAATTATCAAAATGCAGGCCTGTACTACTGGATAGTCCCGTCGTTGAATTGATTCTACTAGCAACTGACCTATGCCTGGCCAATCAAAAACCACTTCGGTAATTACAGCCCCCCCTAGCAAGGTTCCTAATTGTAGCCCTAAAATAGTTACCACTGGTAATAACGCATTTCTAAGGGCATGTTTGCCATAAACTAGACGGTTATTTAGACCCTTAGCCTTAGCAGTTTTTATAAAGTCTTCATGGTAAATTTCTAATAAAGATGCCCTAAGCATTCTTGCCAAGATTGCGGCTAGTGCAGTGCCTAAAGTTAGTGATGGTAACACCCAAGAAAATGGTTGTTCTGCACCACTAACAGGTAACAACCCAAGAGTTATTGAAAATAATAGAATTAACATTGGCCCTAGCCAAAAATTTGGAATAGAAACTCCAATTAAAGAGACTGACATGGCAAAATGATCTGGTAACTTACCAGCTTTTAATGACGACCAAATCCCTAATGGGAAAGCAATTAAAATTGCTATAAATAATGCCATTACTGCTAGTTGTAAAGTATATGGAAATCTCTCGGCAATTAGCATAGCTACTGGCTGTTGGTAAAATAATGATTCGCCTAAATCTCCTTGCACGATACCTGATATATATTGCCAATATTGTTGCCAAAGAGGTAGATCTAAACCTAGTTTTTGGCGTAATACTTCTTCATCCGCAGGACTTGCCCAATCACCTAGCATTACTGCAACAGGATCTCCAGGGGCTAGATGGATTAACAAAAATACTAGTGAACCAACTATCCAAGATATAAATAATATTGAAACTAAAAGCCTAAGTAAATACTGAATCATGCAGTAATTTCTACCTCTGTTTTAACTTTAACCAGTGTAAAAAGCTCTATTAAATCTGTATTTCTCATTCTAATACAACCATGTGATTTTGCGATACCCATAGGTTCAGTGCCTGGTGTAGCGTGAATATAAATATAACGTTGCATAGTGTCCACCTTGCCAAGACGGTTTTTACCCTTTTCAAGACCTGATAACCAAATTATTCTAGTTAAAACCCAATCTCTATTTGGATATTTTTTTGCCAACTTTTCATTATAAATTTCACCTGTTGCTCTTCTACCTACAAACACTGTATTTATCTGAGTATCTGCTCCAATCTTTGCTCTAATTATATGTTTACCTAAAGGGGTTTTATTAGAATTTTTTTCATTACCCCCCCCCTTTGCACTAGTGCTTACTAAATATTTTTTTATTATTTTTTTGCCTATAAATAAAGTTAGGGTTTGCTTAGTTATAGATATATTGATTTTCATAATTTTTTAGTGGTCAGTAAAGCATCAAACCTGCCGTCAGAAAATACTTTATAGCCTTTAATACCTAATCTAGTAACCGCATATTGGTCTTCATACCACAATGGAATTATCGCTAGAGTTTGTTGCAAATGTACTTGTAGTTTACGATATGTCTCTGCCTGTTTGGTTAATGAACTTGATTGATTTGCCTCTCTAATAAGTCTATCAGCTAGCTCATTTTTATAACGCCCCCTATTTGCTCCTTTTGGTGGAATAGCATTAGAATCAAACACATACTGAAAAATATCTGGGCTTTTAACCCCTACCCAAGCTAGACTATACAGCTGAAATCTGCCATTTTTTATATCACTGTAGAAAGTTCCCCAATCATAGCTTTGGATATTTAATTTAATGCCTATTTTTTTTAATTGTGCTTGATAAATAGCTGCAATCCTAACTCTAGTTGGGTCAGATGAGGTTTTAAAACTTAATGTAAGACCATCTTTTGTATCAACCTTAGCTAAGCTTAAATGTTTCTTAGCCTTGGTCAGGTTGAATTCATAGCCAGTTAAACCCTGTACTCCGCTCCAGTGTTCAGGTACAAGTAAACCTCCAGCTAATCTTGCATAACCCACAAATAACTTAGCAATAATTTCTTGACGATTTATTGCATAGGCTATTGCTTTACGAATATTAATATCGGCAAGTATTGGGTCTTCAAAGTTAAAGCCTATGTAGCTAAATCCTGTACCATTACTAGCTAAAACTCTAAATTCATCAGGGCGTTTTTTACAATAATCTAATAGCTCTGGCGATAAGTCATTCTGGATTATATCTAACTCACCTTTTTTAAGTTTTAGTATTCTTATTGTGGCATCTTTTACAGTAATAAACTCTAAATGAACCTTGTCTTTTCTTGCTAAAACTATTTTTTGTTCATTTTTTTTAACTAGAGTACAAGCTCCAGAACCTACTGGTTCATTAACAAATGAATGGTTTTTAGCTATTAAGTCTGCAGGTAATATACCGATTACTAAGCGACTAATAAATAATGGGTCAGGTTTTAATAAACAAAAATCAACTTCCTCATTATTAAGGGCAGTTATTTGTTCAATATGTTTTAAAGAACCTCTATGCGGTGAACCAAAATCTTTATCTAATATAGATTGGTAGGTTGCTACTACATCAACTGCTGTTAAGGGCTTGCCATTATGGAAAAAGCTTTGTTTAATTAACTTAAGTCGATAATGAGTTAAAGATAATTGTTGCCAACTAGCTAACGATGGGCTAGGAAAAAATGATCGATTAAAATCAATTAATTGCTGATAAATAAGCCTATTTATGCGATTAGAAAGTGCATCAGTTGCCTTGCGAGGGTCTAACATTCGTGGGCGAGAGGTTACCCCAATTTTGATAGTCTCTATCTGAACTCTACTCTTAGAACAACTTGTTAAGACACTTAAAACAGCAGGTAACTTGACACTGGTTTGTAAAAACTTTCTTCTATCCATTAAACTTTTGAGCAGAAAGAATCGTTTCTATTTTAATTAAATCATTAATACTTAAAGATCCAGTAGCTTTGGCAAGGCGTAAATCACTTAATACAAAATTATGTAATGATAAGGTTAAATTTCTTAATGCTTGGTATTTATTTGCCCTTGCTGTTAAAACACTTAATTGGTCAGTTAAACCTACCAGATAACTCTCTTCTGCACTGACAACAAATGCCTCATTTGATTGTACTGCTACACGGTTAGCTGCAATTAATTTATAGCCTCGTTGCAAATTTTTAACCTCAACTCTAGCGTTAAGTTTTGCATTTTCTTTGGCTGCTCTAACCCCTATATTTGTAGCCTTTGCACTATAGATTGCTTGAGAAACACTGGCCGATATCCCGCCACCTGCATAAATTGGTAGTTGAGCATAAATACCAATTTTTAAATTACTCCTCGCTCTATAATTTACCGCAAATCTACTATCAAAGTTAGAATAGGATTGGTCTACATAACTACCCTGCAAATATAGTTTAGGCCAATGCCCTGATTTTTGTATTGCCACTTCTTTATCTGCAATATTCTTTTGTTCAGTTAATTTTAATACCGTTATATTATTGTTAACCGCTAGGTCCTCATACTGATGTATATCTAATTTTTTATGTGTTATACGCACATCAAATTTCATTGTTTTTATATTGTTAATCTTAACACCCACCAGTGTTATTAGCTCTTCATTGGCAATATCTAAATTATTTTCGGCGGTTATTTTTTCTGATTTTGATAGATCATAGTTAGATTTTGCTTGTAATACATCAGCAATATTAACCAAACCAACTTTTTTAGATTCTAGGCTTCTTTGCCACTGAGTTTTATTAGCTGTTACTTGTGCTTGTTCTAGTTTTAAATCTACTTGAGCTAATAAAACTTTAAAATAACTTTTTGCTAGACGAATAATCATTTCTTGCTCGGCAATTTTAAATTCATACTTAGATTTATCTAAAACAATTTTTGCCTTTTCATATTTATCCCAAACATCTTTTTCATACAATGATTGTCGCAGATTAACCCCCGCAGACAAGGTGCTTACATCTGCTATATTATTAGCATTACCGCCAGCATTAACCCCGACATTACCACCATTAGTGCCATCATCAATAGTATAACTACCGCTTGCAGAAAGCTGTGGTAACAATGGTGCTTTAGCAATGTCTAACCCTTCCATACTCGCTTGATAAACCGCTTGTGCTTGTGCTAATTGGGCATCATGTTTTAATGCTAGTTTATAAACCTCAAGAATACCAATAGAGTTCTCAGCATAAGTTTGTGTTATAAACATAAATAATAATAGAGCTTTAAAACGATTGTTCATCTTCAGTCCATTGAGAGTAAGGGTTTTGGCTTAAGCTAATATTATAATAACGAACCAATTCAGTTACTTCTCGCCTAATCCAGCTAGGAAACACTAACTTTTCATCTACAGATTTTAACTCTATTTCAGCAACTACCAAACCATTATTATCACCTAAAAACTCATCTATTTCCCACAAAGAACCTGCATTTTCAACAAGATATCGATGTTTTTCTACTACTGACCCTACTGCTAAGGTTTTAATCATTTGTTGGGCATCCGCTAGATTAATTGAATATTCATATTCATCGCGACTAATGCCTATTTCTAAACTTTTAATATTTAAATTAGCCTTATCACCTTCAATGCGAATTCGAATAGAGCTTTTGCAAGCTCCATTATTAATACCATTTAAATATGCTTGACTAAAATGCGTTTTTTTATAAGCTAACTTTTTCCAGCTTGAATTCTTTAGTAAAAATTTTCGTTCTATTTCTCTTGCCATATTAATTCTTATTAAAAATACCTGTTGATAAATATCTATCGCCACGATCACAAAAAATAGTTACTATTAAGGCATTTTCTGTTTGCTCCGCTATTTCTGATGCTGCAGACATTGCACCACCTGAAGAAACTCCAACAAAAATACCTTCTTTAATTGCCAAGTCTCGCATAGTATCTTCGGAGCGTTTTTGACTCATATCAATTAACATATCAATTCTATTAGCATCATAAATAGTTGGCAAGTATTCTTTTGGCCAGCGTCTTATGCCAGGAATTGCTGCCCCTTCTTCTGGTTGTACCCCTATTATTTGTATTGCTGGATTTTGCTCTTTAAAATACATTGAACAACCCATAATAGTACCAGTAGTACCCATGGCACTAATAAAATGAGTTATTTTACCTTTAGTTTCTTGCCATATTTCTGGAGCAGTTGTTAAATAATGTGCTAAAGGATTATCTATATTAGCAAACTGGTCAAGCACGAAACCCTCTCCATTTTGCTGCATTGTTTGGGCTAAATCTCTTGCTCCTTCCATGCCTTGCTCTTTCGTTACTTCTATTAATTCTGCTCCATAAGCCGCCATAGATGCCTTTCTCTCCATTGACATATTGCTAGGCATAATAAGTTTCATTTTATAACCCATCATTGCCGCTGCCATAGCTAAAGCAATTCCTGTGTTGCCACTAGTTGCTTCAATTAAAGTATCACCTTTTTTAATTTCTCCCCTTAACTCCGCTTGTTTTATCATGTTAAGAGCTGGTCTATCTTTTACCGAACCTGCAGGGTTATTACCTTCTAATTTTGCATAAATAACACTATTTGTCTTGTTATTTAACATTCTTTGAATATACACTAAAGGCGTATTACCTACGGTATCAATTAAATTTTTCATAAATTTAAGTATATTCCTATTGAGATTAAAATTGGAGTAGCAATAGTTAATAATACATTCAAACCCATTGCCAAATTTAATTTTTTTATATCAGTTTTACTTTTAATAACTACCAATAGCAAAGGGATAGATAAAAATAATACTAAAACAGTAATTAATACTGTTTTAGGAAAAACACCTAGTAGCAACAATATTGCTAGCATTAAAAAAGCAAATAACCAATTTAAAAAATATATCTTTATTCCTGCATCTATCCCATATTTATGTAAAAAATTATACCTGCCGACAGATTTATCGGCATTAATATCTGGAATTTGATTTAACAATAAAAGATTATTTACCAAAAAAAATGGAATCATCGAAATTAACAACATTGATAAATCATAGTTACCAGTTAAAACTAAATAAGCTCCATTAACCATCAAGGGGCCAAAAGCAAAACCTGAAACTAATAAACATAATATTGGATAATGGGTTATCCATGGAGTATAAAACACAATGATTATAAGCCCCAAAATACCAATAAGTAAAATGTCCCATCCCCTTAAATATATAAAGAATACTCCGATACTAGCAACAGTTCCTAATAACAAATAACCAATTAAAGCAACCTTTTCAGCCAGTTGAGGATGTTTTTGTAAGCTACCGCTACCGCCACTAAAAGGAGTTCTTTCAGTCATATCATCTAGCCCAGAATTGAAGTCTTCATATTCATTTAGCATATTAACACTAATATGAGCAAACAGTGTGGCAACTAAAACTAAAAACAATACTCCACCGTTCCATGCTATACCATTAAAATCTGCCCATGAAACGCTTAATGATAAACTAGCTAGTGTCAATATTAAAAAAGATGGTCTTGTTGTTCCTATAAGTGTTTTTAACATATTTTACCTTCTATAACCATCTAGGCGATAATACCAGCCTTTAAGCCATTTTTTTTCATTTTGTTTAGGTGCATATTTAGTTCTTTCTTGCAAAATAAACTTTGCCGTTTTGATAAAATTTTCTAAGAGACTTAAAGTGGAACTAGGCATTGCTAACACAACATCAATCAATCCCCAGCGAATAGTTTTTTTATCATAATTATAAACTTCTAATTGGTTATTACCAATGCCTTTAAAATTTGCATAATCAATTATGGCAAAAAAACCTGCTGGAGTTTTAATTAATTGTGTTAGATTAACTTCTAATTTATTTAATTTTGCATTAGACAAACTTTGCTTAGCAAGATTTAACTCACTAATAAACCGTTGATAAATAAATTCAGCCTGTATTTTTTTTGTTTTTTTTAACCATCGTCGAAGTTGTTTTAATCTTAACTTATTAAGATCTTTATCAAACTGTTGTTTATTTTGCCAAGGTAACTTAAAGGGCGATAAATTAGCTAACCAGATTGGTGGAGGAGTTTTAGTCGCCAGAAAAGCTACTAAGCGGGGAAAAGTCTCTTTAAATGGCATGTTAATATTATTAGGTAACCAAATAAAATGGCCGATTCCAAATGATGGAAAAGGTTCATTTTTACTCCAGTAGGTTAAATATTTATCTTTGCCTGCTGTTTCATTTAATTCAATTCTTTGTGATAAGTCTAGTTGCTGTTGTAAACTTAAAGTGGCAGGAATACTAGCTAAACCCCCAGAAGAAGCCACTACTTTAGTTGTAACAAACAAGCAAAATATTATATATTTTCGTTTCATTACTAGCATATCCCCTATCAAATATCCAAAAATTTATAATTATAAATAATAAAATAGTGCCACTGTATAAACCTCTTGCCATACTTTATCAGTTTCTATTTTTAAATTTAATGCAGTATTTTTTGTTAAAGAAATAGTAGAAAAAATTTCAGCATGAAAATTATTTTTGAAATCATTAAAAAAGTTTTTTTCCGCTATAGCTCCTATTTTATAATTATCATAACTAGCAATAACACCAACTTTAGGCCCCATCCCCAGCAATAGATCATCTTTATAATACATTGAGGGCTGAAGCATAAAAAAACTAAAAATTTTATCCGTTAAAGCGTAGGAGACACCTACTTCTCCTGTTAACTTAGCATTAGACTTACCTCGAAATTCTTTAGTACCAACTGCCACCCCCCAAGAAATTGGTTTAAAAATACTACCCCTTAAAGCATAAGAGTTGATACTAATTAAGTCTAAATTTTTAAGTCTAATACTTTCATCTTTATTTTTAGCAAATAAAAACTGGAAAAAATTAATATAAGCCCCAGACACAAAACCTTTATCTAAATCATATATGTCATGATAGGACGGCTTTATACTTAATTCCACTTCTTCTTGGTCACTATACCCTATTGATACTCTTGACGATTTGTGTGATAAAAGAGGGTTTACTGGGGCAGGTATAGTAATTTTAGGCGTGGAGTCAAGCTTACTTCTATCAGCTAACTTTGTTAGTAATTTTTTTATATAATCTTTTTTATTCACTTTATTTTTAGTGCGTTTTAACCGCAATAACTCTATGTCTAGTTCTGCACTATAGACTTCTTTTAAACTACCCGTAGCTTGCTCTTTCTTTTCAATAAGGCGTTGTATTATTTTAGTTTTAGAAGGACGAAAATGTGAACTTTCTATAAACCCAGCTTTTTTAACCGATTTAATAGTATCAATAGGAATGGCTTTAAAATTAAAGTCTTCCACTAAATCACTACCTGTTCTTGCTAAATCTAACAGCCATAATAGATTATAAGAACAATTTTCCTTTACAAAATAATAATAGGCAAAAGTATCTTTTAACTCATACAAATGAGTCAACATCCTTACTAATTCTTCATCATTTAAGTTGAGGGTATATTCCCAAATATCTCTGCGCTCTAGTGCATTGTATTCTTTAATTTTTTTATAATAAGGCATAATGGAATAACGCCCCTCATAACCACCAAAAATCCCCATATAGGCAAATATTAAACCATTTGTTTCTTGGGTTTCTGCAGCATAATTAACCGCATTTGCGGTAAGTGGCAAGCCTTTTTTATCATCAATTCTCAACAAGGTATGCCCAAACATCGAGGCTGGCGAGTTTATATGGGCAGTTGGAAAAACAAGTACTGCTTTAGATGCCTGATAGCTTTTAATTAGCTCCTCAAGGGGGGTACATTTTTTATAGGTAATTTTTTGTTCTAAATCTGGAATTTTTCCATACAACCAACGAATTCTAGCAGGAAAACGACAAGATATATCATCACCTTTATATAGTGCCGCAAGAGTTGCTTCTAATTCTGCTTGCGGATTAGTTTTACCTTTAGGTGAGATAAAAAAATTAGTTGAGTCGATTTCTGACTCTCCATCACGAAAGTGTAAGAGTTTTTTCCAGTAGCTATTATTAGCTAGATTTTTAGTGTCTAGATCTTTAGTGTCGAATGAAAAAGAAGGTGTTGGTAAAAAGAGTACAAAAAAAGCTAATAAAATTAACCTTTTTTGTATTACTAAACTAAAGTGTAGCAACGATGTTATCAACAACTTGTGCTGAAGTTACATCTGAACTTGTATAAATATTTGAAAAATTATCTTTAAGAGTTGCTGAAGCTATAGCTTTATCTTTATCTTCTACATTAACAAGAGAAAGTAGAGTATCTAAGCTTTCACCTTGACCTGCTGCGATATCAACGGCAATGCTATCCATATTACTTGCTACAAATTCTTGAGCGGGAACATTCATAACAATATTTGCTGGTGCCGCACAGTTTAATGTGCCAGAGGTAATACCAAAAGTTTGATTACCTGATGTACCATTGGTCGTCACCGCTAAAAGTTGCATAACAAGAGAATCTTGATTTTCTATAAGAACAGAACCTAGACCACAACCGGTGTTTGTATTACCAGCAGCCATAACTGAAGTTCCTGCAAAAAACAAACCTGTTAGTGACATAGTAACTAATGTTTTTTTCATTATACTTTCCTTTTACTTTATATAAATTAAAAATAAACATAAATACTCAATTTTAGAATCAGTATAAATGCAGGATTAATTATAACACCATTCAACTTGAATATAATAAATATTTACTAAATTAAATAGTAACTCGCTATGGACAAGACTTGATGCTAGATGCCAACTTTCTGTTTGGAAATTTGGAAAAACTTCCTCGCTTGAAGTCTTGGGCAATTACTGCTAAAATTATCTAGATTTTTTAAACATTAAATATAGAGAGAAGATTAATGAAAAGATTAGACCAAATACTAGCTAATGGTGGTGTTAATGCTGAACTAGAACTAGTTATAAAAGACATATTAGTTGCTTGTAAAGATATTAATTACAAACTAAGGCAAGGTGATTTAGCTGGTATATTAGGCTCTACCGAAGACGAAAACATTCAAGGTGAAACTCAAAAAATGCTTGATGTTATCTCTAACGATTTACTAAAAGATACATTGGTTACTAACCCTTATGTTCGCGGAGTTGGTTCTGAGGAAGAAGATTATACAATTGCTGCTAATTCAGATGGCAAATATCTAGTAACTTTTGATCCTTTAGATGGTTCTTCAAATATTGATGTAAACCTATCTGTAGGTACTATTTTTTCAATCCTTGAAGCACAAAATAACCAACCAGGAAATAATCAAGAAGTATTTTTGCAAAATGGTCGTAAGCAAGTCGTTGCAGGTTATGTACTTTATGGTCCATCAGCTCTATTAGTATTAACAACTGGTAGTGGCGTAAATTTATTTACTCTTGATACCAATATTGGCGAATTCATTCTAACAAAACAAGCTATACAAATTCCTGTTGATACGGCAGAATTTGCAATCAACATGTCAAATCAACGCTTCTGGGAACCAGAAATGAAACAATATATTGATGATTGTTTAAAAGGTGAAACAGGGCCTCTTGGTAAGCGTTACAACATGCGTTGGGTAGCATCAATGGTTGCAGAAGTTCACCGTATTCTTATTCGTGGTGGCGTATTCATGTATCCTTATGATAACCGTGATCCTTCAAAAGCTGGTAAATTGCGTTTAATGTATGAAGGTAATCCTATGTCAATGATTGTTGAACAAGCTGGTGGGGCTTCTTCAACTGGTCGTATGGATATTATGGATGTAACTCCAAAAGGTATCCACGATAGAGTTCCAGTTATATTAGGATCAAAAAATGAAGTGGAAAAGATAGTGGGTTACCATAAAAAATAAAATTCAAATAACTACAACTTTTAACACCCGCCCTAGAAAATTTCTTAGGCGGGTGTTTTACTTTAAAGGAAAATAATATGGGTTATTCAAGCGTTCCAGTAGGAAAAGACATTCCAAATGATATAAATGTAATTATAGAAATACCAGCATTTGCCTCGCCAATAAAATATGAAGTAGACAAGAACACTGACCTAATATGGGTGGATAGGTTACAAGGTGCCACTATGGCATATCCTGCTAATTATGGTTATATTAATAATACTCTATCTAACGATGGTGATCCTGTTGATGTATTGGTAGTAACTCCACACCCTCTATTAGTCGGTTCTGTTATTCGCAGTCGTCCTATAGGAATATTTAAAATGACTGATGATGGTGGTGAAGATGCAAAAATAATTGCTGTTCCTGTAGATAAACTTTCTCCTATCTACTCCAAAATAGAAAAAATTGAAGACCTAGTTCTACTAAAAGAACAAATCGAACATTTTTTTAGCCACTATAAAGATTTAGAAGCTGGTAAATGGGTAAAAGTAGAGGGTTGGGGAAATGTAGAAGATGCCCGCCAAGAAATATTAAACGGTGTTAAACAGTACCAAAATAAATAATACTCCTATACACCAACCATTTGTAGAGTTTTTTACGAATGGCTTAATTCAGAAGCTCCTTAAGAAATAATGCCTACCTATTATTATTCCTAGCCACATCATTAGTAAACATAAGATTACATTGGCCGTAATATTGAGCATAGCTTTTTCTATAGCTCCTTGTTGTAGGTAAATTACAGTTTCAAAAGTAAAAGTTGAGAAGGTAGTAAAAGCACCAAGAAAACCTACTATTAAAAATGCTTTCCATTCTAGTGATAAGTGAATTTTATCTATCATCGCAATTGTTATTAATCCCAAAACAAATGAACCTAATACATTTACGGTTAGTGTTCCATAAACAAAATCTCTACCCAACCAATGGTACATTTGGTTAGAAACTATACTTCTTGACATAGCTCCTAAAAAACCCCCTGCCCCCACTGCTATTATTTGTAAAAAATGAATTGAGTGCATTATTATCCTCTTCTTTTTGTTATAGCAATTTTATCTAATTGTTTCAGTTTTGCCAGTTTTTCCGCTATTTTTATTTCTAAGCCCCTAGGCTGTGGTTGGTAATAGGTTCTTTCTGGCATATTGTCGGGGAAATATACTTCTCCTGCAGCATAGGCATCCTGCTCATCATGAGCATACCTATAGCCTTCCCCATAATCTAGTTGTTGCATTAATTTAGCTGGTGCATTTCTTAGGTGCATTGGCACCTCGTCTGAACCAGCAAGAATGACATCTTTTTGTGCTGATTTATATGCCATATAAACCGCATTTGATTTTGGAGCTATTGCTAAATAAATAACTGCCTGAGCTAGGGCTAAATCTCCTTCTGGAGAACCAAGTCGTTCATAAGCCTGGGCAGCATTAATACATATTTCTAGTGCTTTTAGGTCAGCATTGCCAATTTCTTCACTTGCCATACGAATCAACCGCCTTGCTAGATACCTGGCATCTGCCCCACCATCAAGCATTCTTAATAACCAGTATAAGGCTGCATCTGGATTTGAACCTCTTACTGATTTATGCAGTGCTGAAACTTGATCATAGAAGACTTCACCACCTTTATCAAATCTACGAGTACCAGCTTGAATTATTTCTTTACAATTTTCTAAGCTTAGAGTTAATCTATCATTATCTTCATCAGCAAAGTCTATTGCCTGTTCAACCAAGTTGATTAATCGTCTGGCATCACCATCTGCATAATTAATTAAAGCCTGCTTTGCTTTTTTAGTTATGTTCACTTGTCGTTCTAAATCTTTGCTTAAAGTAGTGGTTACTCTTACTAAAACCTGTTCTAAATCTTTCTCATCCAGTGGTCTAAGTACATATACCCTTGCCCTAGAAAGCAGCGCATTATTTAACTCAAAAGATGGATTTTCGGTGGTTGCTCCAATAAAAATAAAAGTTCCATCTTCAACAAAGGGTAAAAAAGCATCTTGCTGAGCTTTATTAAAACGATGAACTTCATCCACGAACAATAGAGTTCCTTGTAAAAATTGCTCTCTTTGTTTTTTAGCTTGTTCAACGGCACTCCTAACCTCTTTGACTCCATCTAGTACCGCAGATAAACTAATAAATTGCAAAGATGATTGTTGTGCTATTAATCTAGCAAGAGTAGTTTTACCAGTGCCTGGTGGCCCCCAAAAAATCATTGAATGCAGATTAGCATTTGCAAATAACTTTGATAAAGCTCTGTTTTTTCCTAGTAGGTGTTTTTGCCCAATAAATTGGTTAATATTTTGGGGTCTAATTCTTTCAGATAAGGGTTGGAAAACCATAACTAACCCTTATCGAATTGGTTGCCCAATAAGATCTACACCTTTGTGAAGTATAAATTTAAATTCGGCATCATCTATATTTTTAATCGTAGAATCTTGAAAAATAACCTTTGTAATATTATCCGAATCTTGATACATCCAAATTTTTACTAGTTTGTTACCTGCAATAGCTACATCTAAACTTTTAAAATAAGTGCTGTCTTTTGGCATTAAGTTAAACCAACTAACCCCATTAATTTTATCCCCAATTAAAATATTAAAATTTTTCTCTATTGGCTCATCATATAGCAACCATCGCATTGGAAAATCTGCTTGTACGGAAGATAAAGGACGAACGCTCACTTGATCTAATTCGACATCATAAATCCATAGATTTTTTCCATCGGCTATTATTTCTTGTTGATCTGGATCTTGATATATCCAAAAAAGCTTCCCTGGTCTCTTTATGCCCATATAGCCCATTGATTCATTAATACTAAAAATAGAGTCATCAGGCTGTGTCTGTATAAAATTGGCACTAAAGGATGAAAAATTTTTAACAAAATTTTGCAAGGTTTTAATATCTGCTTTATCCTGAGCAAATACAGAAATTGTACATATCATTAATAAAAATGGCAGTAATTTTTTTAACATAGTTTCTCTAAACTTCGTTTGTTTTTGGTAATAATACTTCACGATTGCCATTTCCTTTCATTGCTGAAACTATACCAGAGGATTCCATAGCTTCAACTATTCTTGCCGCTCTGTTATAGCCTATTTTAAACTGTCTTTGTACTAAAGAAACTGAAACCTTGCGTTTTTCGGCAACAAAAGCTACTACTTGATCATACAAAAGATCCTGCTCAGCATCAACTGCGGTTGAATTGCCGTCATCTTGACTAACCGACTGGGTAATGCTCTCAAAATATTGTGGTTGTCCTTGTGATTTAACAAATTTAGCAACCGCATGAACTTCTTCATCGCTCATAAATGCTCCATGCACTCTTTTTGGATTACCGCTACCAGGGGGCATAAACAGCATATCTCCCATACCAAGTAATTGCTCTGCCCCCCCTTGGTCAAGAATAGTTCTAGAGTCTATTTTAGTATTTACCATAAAAGATATTCTAGTTGGAATGTTAGCTTTTATTAGGCCAGTAATAACATTTACTGACGGTCTCTGTGTAGCTAAAATTAAGTGGATACCTGCAGCCCTTGCTTTTTGTGCTATTCTAGCAATAAGTTGCTCTACTTCTTTACCTACTACCATTATCATGTCGGCGAACTCGTCAACTATTACCACTATATAAGGTAGGGGTTCAAGAGTTGGTGGTTGCTCGCCCAATTCATGTCCAAAATTAGCAACTTGCTTATAAATAGGGTCTACAATTGGCTCTGCTTTGTCTATACCTGCTATTACTTTTTCGTTAAAACCAGCAATACTTCTTACCCCCAGCTTTGCCATTAACTGATATCTTCTATCCATCTCAAACACACACCAACGCAAAGCATTAGCCGCTTCTGACATATCAGTTATAACTGGTGTCAATAAGTGTGGAATATCTTCATAAACAGATAATTCTAACATTTTAGGATCAATCATTATTAAACGAACCTGCTCTGGGGTACTTTTATAAAGCAAGCTTAAGATCATACTATTTACCCCAACCGACTTACCAGAGCCTGTTGTACCAGCAATTAATAAATGGGGCATTTTAGCAATATCAGCAACCACAGCTTTACCGGCAATATCTTTACCAAGTGCAATGGTTAAAGGAGATTTTGAATTTTGAAACTCTTCTGATGCAACAATATCCCTAAAACCAACCATATCTCTATTTTCATTGGGTATCTCAATGCCAACTACCGATTTGCCAGGAATAACATCTACTACACGAACTGATTTAACTGATAAAACTCTCGCCAAATCTTTTGATAAATTAGATATTTGATTAACCTTGACCCCAGCTGCAGGTAAAACTTCAAATCTTGTTACTACAGGTCCTGGTTGTACTGCTTCTACCTGTACAGAAATACCAAATTCTTTTAATCTTTGTTCTAGCAACAAAGATAAATAGGTTAATTCCTCTGAGGAAAAACCTTCACTAACTTCTTTAGAGGGGCTTAATAAATCAACACTAGGTAAGTCGCCAGATTCGTTTAGAGGTACTGTCGCATTTGAAGATTCTTTATGCCCTACTTTTAAAGTTACTTCTGTTAATTCATCACTATCTTTAACTATCTTAACTAACTTCTCTGGTACAGTTCCCTGCACTTTCTCTGATAATATTTTTAATAAATCAGCTTTATTTTCTGTAGACTCAACTTCCTTTATCTCCAAATGAGTTATTTCTTCTCTATCAATATTATCTTTAGAAAAAGTGTTTTTAAAAAAACCATGTTTTAAAAAATTATATTTAAAAAAACCATGTTTTAAA
>DBOE01000080.1 GCA_002299585.1 Hydrogenovibrio sp. UBA654 | reverse complement strand
AAAATTGTGTTTTTTAGTTGTTAAGTGCCTACCTAAGGAGCCTCTGAACAAGTATGATTATTTTATTCTGGCAAAAAGAGCCTATATTTTCACTGAAGTTCGTTGCAATAGCTACCTATTACGCCTCACTTCAGTAAAAATAGCGACACTTTTTTCTCAGTCTATTTTAACTTTACTTAATCATAGAGAGGCTCCCTAATTAAAGGAAACTTATCTACTTTTTTACTATTTTATGTTAGCCGCATAACCTTTCAAGCGACCGTGATTCATAGCAAAACCAGCATCAATAGTTTCTACTTTAGACATTGCGTCCGCTTTATTAGTAGCTTCACCAACTTGAATGATACCGTACATGCCCATTGATCTATGAGGCATACAGTAATAGATGTTTACACCTTCTACATCAAATTTAACATTACCACCAGTAAAGCCTACTTTCCAAGAGCCACCATCAGGAGTAACTTCAGATATAGCGTCATGACCAGCATCAACAACTTCAAAAGTTACTGTGTCGCCTTTAGCTATTTTTAAGAAGCCTGGTTCAAAAACCATAATTCCATCGGCGTTAGAGTTTTTCATTTTTACTACATGAGTTGCAGAATTTGCTGCACTAGCAACAGCTAGTAAAGCTACTACAGAGAAAAGTTTAATTAGTTGTTTTGCTTTCATTTACATTATTCCTATTTTATTAAAAATACAGGCACATAACTTACAATTTAAAGTTTATGCACCCAAGGTTCTTCTTTAATTTCCATAAGCATAAATAATAATTATCTACAATTACAGAACTTCATGTTAGCAAGAAGAGTGACAAATTTCAATATTTTTTTAAATATTTGAAATTTAAAAGGAGTATAATTAATTATAGAAGGCTTAGAAGGCTGTATTTTATTAAAAAAAAATATATACAAGGATTTTTTTATGATTGCCAAAAGAGTAACACGGTTACTATTGTTTTTATTTCTATTTATTTTCATGGTTCAAGCTCAGGCTGATAAATTAACAAAAATGCAAAAGGTTAGGCATGCTTCTCCTATGCCAAATTTGATGATGCTTATTACGCTTAATGCAAATGCTTTGCAACTTGATAATAAACAGTTGGAAGCTACTCGTAAATGGCGTAGTAATAACCAGCAAGCTTCGCAAAACTTAGTTAATGAGATTATAAATTTAGAAAAAGAAATTAAGCAATCCGTTCTAGATGGAATTGATAAGGCTGAAATGGATCAATTAAGAAAAGAGTTGCTCGGTTTACGGGGTAAGTTAATGGACCTTAAATATCGTTGCCTTTCTAATATGACAAAAACTTTAAATGAGCAGCAGTGGCAAAAATTGATGGAGATAAGGGAAAGGAGTTTGCGAGTAACTTCTTCTGGTAAAAAAGCGGGTAATGAGATACAAGCATTTTTAAGAGTTTCACCTATGCCCAAATTAATGGCAGTTATTTTGATGCATAAAAAAGAGTTATCCTTAACTATAGAGCAAAATAAATCTTTAGAAAAATGGCGTTTAAAAAGTATGAATAGTTGGGCTATATTATTTGATCAAGTATTAAGCTCAGAGAAGAAAATTACTCAACAGGCCTTAGCAATGAAATCTAATAGTTCTTTAATGAAGCAGTTTGATGAAATGGCAAAAAAACGGCGTGAGATGGCTCAAATGTCTCTTAATTGTAGAGATAATATGCAAAAAGTTCTATCAAAAAAACAGTGGCAACAAGTGGTTAAGCTGTTAAAAAGTTATATTTAAGGTTAGATAAACTCAGTGATAAATGTTTTATTATGTGGCGGTTCAGGCACTCGTCTTTGGCCGCTAAGTCGTGCTATGTTACCAAAACAATTTGTGCGTTTGTTTTCTGGAAAATCTTTGTTTCAAAATACAGTTTTAAGGAATAAAACACTTTGCAAGCAGTCTATAATTGTTTCTAATATCCAACAATATTTTTTAGCTATAGATCAACTTGAGCAAATAAATAAAAATACAGTACAATTTTTACTTGAGCCAGTTGGTCGTAATACAGCTCCAGCTATTGCACTGGCCTGTATGGCTTTAGCTAAAGATGATTTAGTTCTGGTTACAACTTCTGATCATCTAATAAAAGATCAAAAAGCTTATGAAAAAGTAGTATTAGAAGCTAAAGAGTTGGCCAAACAAGGCTATCTGGTTACTTTTGGTATAAAACCAAGTTATGCAGAAACAGGTTTTGGTTATATTGAGGCAGATAACTATGAAGTTTTGTCTTTTAAAGAAAAACCAACTAGAGAGAAAGCCGAAAGCTATATCAAACAGGGTAACTATTATTGGAACTCTGGTATGTTTTGTTTTAAAGCAGAAGTTTTTTTGGAGGAGCTACAAAAATACTCGCCCAAAATATATAAAACCTGTAAAGAAGCTTTTTCAAATGCTGAAAAAGTAGATAAATCCGAGATAAAAATTGGGTTAGATTTTATGCAGAAGATTCCTGAAAATAGTATTGATTACGCAGTAATGGAAAAATCACAAAAAGTAAAAATAGTTGCTTGTGATATGGGGTGGTCTGATCTTGGAAGTTATGATTCTTTATATGAGGAATTTAAAAATAAGCAACAATCTAATGTTGTTTTATTGAGGGAAGAGGATTCACCAAAGCCTATTTGCATTGATGCAAAAAATAATTTAGTAGTGGTTAAAAACCGTCAAATAGCCTTGATAGATGTCGATGAATTATTGGTTGTAGATACAAGCGATGCTATTTTGATTTCTAAAAAAGGTAGCTCTCAAAAAGTAAAACAAGTTGTTTCTGAGCTAAAAGGAATAAATTCTGAACTAACTGAAATCCATAGATTAGCCCATAGACCTTGGGGAACTTATGAAGTATTACAAGATTCAGAAAAATATAAAGTAAAAAAAATAGTTGTAAAGCCGAACTCAAAATTATCTCTACAAAAACACTTTCACCGTAATGAACACTGGATAGTGGTTTCTGGTACGGCAACGGTTACTATTGATCAAGAGGTTTTTTTGGTGCGCCCTAATGAATCAACTTATATAAAAATGGGGCAATTACACAGGTTAGAAAATAAAGGAAAAATTGATTTAGTTATGATTGAAGTGCAGGTTGGGGAATATACAGGTGAAGATGACATAGTTAGAATAGAAGATGTTTACGGAAGATAAGGTATGAAAGGGTTAACTTGTTTTAAAGCCTATGATATCAGGGGGAAAGTACCAGAAGATCTAAATGAAGATTTAATTTATAAAATAGGCTTATCTTTTGTAACGGAACTGATGGCTAAGAGCGTTGTGGTTGGTTATGATATTCGCTTAGAAAGTGTTTCTTTAGCTAAAGCTCTTCACAGGGGCTTGACAGTTGCTGGAGCAGATGTGATTGATATAGGATTATGTGGCACAGAAGAGGTATATTTTGCTACTTCACATTTTGGCTCAGACGGGGGTATTATGATTACCGCTAGCCATAATCCTAAAGGTTACAATGGCTTAAAGTTAGTGGCTAAAGGTTCAAAGCCGATTTCTGGTGATTCAGGTTTAAAAGACATTGAAAAAAGATTGTTAGCAGATGATTTTCGTATAAAAAATTATTCAGCAAAGGTGATTTTACAACCATCAAAGGTAAGTTATATAGAGCATTTATTGACTCATGTTAATTTGCAGTCTTTAAAGCCGTTGAAAATAGTATTAAATGCTGGTAATGGTTCTGCTGCTGTGGTAATGAAGCAACTAGCGGATAAGTTACCTTTTGAATGTATATTTATTCATGATAGGGCAGATGGTAATTTCCCAAATGGGGTACCCAATCCATTACTGCCTGAAAATAGACTAAGTACTTCAACAGCCGTTTTAGGTAATAATGCAGATTTTGGAGTAGCTTGGGATGGTGATTTTGATCGGTGTTTTTTGTTTGATAGTAATGGCAATTTTATTGAAGGTTATTATTTAGTTGGTTTGCTAGCAGAAACTTTACTAGTAAAAAATCTAGGGCAAAAAATAATCCATGATCCTCGACTAACTTGGAATACTATTGAGCAGGTTAAGCAAGCAGGGGGGGTTGCCGTACAGTCAAAAACAGGCCATGCATTTATTAAAGAACGAATGCGACTAGAAGATGCTATTTATGGTGGTGAAATGTCTGCCCATCATTATTTCAAAGATTTTTTTTATTGTGATTCGGGGATGATTCCTTGGTTGCTTATTGCAGAGTTAATTTCTAAAACTGGTAAATCTTTAGCCCAGTTAGTAGATAAAAGAATGAAAGCTTATCCTTGTAGTGGCGAAATAAATTATAAGGTAAATGATGTTGCACAGGTTTTAGATAAAATAATGTTCTTTTATAAACATAAAGCCCCTGTAGTAGATAAAACTGATGGTATAAGTCTAGACTTTGGTAACTGGCGAATGAATATAAGAGCTTCTAATACAGAACCTCTTTTGCGGCTTAATATTGAGTCACGAGGAGATCGACAGTTAGTTTTGGATAAGTTAAAAGAAGTTGAATTGTTAATTGGCAGTTAGTTATTCAGTGTCTCCTTATAGAATATATTGAGAGAGGTCTTGGTCTTTAACTAAATCAGCCAAACGGTCATCGACAAATTTTGTATCTATAACGATTTGGCTACCTGATTTGTCTGGGGCATCAAAAGATACTTCTTCTAGTAAATGTTCTAATATTGTATGCAAGCGTCTTGCCCCAATGTTTTCAGTATAATCATTAACCTCATAGGCTATTTCTGCCAAGCGTTGAATCGCGGATTCATCAAAGCTAACAGCTACACCTTCGGTTGCTAATAATGCAGTTGCTTGTTTGGTTAAAGCAGACTTTGGTTCAGTTAAAATGCGTTTGAAGTCTGTAACTGTTAATGAGCTAAGCTCTACCCTAATAGGTAAACGACCTTGTAGTTCTGGAATTAGATCAGAAGGTTTGGCTAGGTGAAAAGCCCCTGAGGCAATAAATAAAATATGGTCAGTTTTGACTGTGCCATATTTAGTGGCAATGCTACAACCTTCAATTAAAGGCAGTAGATCTCGTTGCACTCCTTCACGGGAGACATCTCCACCAGAATGCTCATGTTTTTTAGCAACCTTGTCTATTTCGTCAATAAACACTATACCATGTTGTTCAACACTACTTAGTGCTTTAGCTTTTAAATCTTCTTGGTTAATTAAACGATGTGATTCCTCTTCAGTTAGTTGCTTTAAGGCTTGTTTAATCGGGATTTTTTGTTTTTGTTTTTTACCATTATTTAAACTTTCAAACATTCCTTGTAGTTGATTGGTCATTTCTTCCATGCCAGGAGCACCCATTATTTCAACATGAGGAGTGCGAATATCTAAATTAACTTCAATTTCTTTATTATCTAAATCACCTTCGCGTAGGCGTTTGCGAAATTTTTGACGAGTATCTGCCATGTTATTGTGGCTTTCTTCTTCATGACCTCTTGCTGGTGGTAATAAAATATCTAATACGCGGTTTTCTGCTAGGTCTTCTGCTTTGTGTTGGTTATTGCGTACAGCTTTCTCACGGTGCATTTTCATGGCGTTCTCAACCAGATCTTTAATAATGGAATCAACCTCACGACCAACATAGCCAACTTCTGTGTATTTAGTAGCTTCTACCTTTATAAAAGGAGAATTGGCAAGTTTTGCTAAACGTCGTGCTATTTCAGTTTTACCTACTCCTGTTGGCCCAATCATTAAAATATTCTTAGGAGTTACTTCTTGGCGGATTTCTTCAGGTAGTTGCATTCTTCGCCATCTATTTCTTAAAGCAATAGCTACGGATTTTTTGGCATTTTCTTGACCTATAATATGAGAGTTAAGTTCATGTACAATTTCTTTTGGAGTCATCATTTATAGCAAAGTTCCTTAGTTTATTATGCGATAATCTTCATATTATAAGCCAATATAAAAAATAATTATTAAAGACTATGGGTAAACAAATAAAATTTACCAAAATGCACGGTTTGGGCAATGATTTTATGGTGATTGATGCAATTAATCAGCATTTTATGTTAAATGCTACATTAATTCAACAATGGGCAACTCGCCATTTTGGGGTAGGTTTTGATCAGCTGTTGTTGGTAGAAAATTCTACAAGGGTTGATTTTAAATATCGTATTTTTAATGCTGATGGTTTAGAGGTTGAACAATGTGGCAATGGGGCAAGATGTTTTGCTAAGTTTATATTTGAGAAAGGCTTGACGAAAAAAAAAGAAATTACTGTTGAAACCAATTCAGGAATTATAAATCTTACTTTAATAGATGAAACTTTGGTAAAAGTTAATATGGGATTGGCTAATTTTTTACCAACTAGCCTACCTTTTTTAATCGTAGATGAACAAACTTTTTATCCACTAAAAGTAGGTGATGAAACTTTTAGTATAGGTGTGGTTTCTATAGGTAATCCTCATGCAGTTATAAAAGTTTCTGATGTTAGTTTGGCTCCCGTAGAAAAAGTAGGAAAGCTAATAGAATCGCATAGTTTATTTCCCGAAAGAGTAAATGTAGGTTTTGCTCAAATAGTTTCACCTAGTCAAATTAAGCTAAGAGTGTACGAAAGAGGTGCCGCAGAGACTCTTGCTTGTGGTACTGGAGCCTGTGCTGCTATGGTAGTTTTTCGCCAGAGGCAAGAAGTGGCAGATAAAGTAACGGTTTCATTACCAGGTGGTGATTTGTTAATTGAATGGAATGGTAAAGAAAAATCACCCGTAATTATGACAGGCCCTGCGACTACTGTTTTTGAAGGAGTTATAAGCTTTTAGTATGAATAATAATGTACAAGCAGAAGAGGTAGCAAATTACCTTAATAAAAATAGAGCTTTTTTTCATATATTTCCTGATTTATTAAATGAATTAAGTATTCCTCACCCAAAAACTGGTAAAGAAATATCATTGCTAGAAAAGCAGATTATAAACCTTCGTGCACAAAAAAATAAATTACAAATAGAAGTTGATGCTTTAAGAAATATAGCGGGTAAAAATGGTGAATTACTACATAGGATATATTTATTTTCTAACCTGTTATTAGCAAGCAAAAATGAGCAAGAAGCAATAGATATTATTTATAAAGCCATGCGAGAGTTATTTGCCGTAGAGCATATAGCTATGGTTTCTTGGGATGTTCCAAATAGTAATATAAAAGGGATAACTCAACTAGGGCTTAGTCAAGGCTGGGTAGTAGCTTTAAAATCGACGCTAAGAGTACATAAACCAGCTTGCGGTTTGTTGGATAATGATTGGCAAAAGGGATTATTTCATACAGAAAAAAAAATAGCGTCAGTATGTTTATTACCCTTAGGTAGTCAAAATTTAGGTAATAAAAAAATATGGGGGGTGTTGGCACTAGGAGCAACTTCAAATAGATTTAGCCCAGAATTAGGAACATATTTTTTAAAAATAATTGGCAATATGATAACTGCTCGTCTGCAACGATTATTTGAATAACTAAAATAAGTTAAACAAGGTTGTTTTTAGTGCTTTTTTTGTATTTTCTTAATAATTTCATCGCCCAATCATAATGGCTTGAAGTTGCAGATATAAAATATGAGCCCATAGATGTTGTGCCTGTCCATGGGTATCTTTTTTTCTCAAACAATTCTTCATTTGAGTGGTTTTTAATAGTATTTATAACCTCTTCAAAAGAGTGGTTTAAAAGTTTTACTGCTGTATCAAAATCGGTAGTTTGGTATTTTTGCCAAATTTCTTTATTTAATTCCTTAATAGTTTTCCAAGTATAACCTGTTGCAGGCATATCAGGTTTTTGTCCAGTCATACCAACGCAATGCCAATTTAGCATCATAAAATGCCAATGATGTAGATGTACTAAGATATCTTTTATATTTTTGTCTCTATTATTATCAAATATAAATTCTGCTTTTTTAGCTTGTTGGTCAAAGGAATTAACTAGCTTAAAAAGCTTAGTAAAATTTTCATTAGCTAATGAAATTAACTGTTGTTTATTGGTTGGCCTAGGCATTTTTTATCCTATTAAGGTGTCTCTGATTAAGTATCATAAAACTCTGTGGAGCTTTTAGTCTATCACTTCGTCGTTATGTATTGTGACAATAACGAGTTCGTACCTGCAATACATGCCTGGAATTGATGGGCTATG
>DBOE01000016.1 GCA_002299585.1 Hydrogenovibrio sp. UBA654 | reverse complement strand
ATTCCACCACCACCGCTTAACATTATATCTGGCTCGTTATTTTGGCTGCCTAAATATGAAAAAACACCACTGATTTTCTGACTTCTTACGCTTTCATCTGATTCTGATATGGTGTCGGCAAAAGTGTCTTGAATATACGCTTCAAGAGCTTCACCTATGTTATTGATTGTATTTTTACTAGAATAGCTGCTTCTAGTCCTACCAATAACCATTTTGTATGTTCTGACCCTGACGATGAGTTTGTTTCAATTATTTTTTAAGTGTTACATTATTAAATGCCATTTATTTCTGAATGTGAAACTTGAGAAACCGATTCCTCTGATATTTTTCCTGTGTAGTCTTCATTATCAGCTAAATGTCTTACTTGGTATTTTTTTGTTTTAACATCTAAACCTAATAGTTCGGCTCGAAATATAACGGATTCAGACATATCTATATCAATCTTACTAACCAACTCAAATACATTTTTTAACTTATTTTTAGATAGAGATAGAGCCCTGCCTCTCTTCTTAAGGAGGCATTTAACAATCGATTAAAATTTTGGCTAAGCCCCGAAGAGCGTGGCTTATAGCCCTCTTTAATCAGAGGATCCTTGATGAATTTGCAAGATTTTTTTATAAATACTCGGATTTTTAATTTGGGTTATTTCACCTTCTCTTGGTAAATGCTGGTCTTTTAATCTTGATAAAAAAAATCTTAACCCAGCTAGGCGCAACGCCGCTTGCCATGTTTGTTGCTCGGCATCTGTTAGGGGTCTAATTTGTTGGTAGGACTCTAGCATCTTAGCTATTTTTTTTGGATTAAATTTAAAGCCTAATTCTGAATTAGGCTTTGTTTGCTCTCGGCACCAATCATTAACCATTACTGCTAAATCGTAAAGTAGAGAGTAATTACAGGCATAATATAAGTCAATAATACCTGATAATTTATCACCATCAAATAAAGCATTATCACAGAATAAATCGGCATGAATTATCCCTTGTGGTAACTTTGCCCAGTTAAATTTGGCTTGATAGCTTAGTTCTTTGGTAATTAATTCTATTTCATCACTGGCTAGTTTTTCTTTAAGTTGGTCAAGGGTGGTTTGCATCCAGTTTAAACCACGATCATTATCACGGTACATATCAAAGTCTTGTCCTGCAAGGTGAAACCTAGCCAGTTGTTCACCCATAACTGCTACTTGTTTTAGGTTAGGAGCTTCTACCCCCCCCCCTCCAGCCTTTCTATTAGAGCAGCAGGTTTATTTTTTAAGATGGTTAAGTATTTACCATCTTTTGTATATTCTGGGTGAGCTGTTGGAACACTATGTTCTGCCATAAATGCCATTATTTGTAAAAAATAATCTAGCTCATTAATGGTGTGGTGTTCAAAAATGGTTAATACAAAACCACCCTTTGTGGTATTAACAAAATAGTTGGTGTTTTCTATGCCGGCACTAATCCCTTCAAAAGAGGTTAGGCTACCTAGCTGATACTGGGTTAAAAATTGTTTTAGCTCTTGTTCAGTAATTTTTGTATAAACAGACACGGTTTTGACCATACATAGTAAAATAGCCACTAATTTTATCACAAATACTTAGCTTTTATGACCCAGCCAACCTTAACCTTTAATGAAAAATCGCCATTTATTTTGGTGGATGGTTCTTCGTACTTATTCCGTGCGTTTCACGCTATGCCTCCTTTAACCAATCCAAACGGTCATCCAACAGGGGCAATTTTTGGGGTGATTAATATGGTTGGTAAGCTGTTGGAGCAATATCAACCAGAGCACATTGCGGTGGTGTTTGATGCGAAGGGTAAAAATTTTAGGCATGACATGTATGCCGAATACAAGGCCCATCGCCCGCCAATGCCAGATGAGTTACGAACTCAAATTGAGCCGATTCAGCAAATAATAAAAGCATTGGGGATTCCTTTATTAGTTATTGATGGCGTAGAGGCTGATGATGTAATGGGAACTCTTGCAGAACAGGCGACCCATGCCAAAATGGACGCTTTGCTTTCTACTGGTGATAAAGATATGGCTCAGTTGGTGAATGAACATATAAGTTTAATTAACACTATGAATGATCATCTAATGACTCCAGACACGGTGTTAGAAAAGTTCCATGTGAAACCTGAACAGATAATTGATTATTTGGCCTTAATGGGCGATAGCTCGGATAATATCCCTGGCGTACCTAAGTGTGGCCCAAAAACCGCAGTGAAATGGCTAGATGAGTATGGCAATATTGAAAATATTATTGCTAATGCCGAACAGATAAAAGGCAAGGTGGGCGAAAATCTACGCAATAATTTAGAACAGTTAAAGCTTTCGCAACGACTAACAACCATTCGCCTAGATTGTGATTTACCAGTTAAGCTAGAAAGTATTAAACGCACTACTCCTGATATGGAAGAGCTATCGAGTTTATTAGCAGAATATGATTTAAGAAATTGGCAAGGACAAGTGGCTAGAGGTGAAATTCCATTTAGCAAACAGACCAGCAGAAAAGCCCATTCAAATACGCAAGTGGTTGAGCAAAAAATGCACCAAATAGTGGTAGAAAAAATGGCAACTAATGACTATGCAACTATTTTAGATTGGCAACTATTTGATAGCTGGTTAGCCAAGTTAGCAAAAGCCGAGTTATACGCAATAGATACAGAAACCACTTCACTTAATACTATGCAAGCTAAAATAGTGGGTTTAAGTTTTGCACTAGAGGAAGATGGCAAAATATCAGCAGCTTACCTGCCTTTAATGCACGATTATATGGATGCTCCAGAGCAGTTAGATTTTGCTGAAGTAATGGTAAAATTAAAACCACTCTTAGAAGATAACTCGCCTAAAAAAGTCGGGCAGAACTTAAAATATGATTGGCATATTTTTAAAA
>DBOE01000077.1:454-12053 GCA_002299585.1 Hydrogenovibrio sp. UBA654 | reverse complement strand
GACGCAATAGCTAGCTATTACGGCGCATTTAACAAAATATGACGCATATTTTTTCTTAGTAAAGTTCTAATCGTGGCTATTCAGTGGCTCCCTAAATAGGGTTAAGTTAAAGATGTTAAAAAAAAATTCAATAGCTTCTATAGAAATATTTTATGTTTAAAGTATTGAAATTATGGAAAATATTTGGCATAATTCAACTATTAGTACTAAAATTGGTTTAAGTTTAAAGAATAGTGTTTACTTGATTTGGATTAAATTTTGCTTAATACTTCCTTAATGGTTATATATGCTATAATGTGTAATGATTTTAGATTTCTTAACATTAAAAGAAATGCTTAGTACAGATTGTTTAACCTGTATTTGGATAAATAAAAAGAGAGGAGTTCGTTATGGATATAACAACAAAGCCACAGTATGATGATGGGGTGGTGCAGTATTTAACTATCGGTGCGATAGTCTTTTTAGTGCTAGGTACTTTTATGGGTACTTGGGCTGCGTCCCAGCTTGCGTGGCCAGTGCTAAACTTTGGTATAGCAGAGGTTACCTTTGCAAGGTTGCGAGTAATTCACACTAATACTGTTATATATGCTTTTGGAGGGATGACTTTAATGGCAACCGCCTACTATACTGTGCAGAGAACCAATGGGGTTCGTATGTGGAGTAATGGTCTTGCTTGGGTGAACTCAATACTATTTACCATTGGTCTGCTTGGTGTGGTTATTACACTAGCTTTAGGTATGAGTACCTCTAAAGAGTATCATGAGCAAGTTTGGCCATTATCTATTGCAGTTGCTTTGGTTTGGACTCTTTATACTTTTAATTTTGTGATGACAATTGCCGGAAGAGACAAAGAAAAATACCCAAGTGTATATGTTTCTAACTGGTTCTTTTTGGGCATGATGATTGCGGTTACTTATCTTTATGTAGTTAATGGTTTAGCAATTCCTGTTTCTTGGTTTGCCTCTTATTCACTGTTTTCTGGTGTGCAAGATGCGATGATTCAATGGTGGTGGGGGCATAATGCGGTAGGTTTCTTCTTAACAGCTGGTTTCTTGGCTATCATGTATTATTTTGTACCTAAGCAAGCACAACGACCTATTTATTCATACCGTTTATCTGTAATACATTTTTGGGGGTTGATGTTTGGTTATGTATGGTTAGGAGCTCACCATTTACAATATACCGCTCTTCCAGATTGGACAGGTTCATTAGGTGCAGCAATTTCTTTAGCGATGATTATCCCTTCTTGGGGTGGAGCATTAAACGGAATGCTAACCTTATCTGGTGCTTGGGATAGGTTGCGTACTGATTATATTCTTCGCTTTTTGGTGCTTTCGCTGGCTTTTTATGCAATGTCAACTTTTGAAGGGCCTGTAATGGCGTCTAAAACAGTAAATGCTCTTTCGCATTATACTGACTGGACTGTTGGGCATGTACACGCTGGAGCCTTAGGTTGGGTAGCAATGGTTTCTATTGGTGCTTTATATCATATGGTAATGAAGTTGTGGAATACTGAAATGTATTCAATGAAGTTGATTAATACCCACTTTTGGTTAGCTACAATTGGTACATCTTTTTACATAGTTGCTATGTGGGTATCTGGTATTATGCAAGGTCTAATGTGGCGTGCGTATGATGATTATGGTACTTTGGCCTATACATTTGCGGAGTCAGTTGCTGAAATGCACCCATATTACGCAATGCGTGCAGTAGGTGGTTTGTTGTTTTTCCTTGGTGCAGTGCTGATGTTATATAATGTAATCATGACTTTGGCAACAGTTAAATCAAGAAGAGAAGCTGGTGCAATGGTTGCTAGCCCCGTATAAAAGCATAGTAACAAAGTTAGGTCGTCGGCTTATTTATAAAAATAAGTCGTAAATGAAAATAATGAGTTGAGGAGTTAGGCTCATGGCAGAAAGCAAGAAGAAAAATTTACAAGAGCGTATAGAAGGAAGTATCTTTGGTATGTTTATGGCTACGGCTTTGGTTGTTTCTATAGCAGGTATAGTTGAAATAGTACCTTTATTTTATCTCAAGGATGCAGTTGATTATACTGAAACAACAGATAAGTACGGTAATGTTAAAAATGAAAGGCATCCAGAGCTAGTGTGGGAGAGAACATTTACTTTAGATGAAAACAATAAGCTTGTTTCAGATAAAAAATTATATAAACAAAATGAACATGGCCTGTGGGTTGTAGCTGACTGGAAAGCTGGTGATGGGGTTAGACCTTACACCCCTTTAGAGCTTGCTGGGCGTGATCTTTATATTCGTGAAGGTTGTATGATTTGCCACTCGCAAATGATTAGACCTTTTAGGGATGAAAGAGAGCGTTATGGACATTTTTCATTAGCAACAGAGTCGATGTATGATCACCCTATGTTGTGGGGGTCTAAGCGTACAGGCCCTGATTTAGCAAGATTGGGCGGTAAGTATTCTGATGAATGGCATATTTTACACCTTATACATCCTCAGGATTTGGTTCCAGAGTCTGTAATGCCTTCCTATCATTGGTTGGTAGATGCTCCAGTTAATAAGAGTTTTTTTGGTACAAAAAGAGACATGAAGTCTCGTTTATCAGTTATGCGTACGCTAGGTGTACCCTATACAGATGAAGAAATAGAAAATGCTGATGCTGCTATTGAAGGGCATACCGAAATGGATGCTATGGTAGCTTATTTACAAGTACTTGGCACTATGGTTAAGCTAGATGATAGTAAGGTATATAGAGAATAAATATGGCTTCATACTTTTCAACTGATTGGGCGAATATGACAACTCATGATTGGGCAGGATTAATCATAACTGTAGGAGTATTTTTTGGCATGGCAATAACTTTTTATTTAGCCTTGCGTCCAAGTAAACGAGAAGAAATGGAAAAGCAAAAGTATAAAATACTTGAAGATGATTAGTTTTAGGTTTTTTGCTTAAAAAATTGTAAGTATTTAGACAGTATAACTGTTTGTGTTGTAGCTAGGCGTTAGCTACAAAAAGTTGAATTATTCTGAGGAGAATAAACTATGGCACATCATAATCCATGGCCTGATGAAGGTAATACAGGGCATATTTGGGACGAAGATATTCGTGAATTAGATAACCCACCACCACTATGGTGGATGTTATCTTTTTATATGGGTTTTGTAATGATTATATTTTATACATTATATTATCCATCAATTCCTTTGGTTAATACCCATACAAAAGGTTTAGCTGGGTGGTCTTCATTTAAGGAATACCAAGAAGAATTTAAGGTTTTGAATAACTGGCGTGATAAAAAGTTTGCTGAAGAGGAAGAAAAATTAGCTGCTCTATCAGTAGAAGAAATCCTTAAAGATGACTATCTAAGAACTTATGCGGTTAAGACTTCAAAAATGCTATTTGGTGATTACTGTGCTGCTTGCCATGGTTCTGGAGGACAAGGTAATCCTAATTTTCCTGTTTTGGCGGATGATGATTGGTTGTATGGTGGTACTGGTAGTGCAATAAAAGTTTCTATTGCTGGTGGGCGTGTAGGAAATATGCCTGCTAAGGGTCTGCTAGGAAATCTAACCGACGATGATATTTCTCATCTTGCAGATTATGTAATAGCACTATCTGAACATAAAGGAGATGATCCTTCAGTAGCTCTAGGTAAGGCTGCTTATGGTAAGGGGATGTGTATGGCTTGTCATGGGCCAACAGGTAAGCCAATGGGGCCTACTGGGGCAGCTAATCTTACTGACCAAGCATGGCGTTTTAGTTCGCATAAGGAAGAAATAATAAAATTAATTGCCCATGGCGTAAATGTTAAAAAAGATGGTAAGCTCATTAAGGGCACAAAAAATGCAGTAATGCCTTCTTTTGGCAAACGACTACCTAATGCTGAGGTCAATATTAAAAGATTAGCAGTATATGTTCATCAACTAGGTGGAGGCTTATAATGAATGAATTAAATAGTGATTTTGTACTTTGGATAACCTTAGGTGCTCTTGTATTAACAGCATTTAGTTTTGTAGGCTTTGCACTGAAGGCTTTTAGTGCAATGGAAAAAGATGATGATGAGGTTGAAGATGATAATAAATAGTCATATTCTTATCTTAGTTAGATTAATTTAAAAGGCTCTCTGGAGCCTTTTAATATATATAAATATAAAAGGCTCTCTGGAGCCTTTTTATATATATAAATATAAGTCCTAAATGGATATTCGCGTAAGTATATTTACATTTTTTATAAATAATTTATTTAATTAATGGGGAATTAACAAAGTAGAATTAGTCACATTGAAATATGAGGAGGTCATATGGAAACAACCAATAATAAGGATTTATATAGAGACAATCATCAAACGGGCTCCTTACTTGATGATATGGATACCTCTAATAAAAATTTAGCCAATATAGGGGTAGAGTTACTGCCTGTACATACTAGTGGAACGGTTCATGCAAAACGCATGGATGGTGCTTTTAGAAAAGCTAAAACCTATATAGTTTTTGCGTGGTCGATATTTTTTCTTGCTCCTTATATGACTTGGGATGGACGCCAAGCAATTCTGTTTGATTTAGCTGAACGAAAATTTTATATTTTTTGGCTAACTATTCTGCCACAAGATATTTGGGTCTTAGCAATGATTTTACTGTTTGCTTCTCTATCTCTTGCCGCAGTAACTGCGGTTGCAGGTAGAGCTTGGTGCGGCTATGCCTGCTTTCAAACGGTTTGGCAAGATGTGTTTACTTGGTTGGAAGAATATTTTGAAGGCTCCCCTAACAAAAGAATAAAAATGGAAGATGAGCCTTGGAGTTGGAAGAAAATAAAACCAAAGCTACCTAAATGGGCAATTTGGGCATTTATTTCTTTTATGACTTCTTTTACATTTATAGCCTTTTTTGTCCCCGCGTTAGATCTTTGGGTCCGCCTTTTTTTACTGGAATGGGGCTCTACAGAAACTAGTATAGTGCTCATTCTTGGTGGTTTGACCTACTTCTTTGCAGGTATTTTGCGTGAACAAACCTGTATGGGTTTTTGTCCTTATGCCCGTATTCAAGCAGCAATGATAGATACCGAAACCTTGGTTCCTGCTTATGATGTTGATAGAGGCGAGCCAAGAGGAAGAATGAAACGGGTTAAAGAGGGAGAGAAAGCCCCTGATTTAGGTGATTGTATAGATTGTAATTTATGTGTTGCTGTTTGCCCTACTGGGGTAGATATTCGTAAGGGGCAGCAATTTGGTTGTATCACTTGTGGTTTGTGTCTTGATGCCTGTGATGCGGTGATGGATAAAATCAAGAAGCCACGCGGCTTAATCCGTTATGCTTCACTTGAAGAATTTGGTGGCAAACAAGCTCCTCCTATATACAAAAGACCTAGAGTTATTGTTTATACCAGTATTATGGCTGTTGCAGCGGGGATTATCATTTGGGGGTTGCTATCAATGGCTCCGATAGATTTGAAAATATTACATGAACGAGCACCTTTATTTGTAGCTATGTCTGATGGTACAATTCAAAATAAATATTATATAAAGGTGGTTAATAAATCAGATAAATTAATGACTGCTGAGGTAGCCGTTAAAGTTGAAGGGCTAAAAAATCTTACTTTTACGCTTGATAAAATAATTAAAGTTAGCCCTGGTAATATCGGTAATGCGACACTTTTAGTAAGAATACCAAAAAGAGATTTAGAAGAAACTGTAGTGCCAATTACTATTTCTGTTAAGGATATAAATGATGCTACTTTGACTGCAGATTATGTTAATAAATTTATTTCTCCTAAAAGGCGTTAGTTTATATTGCATTTCTGTGTAGCATATAATAGGTCTTATTTATGAGATTGATCATTAGGGGTGGCAATGTCCAATAGTAAAACTAAAGATAACAAAAAGGCTATCGGTGACTGGAGTGTTGCTTGGAAGAATCCGTTTGTTCTTAGCTGGATAGGTATTTTATTATTAGTTATTGCGGTTAATTTTTTTATGGTTAGTATGGCAATTGTTACTGCTCCTGGTTTAACCGTACCTGATTTTTATGAAAAGGGTAAAAATATGGGAGAAATTTTGGCTAGGCGTAAGCGCATGGAAGAAATGGGCTGGCAAATGAAGTTAGACATGTCCGGCTTGGTTCAGGGGAAAGATAAAGTATTGATTTTAAATGTATTGGATAAAAATAATGTACCTTTCGATGTAGATACTGCAATCCTTTATTTTTATCGACCTTCACAGAAAAATAATGATGGGGAAGTTGTCTTTAAGCCTAATAATAAAATTGGTGAATATAAATCGGAAATTAATTTACCCTTAAAAGGTAAATATGATTTAGTTATGGAAGTTACTAAAGGCGAAGAAGTCTTTAATTTAGGGCAAACTATTATGGTTTATGAAAAGGAGTAGTTTCTTTTGCCAAAGCCTTGTTTTCATTGCGGACAAAACATTTTATCTGGAGAGCTTGTTTTAAAAAACATTAAAAATGTTGAACGAGAATTTTGTTGCCATGGTTGTGCAGGGGTCTGTGAGGTTATTTATGAAGCAGGCATGCAGAGTTTTTATAAAAGAACACCTGATGGCGAACAGTTATCCCCCCCCCCTCCCAATCAAGATATTACTTTTTTAGATTATGATGAGGTTCAAAAGCAGTTTGTAACACAACTAACCCAAGTTCGTGAGATAACTCTTATTTCTGAAGCAATTCATTGTGCTGCTTGTATTTGGTTAATAGAGAATACTCTAGCTAAAATGGAAAGTATTCAGTTTGCCAAAGTAAACTTTACTAATAAACAAATCAAAATTCGTTGGGATAACGATAAAATCAAGCTATCTGGTATAGTTACAGCCCTTAATAATATCGGTTATGATGCTAGCCCTTATGATGCTTCATCTAGTGAACAAGCCTTTCGTAAGGCAAATAAAGACTTATTGTATCGTCTTGGTTATGCTGGTTTTGCGATGATGAATGTAATGTGGTTTTCGGTTGCTCTTTATTCAGGAGCTGACCAAGATAAAGAGTTCCGTACTTATTTTCATTGGATAGAATTTGTGATAGCTTTAAGCGTTATTTTTTATTCAGCCAAACCTTTTTTTGTAGGAGCATACAAGTCTTTAAAAGCAAAAAGTATTGGCATGGATGTCTCTATTTCATTAGGGGTGTTGACTACTTTTTTCTATTCTTTTTGGGTAACTGTTGACCCTAACCACCCTGGTGATGTTTATTTTGATACCATGATAGATTTTGTGTTTTTATTACTTATTGGCAGGTATTTAGAAGCCATTTATAAAAATAAAGCCATAGATTCAACTAAAAGGCTAATGGAATTACAACCAAAGGTAGCAAGGCAAAAAACCAATAATGGAGAAGAAATCGTTCCTATAATAAAGCTAGTGGTAGGTGATTTAGTAATTGTAAAGCCTGGAGATAAAATTCCTGTAGATGGCAAAATAATAGCAGGTAGAAGTAGTATTAATGAAGCAATGCTTAGTGGAGAGTCAGCAGAAATTATAAAACAAAAAGGAGACAAGGTCTCCGCAGGAACCCATAATTTAGATGGAGTTATTACAGTTAAGGTTGGTGCCATTTTGCAAAAAACTAATCTTGGTAGAATTATTAGCATGGTCGAAGATGCTCAGGGATCAAAAGCTCCAATTCAGCGTTTAGCTGAAAAAATTATGCCTTGGTTTATAAGTATAGTTTTAGTTTTAGCAACTTTAAGTTTTTTATACTGGGCAGTTGCAGTAGATTTTGAAACTGCAATTATTGCCGCTACCTCAGTGCTAATTATTACCTGCCCTTGTGCATTTGGTTTAGCTACTCCTATGGCAACCGCAGTAGCTTCTGGAGTTTCTGCTGCTCACGGAATTTTAATTAAAAATGGGGCAGTATTAGAGATATTAAATCAAGTGGATCATTTTGTATTTGATAAAACAGGAACCTTAACTAAGGGTAAAATGCAGTTAGTGGGGTATAAACTATTAGTAGATGAAGAGCAAAAAGTGCTAGCATCAGTGCAGGCAATTGAATCCAATTCTGAACATAGTTTGGCAAAAGCGCTGTATGAAGATTTAAAAAAATATGCTCAGTTTGAATTAAAAGCAAAAATAGCTACCTTTCAAAATTATCCAGGAAATGGGGTTTATGCTAGTCTATTAGGTAAAGAGTATCGTATAGGTACGGCAAAATGGTTAGAAAAATTTGGTATGAAAATTCCTAGTGAATTAGTTGAGCTAGCGGATAAAAACGCTGTTATGGCACAAACTGCGGTTTGGTTATCTATCAATAATAAAGTAGTTGGGGTGTTTTTTTTAGAAGATGAATTACGAGAAGATGCTAAAGAACTAATGTTTCGTTTACAGCAAAGAGGTAAAAAAATTACCTTGCTTAGTGGAGACAAAAAACTAGTAGTAGAAGCTATTGCAAAGCAATTATTAATAGAAGACATAAATATTATTGCCGAAGTTTTACCTAAAGATAAGCATGATATAGTTAAAAATATGCAAGCAACGGGTGCTATTATAGGGATGGTTGGTGACGGTATAAATGATGCGCCTGCTTTGGTGAGGGCAGATGTGTCTTTTGCATTAGGTTCTGGAACAGATGTTTCTATGGATAGCTCAGATATAGTTATTCTTAATAATAGATTAATTACAATAGATACAGCAATAGACCTATCGGCAAGAACGCTAAAAACGATTAAGCAAAATATTGCCAGTAGTATAATTTATAATGTAACCCTAGTGCCTTTAGCAATGGCAGCGGTATTAACCCCGATGATTGCAGCGATTACCATGCCAATCAGCAGTTTAATCGTGATAGGTAATGCAGCAAGAATTAGAAATTTTTATTCAAAAAAAGCTATTGCAAAAAGAGCTGAACAACCTTATAAAGGGCAAAAATAAATGGATGTAGTTTTTGGTTTAATACCTATGATGCTAGTTTTTGGCTTTTTGGTGGTGTTGGTATTTATTTGGATGGCAAAATCAGGTCAGTTTGATGACCTGGATGGAGCTGCCAATAGTATTTTTATGGATGATGAATATGAGGAAGATTTACCCGACCAGCAACAAGAAAAGGGCCTCACAAAAGACAAGGATGCTATATAAAATAACTTCTGGCAATGCTAAGTTTTCAGCATCAAGGCATCATTTTGTAACTTTCTCACCAACTTGTTCTTTTATAAGATTAAAGCCATCTGTCCCAACAGCCTGTATCTTTTCAATAAGATTAACCTCGGGCAGTACCATTACAAAAATAATAATTACCGCCGCTATAACAATAAGAGCCTTAACAGAATTCATTAATATTTTTAGTAATAAAAAAGTTGCCAATAAGCCAACTAAAAGAATTGCTCCCGTTTGAATATCGCCCTCTTGTATCTTTTTTAAAGATTCATCAAACCATTGCATATATATGTCCTTGTTGTTTTAGAATTTTTTACTGGGATATTCTAATTTAATTTAGATGATCTATGTATAAATATCATATAGATGCAAGTTGTTAGCCCAAAGTAGTATGTCAACCCTAAGAAGGTAGCTTAAGCCAATACCAGAGCCTGTCCTAAATTATGTGTACACTCCAGACTTCTAAGGAGAAAAGCGGACATTTCTACCTAGGGAGCCTCTGATTAAGACAGTATCTTAATCAGAGGCTCCCTAGGGTTGACACAAAAAAAGCCCCTAAAAAGGGGCTTTTAAAGTAGAAACTGAGCTAAATAATTACATCATTCCGCCTATACCTCCCATGCCACCACCCATACCAGCATCAGCATCAGCAGTTGCTCCATCTTCTGCTGGTAAATCAGCAACGGCTGCACCAGTAGTTAAGATTAAACCAGCTACAGATGCTGCCTTTTGTAATGCTGTACGAGTAACCTTAGTTGGGTCAATAATACCCTGCTTAATCATATCTACATATTCTTCTTTTGCAGCATCAAAACCAATGTTACCTTTAGTTTCCATTACCTTATTTACTACTACAGAACCTTCTAAGCCACAGTTTTCTACAATTTGGCGCATTGGCTCTTGCATGGCACGCATAGCTATTTTAATACCTACATTTTGCTCTTCATTATTGCCTTTTACTTTTGCATTAACAGAGGCACGAACTAGAGCTACACCACCACCAGCAACAATCCCTTCTTGAACCGCTGCACGAGTTGAATGAAGAGCATCATCTACGCGATCTTTTTTCTCTTTCATTTCCATTTCAGTGGCAGCTCCTAAATTAATGACTGCTACACCACCAGCAAGTTTTGCTAGTCTTTCTTGGAGCTTTTCTTTGTCATAGTCCGAAGTGGTTGTTTCAATTTGAGCTTTTAATCTAGTGCATCTATCTTTAATATCTTTTTTAGACCCACCACCATCGATTAGCTTGGTAGTTTCTTTGCCAACCACTGCTGATTTAGTTTGCCCTAATAATTCTAAAGTTACATCTTCCAACGATAAGCCTACTTCTTCAGAAATAATTGTACCACCAGTTAATATTGCCATATCTTGCAATATTGCTTTACGGCGTTCACCAAAACCAGGAGCTTTAATGGCAGTTGCTTTAACTATGCCACGCATATTATTTATAACTAGCGTTGCCAGAGCTTCCCCATCAACATCTTCAGCGATAATCAGCAATGGACGACTAGCTTTTGAAACCTCTTCCAGAGTAGGTAATAAATCACGAATGTTAGAGATTTTTTTATCATGCAATAGAATATATGGATTTTCTAATTCAGCAGTCATTTTTTCTTGGTTAGTTACAAAATACGGAGAAAGATAACCTCTATCAAACTCCATTCCCTCAACAACTACTAGCTCATCATTTAAAGAAGATCCCTCTTCTACGGTAATTACACCTTCGGTTGAAACCTTTTCCATAGCATCGGCGAGCATTTTACCAATTGACTCATCAGCATTAGCAGAAATGGTTCCTACCTGAGCAATAGCATCAAAAGTTTTACAAGGTACAGACATTTTTTCCAGTTCTGTTACAACTGCATCTACAGCTTTATGAATACCACGGTTTAAATCCATCGGGTTCATACCTGCTGCCACAGATTTCATGCCTTCTTTAACGATTGATTGAGCAAGAACTGTAGCGGTTGTAGTACCGTCTCCAGCTATATCATTGGTTTGTGATGCTACTTCTTTCACCATTTGAGCACCCATGTTCATGAACTTGTCTGGTAGTTCAATTTCACGAGCCACAGAAACACCATCTTTAGTTACCGAAGGTGCCCCAAAAGATTTATCTAAAACTACATTACGCCCTTTTGGTCCCAGGGTTATTTTTACTGCATTAGCGAGAATATTAATTCCTTCAACCATTTTTTCACGGGCATCTAAGCCAAATTTAATTTTTTTTGCCATCTTTATATTCCTTTTTTTAAATTATTTAAGATTTAGTCAACTATTGCGATTATATCGTCTTCACGCATAATTTTTAGTGGCTGGCCAGCAGTATCTTTTACTTCTTGACCAGAGTATTGACCAAACATAACCTTATTGCCAACTTTTACCGTCATGGCAATAATAGTGCCATTGTCAGCAGGTTTACCTGGGCCTACGGCAACTATTTCACCAATGTTTTCTGCTTCTTGTGCAGATCCTGGCAGGATAATTCCGCTGGAGGTTTCTTTCTTTTCTTCAACT
>DBOE01000077.1:0-144 GCA_002299585.1 Hydrogenovibrio sp. UBA654 | reverse complement strand
TTTCTTTCTTTTCTTCAACTTGACGCACAACTACTCTATCTAGTAACGGTTTAATATTCATTTAATACTCCTAAAGGTTAATGTTTTAAAGTCAGTTTAGACTGACTGAATTTATGTCTATTCTAAAATGGGGATAAAAAAAAA
>DBOE01000072.1 GCA_002299585.1 Hydrogenovibrio sp. UBA654 | reverse complement strand
ACATTACCACTTTGGGCTAACACAGATAATAATTAAAATTGTATTTAATCTATTAATTAGTTACAATGCTTCGATCTTTTTATACAAGTGGATTATTGGCATGAAACGTACTTTTCAACCTAGCATTATCAAACGAGCTCGTACTCATGGCTTTCGTGCTCGTATGGCTACTAAAAGTGGTCGTAAAATCATCGCGGCTCGCCGTGCTAAAGGGCGTAAGCGTTTAACTCCATAAACATTACTTATCTTTTGTAATAGTTACTTAATGTAAAACCAATGCAAAACCTTGATGCGATAGACGATTCTTCTGAACCTTCTGCTCTAGAGCATCTAGAAAATACTATAGATTTATCTAGCAATACATTTTCTAAACAGTTTCACCTCTTAACCCCCGCAGATTTTAAATTTGTTTTTGCTAAAGCAAATAAATTTGCTAACCATCATTGGACTTTTATTGTTCGCCCAAACAATAGAACCTATCCAAGAATTGGTTTAACCATCGCAAAAAAGCAATTAATTCGTGCAGTATGGCGAAATAGAGTAAAAAGACTAGCTAGAGAAGTATTTCGCCAACATAAACAAGAGCTAAGCGGTTATGATATTGTGGTTTTAGGACGTCGTGATATGCAAAATATAGATAATACAACCTTAACCAAAAGCTTTAAGCACCTTATTAGAAAAATAAACAACTCTAAGCTAAAAAATAGTGGGAAAATAAAATAATGAATACAAGATCTCTTTGGTGGCTAGCAATGGCCTTTACCCTTTTATGGATTTGGATGGAATGGAATCAATTCCAGCAATCTAAAGTATTACCTGCTCTACAGACCGCTGAACAACAAGCTAGCCTTAATCCAACAACTTCCCCTGTGCCTATGGCAAATCAAGCTGTTGCACCAGATAACGCCAGTGATGTGCCTGTTGCAGGACAACAACATACAGAAGAAGTACCAACCCCAAAAAACCAAATTAAACAAGCACAAAGAATTAATGTAACCACCGATGTATTAGATATAGTGTTAGATACCAAAGGTGGCGATATTCGTGATATTAGACTACTTAAATATGCTGATACAGACGATCGCACTAAGCCCTTCCAATTAATGGGGGATTCTGGCAAAAGACTGTATATTGCCCAAAATGGTATTGCAATGCAGCCTAACTCTGAACTGTCTGCACCTACTCATAATACGATTTATAACATTGAACAAACTAACTTTGTACTTGATGGTGATAGTATTTCTGTACCCATGACTTGGCAAGAAAACGGCATTAAAGTTACTAAAACTTATACTTTCAAAAAAGGTAGTTATCAAATTACTGTAGATTATAAAGTTGAAAACTTAACCGATAAAGACTGGGTTGGTAGTTTGTATTCGCAACTAAAACGTAATACTTATGACCCTGATCATAATTCGATGATGTATACCTATACTGGGCCTGTTTTATATGATGGTCATGCGGAAAATAAATATATTAAACACGCTTTTGATGACCTAGATACTCAACCAGTAACCCAGCAAACTAAAGGTGGCTGGGCGGCAATGATCCAGCATTACTTTTTAGCCGCTATAATTCCAAATCAAACTAGTTTAAATACTCTATACGCTAAACCTGTAGGTAATCTGGAATATGTTGCAGGTGTTGTTGAGCCTTTAACCAGCATAAAAGCTGGTAAAACTTCGACACTTAGCTCTTCTTTATATATTGGTCCAATCATTCAAGATAATCTTGAAGCCGTTGCTCCAGGGCTTGAATTAACGGTTGACTATGGTGTTTTAACCTTAATTGCTAAACCTATTTTTTGGCTTCTTAACCAAATACATTCATTTTTAGGTAACTGGGGTTGGTCGATTATTATACTTACACTATTAATAAAATTATTATTTTATAAGTTATCAGAAACCTCTTATCGCTCGATGGCTAGGTTGAAAAAATTTCAACCAAAACTAAAGCAGTTAAAAGAAAATTATGGCAATGATAAGGCTATTTACCAACAAAAAATGATGAAGCTGTATAAGGAAGAAAAAATAAATCCTTTGGGAGGTTGTTTACCAATTTTGGTACAAATGCCTGTGTTTATCGCTTTGTACTGGGTCTTGTTGTATTCTGCAGAAATGCGTCAAGCTCCGTGGATGTTATGGATACAGGATTTATCAGCAAAAGATCCATACTTCATCTTGCCAGTAATTATGGGCTTCTCTATGTGGATACAACAAAAACTTAACCCCTCAGCAATGATGGATGAAATGCAACAAAAAGTAATGAAGCTACTACCATTTATTTTCACGGTATTCTTTATGTTCTTCCCTGCTGGATTAGTTTTATACTGGGTAGTAAATAATATCTTATCCGTAGCTCAACAATGGTACATTACCAAGAAAATTACAGCTGGCGAAGAAAAATAATTGGGAAAACAAATGCATTTATCTTACGAAAAATTAGGCACAGACCATCCAATGTACGGCAAGGTTGAGTACATTGTTATGGACGCTATGCAAGCCGTTTGTTATAAGGGCAAAGAAGGCTATATTCCCTTAGCGGTCGATAGTAGCTATAAACCTGTTGAGCAGGCTAAACACGGCCAACAAACCAATCAACAACGATCCAGATCATTGTTTGTATTAAGCTTTAAAATTAATGGTGAAATAGAAGAAATGACCTTTAAGTCAAAAAAGAAAATGGATAAAACCATCGCCTTTTATAAACAAAAAGAGTTCATTACTGACTTTAACTCCACTGAATATAAGTTATCTTAACTAACTAAAAGCCATGTCTAACCAAGATACCATAGCTGCAATTACCACCCCTCTAGGCAGGGGTGGGGTCGGGATTATCCGCGTATCTGGACCTTTAGTGCAAAATATAACTAAGCAGATTTTAGGCAAACAGATTTCCCCACGCTATGCCTATTATGGAAGCTTTTTGGCTGAAGATGGCTCGACTTTAGATCAAGGTATTGCTTTATTTTTTCCCAATCCAAATTCATTTACTGGCGAAGATATACTTGAGCTACAAGCTCATGGTGGATCTATTGTTTTGCAATGTCTATTAGACAGAGTAATTGTTTTAGGTGCTAAATTAGCCGAACCTGGTGAATTTTCTAAACAAGCATTTTTAAACGATAAAATGGATTTGACACAGGCTGAAGCTATTGCCGATTTAATTGATGCCTCTTCTGAACAGGCTGCCAAATCAGCATTAAAATCTTTGCAGGGCGCGTTTTCTAAGCAAATAAATAGCTTAGTTGAACAACTAATTAAACTACGAATATTTGTTGAAGCCGCGATAGATTTTCCAGAAGAAGAAATAAACTTTTTAAATGATGGCAAGGTTGCCAAGCAACTACAAGCAATTTTAGAGCAGTTAAGCCGTACTTTTAAATCAGCTCAGCAAGGAGTACTATTATCTGAGGGAATGTCAGTAGTGATACTAGGTCGTCCAAATACGGGCAAATCTAGCCTATTAAACCTACTATCAGGCAAAGACTCTGCCATAGTAACCAGTATTGCTGGCACCACTAGAGATATAATTAAAGAACAAATCCAAATTGATGGCATGCCTTTACACATTTTAGATACCGCAGGGCTAAGGGAGGCTGCCGATGAAGTAGAGCAAATAGGGATTCAAAAGGCATGGGATGCGATTAAAGATGCTGACCAAATTTTAGTGATGGTACAAGCTGGCGAAAATGTTACTAATATTGATGATGAAGACAAAGCCATACTAAGCAAACTACCCAGCCATATTCCTGTTACTCTTATTTACAACAAAATAGATTTAGTTGGCATTAAACCTAAAATAAAACAACTAACAGAAAACATCTGTGGGCATCAAGAAACCGCTATTTGGTTATCAGCCAAACAACCGCTAGGTTTAGATATTTTAAAAGAACACTTAAAAACCAGCATAGGTTTTACACAAACCACAGAGGGAGTCTTTATAGCAAGAAAACGCCACTTAAATGCTCTAAGCTCTGCCCTAGATTTTGTAAAAACAGGGCAACAACAGTTAGAAGAATGTGCCGCAGGCGAATTACTTGCCGAAGACTTAAGACAAGCTCAACATGCACTAGACAAAATAACTGGCAAGTTTACCAGTGAAGATCTATTAGCAGAAATCTTTAGCTCTTTTTGTATTGGTAAATAAAAAACTCTAGCAACAATACTCTTGCCTTAAGCCTAAACTTTTAATCCATCATAAACTTCAAAATAATATCATCATCATCTTGAACTTTACCCATAATTACCGCAGTTTCTCCACCAAAAATTTTGCCCATCAGTCTCATATTCATTGTTGAAATATAAGTACTTCCGTCACTTTTTTCAAATACCGCAACAGAGTGCGGCATCATCGCGGCAACAAACCTTGTATCGTCTTCTTTAAGTAAAGTGAGAGCATATTTAGCATGACCTAACTTTATGACTCTAGTGGCAGGAATGTCCTCTTGTAACTTCTTTTTCATAGTTTTTTGCATATTCGCAACTTGTTTTACAGACCAGCCTTGTTTTTTAGCATTTTCACTAATAACTTCTACGGTCTTGTCTATACCGTATGGACTTTTTAGTTCATGTACCATCATTGAGGGAGCCATTTTAAACATAGCAACCCCCATAATCAATGCTCCAAGCAGAGTAAAACCTGTATATATAATAATTTTATTCATTTATACGCTTAAAATTAGCCTCTGATTAAGTATCATAAAATATACTCTTGTAACCCTTTAATAATACCAATAAAACCATCACTTTTCAACCACTAAAGCTCTCAAAATAAGCAATTTCACTAAAAACTAGCCTAATATCCATACTTTAATCTAGATCAATGATTATTATTAAGGAGCCTCGCCTCTTATTAAGTAGGCACTTGATATAAAAGCTTTTCCACGGTTTTTTTGATTCCTTTTGCTCCGTTTAAAACGGCTGTTTCAATCTCTTTTAATCGTAATTACACCCGCGGGCACTTTTTACCCCGCGTAATGCTTTTTATAGTAGTTTTCGCTCATTTCATCTGCTGGAAACATAAGCTCTACTTTAAACTCGCTAACGGTTGGGTCTTGTACATTACTTAATTCGGAGATGATTGAAAAGAAGCTAACGATTTGATTTTCTAACCGAAAACTTATTGATAACACAGGCTGTTTCGCCTCAATATTAATAATATCATCTAGCGGTTTTAGTTGGTTGCTTAATTTTTTTTCTAATTCTTCTAGCCTTTGTGAGCCACCAATTATAGTTATTTCGTGTCTTAATCGCTCTAATATGGCTAATGCTGTCTCTCGCCAATTTATTATTTTTGATGTTTTTGGTTGGTCATTAATGATTGCTTCAACTAAATTTTTGTGGCTAGCGAACCCCAAACCAACTAGGAGTAACTGCGCTGATTCATTTACTTGCACTACAT
>DBOE01000032.1:17079-18117 GCA_002299585.1 Hydrogenovibrio sp. UBA654 | reverse complement strand
CCATTTAGAGGAACACATAATGGCAAAGACAACAGTCTTTACTTCGGAATCAGTTTCTGAAGGTCATCCAGATAAAATTGCCGACCAAATTTAAGATGCTATGCAAGATACTATTCTAAAGGAGGCACTTAACAACCGCCAATTATTTTTTACTAGCTAAAATGCACGACAACTTCCGTTAACTTCGTCGTTATGGCTTTTGACAATGGGTAAAATAGTATAATCTCTTGCTCACTAGGTATTTATGGTGAATAAATAGTGAACAAGAAGTAGTGCGATGTGCTAACTTTCTAAATAGGGATGGGGATAATAAATATCAAGCCATATACTTACGACCTAACCAGTAATCTACACTGGTATATTTGCCTCCACCCAATGCAAACAGAGCTAACAACATAATTAAATAAGTAACCGCCCACTCAATACCATTATTGCTAATGACTAAACTACCATGATCAGTTAACCAAGAAATATTACCATGTTCTTTTAAAAGCTCTTTTACCTTATCTAGACTACTAACTGCATCTTCAGCATTTTGTGCTGCCCAAGGTGACATTAAATCATGAACCGATTGCCAACCATTTTGCCAATGTACCTGAGTAATTGCGACCACCATTGTTACTATTAACGGGATAGATGCCCAACGAGTTGCAAAACCAAACAATAAAAATACTGCCCCACCAACTTCTGCCATAGTAGCTAAAAATGCCATAATTTCAGGATTTGGCAAGCCTAATCCCCAGTCAGGATTACCAAACCAATTTACTATATCATCAAAATTATTAATTTTATTCATACCTGCTACCCAAAACACAGGCACTAGATATAATCGTAAAGCTAAAGGGGCAATAAAACAAAAACCAGCTGCCTTATTGATTAGTAACTGAACTTTAATCAATATATTTTTCATATTCTTCTCCAAAAAAAAGGGCTTACGCCCTTATTTATTTTTAGTTTAATTACAGAGACACCGAACAACCGCCAATTATTTTTTACTGGCTAAAATGCACGGCAACTTCCGTTAAATTCGACGCAATA
>DBOE01000032.1:16665-16803 GCA_002299585.1 Hydrogenovibrio sp. UBA654 | reverse complement strand
TTTACTGGCTAAAATGCACGACTACTTCCGTAAAACTCTAATCGCGGCTATTCAGTGTCTTGCTTAAGGAGAAGCTGAATAAGCGTCTATTTACCGTAAATCATTTACCTCCACACTTTCCTTCCATTTTTTTGCCAG
>DBOE01000032.1:11262-16264 GCA_002299585.1 Hydrogenovibrio sp. UBA654 | reverse complement strand
CTTTAGAACCGCCGCATTTTCCTTCCATTTTCTTGCTGCCATCTTTAGAACTACCACATTTTCCTTCCCCACATTTACCATCAGACATCACAACTACTTGTTGATCAACAGCTCCTGTTTTAGTAAAACCAAATAGGTTCTCGCCAGCCATAGTGCTAGTACTTACTGAAAGAGCTAATAAAGCTCCAACAGTTGCTAAAAGCATTTTATTTAAAAGTATCTTCATTGGTATATCTCCATTTTTGGGTTAAATTTTAATCTGCCTTAAGGGGTCTCTGAATAGGTATGATTATTTTATACTAGCAAAAAGAGCCGCTATTTTCTCAGTCTAATTCTAACCCTACTTATTCAGAGCCTCCTTAAACTACTAGACCCGATTATATTCCTTTTATTTCAAAATAACAAAGGTTATCCCATTAAATGTTTAAATATCCACTATTATGATTTTCATAGGGGATTTACAGAATTAATTTTAGGAGTCTATACAACCAAAAAATAGGCTAAATTAGCTGTATTTTTAGTAGATCTTCGCCTAATAATAATTAACTTTTATCTAAAATATTAGAATTTTTTAAAGAATAAACATCAAAGATAGTTATCGCAATTGCGGCAATTACCGGACCAAAAAATAAACCCATAATCCCAAAATGAATTAAGCCTGCAAAAGTAGCAAGTACAGTTATTAAAGTATGATTTGTTACTACTAAATCTTCTTTTGCTCCATTAAGTTTATCCGATATTTTGTTAATTAAAATTGGTCGTATAATGTTATCTATCACAAAACCATTAATAACTGCTCCTAAAAAAGCAACTATCCCCGCACTAATGTAATCACCATGTAAAGCAAAAAAAGCACTAACAGGCAACCAAACTAAAGCCGAACCAATAAATGGCATAAAAGAGGTTACTGCGATTGCCATCCCTAAAAACAACCCTGGCAAACCTAAAAACCAAGATAATATTGCAAAGCTTAATCCTTGTAATAAAGCTATACTTAAAATTGATACAAGCAAAATTGTTGATAAATTAGCAAAACGAGTCACAATCATTCTGTCATAAAAGTTATCTAATGGTGAAAGAAAGATTAAATAATTAACTATTTTTTTACCGTCTCTATAAAAAAAATATAAAGCAAATAATGCTAAAAACATAAAAGTTAAAAAAGAAGCTGTATTGCCATAAATACCTTCTGATAAAAGCACAATACCATCTTGAGTAAACTCTATTATATTATTAGAATTTTCTTGTAACTTTATAAATAGTTCTTCTTGTGTTTTTTTAGGAATAGGAAATAATTGGATTATCTGTTGACTGAAATCCCTAAAAGAATCTGGGGTCTGTGAGGATAACCATGATGTAACATCACTATACACTCTTCCTGCTTGTAAACTAACTTCTAAAATCAAATATGTAACTGGCCCTATCATTGTTAAAAACATAGCAAAGCTAGTTAACATAGCTGCCATTGTTTCTGAACCTTTTACCCTTATTAAAACAATTTCATATAGCTTATAAGTAGCAGTAGCTAAAATCATTGCAAATAATAAAACTTCTAAAAATGGAGAAAACAACCATAATAGACCAACTAGTGCGATTAACAATAAGATTGCTAAAAAAATATCTTCTAATTTGTACCCTGATTGCATAAATTAAACCTAAGACAATAAAGTAATATTATATGAATATAAATAATAAAAAAGTAATTATTTGTCCTGTTGGGGTAATGCAAATTTTATCCTACCGTGAAGCACACCAGCTTTGTGATAGATCAAATGAAGGTTTAAATGAACTCTTTAGGCAATGTTCTTTGGCTGTATTAAACACAGGTTCTAAAGAAGATGATAGTTTTAATTTATTAAAAAAATATAAAAATTTTCAAATAAAAGTGCAGGTTAAAGGTCGAGGCATTCAATTAGAAATTGATAATCCTCCACAAAATGCCTTTGTAGATACTCAAATGATCGTCGGCTTGCAAGAACATCTCTCTTCAGTATTACGCGACCTACTCTATGCTAAAAATGAAATACTTGATAGCCCTGAATTTAACCTAACAACAAGCCACGGTATTACTAACGCAGTTTTTCACCTTTGCCGTAACTCCAATCTAATGCAAACTAACCAAGACCCAAATTTAATAGTTTGTTGGGGGGGACATTCAATCTCTCTCACTGAATATAAATACACTAAACAAGTTGGCTATGAACTAGGTCTTAGATTATTTGACATTTGCACAGGTTGTGGCCCTGGTGCAATGAAAGGACCTATGAAGGGGGCTGCTTTAGGTCATGGAAAACAACGCTCTTATAGACCGAGATTTATTGGATTAACAGAGCCAGAAATCATCGCCTCTGAAGCTCCAAATGCCATAGTTTCAGAACTTTCAATCCTACCTGATATAGAAAAAAGGCTAGAGTCTTTTGTGCGATTAGCCCATGGAATAGTAGTATTTCCTGGCGGAGCAGGCACGATGGAGGAAATCCTTTATGTTTTAAGCATGATGTTACATCCAAAAAATAAAGATATACCTTTGACTATTATTTTAACGGCTCCAAAAAATAGTAAAGATTACTTTGAGGCTGTTTTAGCTTTTATAAATATTACTCTAGGCAAAGAAGCTACTAAAAAACTACAATTAATCATAAACGATCCAGAATTAGTTGCAAAACAAATAAAACGAGGGGTTACAGAAGTGAGAGAATTTAGAAAAAAGTCAAAAGATGCCTATTATTTTAACTGGAACCTATATATACCTTTTGAACTACAACAACCTTTTACTCCTATCCATAAAGATGTGTCAAAACTTAAAATTAGTAAAGATTTACCAAGCTATCAGCTAGCTAGCAATCTAAGGAAAATCTTTTCTGCTATAGTCGCTGGTAATGTAAAAGCAAACACTATAGCTCAAATAAAAACACAGGGTGTTTTTCAAATAAACGGCGACCCAGAAATAATGCGAAACATAGACCAACTACTAAAATCATTCGCTAAACAAAAACGCATGAAATTAGGTGCCGATAACTATATTCCTTGCTACAATATAATTAATAAAAACTAAATCAACCAACCATATGACTTTTGAAGACCTAGACCTGGACCCAAAAATACTATCAGCAATAACTGAGCAACATTTTAACAAACCAACTCCAATACAAGCGGAAGTAATTCCTTGGATGTTAATGAAAAGAGATGTGCTAGCAGGAGCTGCTACTGGTACAGGAAAAACTGCCGCTTTTGTTTTGCCTGCTTTACAATTTTTATTAGACGAACCAAAGCACAGTAGTACCCCAAGAGTTTTAATACTAGCTCCTACTCGTGAGCTAGCTTTTCAAACTCATAAAGTAGCTAAGCAATTAGCTAACTACTGTCAATGTAAAATCCAAATAATAACTGGCGGTTTTGCTAGCGACAAACAATTAGAAAAATTACAAACACCTATAGATATTCTCGTTGCTACTCCAGGGCGACTATTAAATCTTATGGGCAAAGAGTTTATTGATTTATCAAATATAGAAATGTTAATTATTGATGAAGCAGATCGTATGCTTGATATGGGGCAAGGCCCAGATGTTAATGCTCTTTTAAAAGCAATTCCCAACGATTTTCAAGCATCATGCTTTTCTGCAACCTTAGCTGGTAGTGGTGTAGAAAAATTTGCCACAGAAATCCTTGAGGACCCAGCCATAGTACAAATTGATGCTCCAAACAAACAATCAGTTCAAGTACAACAACAAATCTACTTCGCCGACAATAAACAACACAAACAACAACTATTAAAGACTCTTATTAACGACCAAAGTTGCCAAAGTGCTATAGTTTTTTGCAATAAAAAAGAACGAACCATTGAACTAGACGCTTGGCTACAAGAACAAAAAATATCTAGTACTGCCCTCCACGGCGATATGATACAGGCTAAACGCATGGAAAGAACTAAAAAATTTACTTCAGGTAAAGTAAAAACCCTAGTAGCAACTGATGTAGCCTCCCGTGGTTTGGACATGCTAAAGATCACTCATGTAATAAACTTTGACATGCCCCATCGTGGTGATACCTATATTCATCGAATAGGTAGAACAGGCAGAGGTCAGCAAGTAGGAATTGCTTACAGCCTAATAGAAGCACACGATATAGAACACTTACACAGAATAGAATACCATCTGCAAAACAAATTGCCAGTTGCCAAAATATTAGGATTAGAAGCAAAATCCAAAATAACCAAAGTGAATAAACAAAAAAAGAAACCACACAAGAAAAAACTCGCAAACAAGGCTAAAAAGAAAGTTATATAAATTTTACGTTGGCAAATTTGCACTTTTCAGTTAATTGCTCTAAACTCCAAAGACAGGTAAATAACAATGTGGGAACTTTTATGTTTAAAGTTATTTTTACATCTATAACAGCAACACTCATTGTTATTAGCTTAGTAGCTTCCATCTTTTTAAAAAGTATTTTAGGGGTTTTTGGCTTAGCTTATACTTCTATTGAATCTATTCATAATCTTCAAGCATCAAAACAAATAATTGACAAGGTAAAAAAACGCCATAAAAGCAAAAAGCTTAATGCCTCAAAGAAATTCATAAGCCGTTCAAGCAAAAAAATAGCATCCGCAGCGGTTACTGCTGCAACCATAGGAACCGCTGGTGTTGTAATAACCGTAGCCGCTCTTGAAGTTTATGACTATTGTGAAGACAAAAAAGAACTCAATGAAGATGGTAATATTTTATTTAATGCCAACCATCAGTTTGATTATTCTCAATGCCTTGCAGATGCCAAAAAAACCTCAAATAAAATCCTGATTTCAGTAAAAAAAACTGCTCCTGAAATGGTTTATAGTGTGTGGGAGAATACAAAAAACATTAGTGAACAAACTTGGCATTCACTTACTAATTGGGTTAAATCATTTACAAATCTAGCGGAATAACTTTGTATTTAAACCTCTATCAAATTTTATTACTTAAGGAGGCACTTAACAACTAAAACAATGGAAAACATCATCATGCAACTA
>DBOE01000032.1:10081-10912 GCA_002299585.1 Hydrogenovibrio sp. UBA654 | reverse complement strand
AGCCTCTGATTAAGTATCATAGACTCCTTAGGGCTTCATGTTTAGGATTAATAGTAGGCTTTAGGGATAATTGATCAAAATAATAATGAGATAAAGCTATAACGGCTAATACAGGAGCAAAAAAACTAATAATAGGAAACATACTTAACAAAAGTAATATAGCTAATGCAGAAGTTGGTTGCCAATTAGTTAACCCTCTTAGTTTATTAAATAAAGCTTCAGGTAAAATTACCTGACCAACATCTAATACTATAGAATATCTAAAAAATAAAAAACCTAATAACCAAAACCAGACTACATTGATAAGAGGGATAAATAGTAGCGGTAAAGTTATGATAAATAACAGCAGAATTAATAACCCAAATTTAACTATTTTCCATATTGTGCCTGCTGTTGAGCCATGACCTGTATATTCTATATGTAGGTAGTGTTTATCATGCACTGCCTTTATTATAGTTTCGGTTAGAAAGCCTGTAATTATCATTGCAAATAATAATATGAGATAACTGCCTAATATTATGCCAAGTATTCCTGCTATAACCGCAACAATAAAGCCTAAAAACCATAAGATTATACCACCAACAATTGGAATTGCTCCTATAGAGTTTTCTGCTTGTTGCTCCCAATGATTAAAGTTCTGCACCATAGGATTTTGCGTTATAAAATCACTAGTAAGAAAAATGCCAAACAATCCATAACCTAGTAAGGAGACTACTATTAAACCAGCTGCAAAGGGGATGAATAGTCTAATTAAAATTGCTGGTTCTTTTAAATCTATTAAGGTTTTTAGCAATAAATTCATTATTTAATCCATATAGTTTTAATATTAGT
>DBOE01000032.1:0-9711 GCA_002299585.1 Hydrogenovibrio sp. UBA654 | reverse complement strand
CAGAAAGCTCTCTACCATAACCAGAATTCTTTATACCACCAAAAGGCAATCTAGGGTCTGAAAAACTAAAACTATTGATAAAAGTTGCCCCTGATTCCATGCCCCTTGCCATAGTTTCTGCAGTAGCTATATCATCACCCCAAATAGACCCAGATAAACCAAAATCAGTGGCATTTGCCAAACCTAAAGCATGTGTTGGTTCAGTAGCTTTTAAGATAATTGCTACAGGACCAAAAAATTCCTCACTAAAAGCAGGCATATTGCTAGTTACATCACTCAATATTGTTGGAGCATAATAACAACCTTCTCGATCTAATTGATAGCCTCCTGTAATAACTGTCGCTCCCAATTTCACTGATTGCTGAACTTGTTGATGCAACTCGTCTAATAAATCTTGTCTTGCCATAGGTGCCATGGTGGTTGTTTCATCCATTGGGTCACCAGCAATAAATGTATCTGCTATTGCTTGTTTAAATTTTGCAATAAATTTATCAACTAGATGGGCATCAATGATAAAGCGTTTTGAAGCTATACAACTTTGTCCCATATTTAAAAAGCGACCCTGTACAGCTCCAGCAACTACTAAATCAATATTTGCATTATCTAAAACTATAAAGGCATCCGAACCACCCAGCTCTAATACCAACTTTTTTAGCTCAGAGCCTGCAATAGACGCTACATTTCTACCTGCAGCTTCACTACCTGTAAGGCTAACTGCTTTTATAACAGGGTTTCTTATAACTGATTCCACTTGAGATGCACTAATCATTAATGCACTATAACATTCTTCAGGAAAGCCAGATTTACGAAATACTTCAGCAATAGCTAAGGCACATTGTGGAACATTTGAAGCATGTTTTACTACCACAAGATTACCAGCGGTAAGAGTAGGCACAGCAAACCTAAATACTTGCCAAAAGGGAAAATTCCAAGGCATTACTCCAAGAACAACCCCTAATGGCTGGTAAGAAACAAAACTTTTCGATGCTGTGGATTGAACCTCCTCATCCGCTAGTTGGCTAGAGCTATGCTCTGCATAATAATCACAAAGTAAAGCACATTTTTCAATTTCTGCTTGGGCTTCATAATATAGCTTACCCATCTCTAAGGTAATAAGTTCACTAAGAGAATCTTTATCATCCCTTAACACTACTGCCATTGTTCTTAAAAGCATACACCTTTGTTCAAGGGAAGTTAACTTTGCCCAGTCATTAAATCCATACCCAACTTGGGCGATTATATCCTGTAAAACATCATTATCCCAAGTTTCAAACTCTGCTATTATTTTCCCTGTAGCTGGATTTGTTGATTGCATGCTCATAATTTTTCCTTAAAACTTATAGATTATATGAAATTATGTAGTAATCGTTCTTTGAGCCCATGCCGTAGATGATAAATATATACCAGCTATCTCGCTCATACCTAATCCTTGTATATCAAAACTTATATATTGAGTAGAGGTGCTTTCTATTTGAGCCAAACAATTTAAAGCGTCCCCCATAACTCCTTCTTTATAAATTAGAGCGGCCAAAATGTCTTTATCTAAAGGCATTTCAGCAACTATTTGTTTAATTGGGGTTTTAAAAAAAGCACTAAGAGAAGAAAATAAACCAACTAAAAAATAACTATCTTTATCAACTTTTTTACCAAGTTTTTCGGCAATTTGTTCACAAAATTTAGCTCTAATTAAAGAATTAATCATTAACTCTTTAGGCACATCATCAACTTTCCCCAATAGCAGCATATTTATCCAAAACTTAAGCCTTTTTAAGCCCATATATAGTAAAGCATCCTTAATATCTTTAACTCTAATTGGAATCATTGTTACTGGATGATTAATTGCAATTAACAATTTATGACTTAACGCCACATCTTGACTAAGAATTTGTGTTAGCTCATAAAAGTCCGTTTTAGGATTATTAATCTTTGCCATTAATTGTAAAAGAGTAAGTTTATTCCCTGATAGTTTTTTACCATTAATTATTACTGGATTAGTAAAAAAATATCCTTTAAAGTAATCAAAACCGATTGCTTTTAAATAATTAAACATATCTTCAGTTTCAACTTTTCCCGCAATTACTTTAAGCCCTTTTTCATGCAGGTATGTAACCATTTTTTTTAATTTAGTATCGCTATAGGCTTCATTATTAATTTTAACAAAATCACTAATACTAACTAATTTAATACTAGACTCATCATCACTAAAATCAGCTAAAACAATAGAGTATCCCTTTAGTTTTAGTTCTTTTAATGACTTTAAAACTTTACTATCTGTTACAATATCATTAGAAACTTCAATCATTATACCTGGTGATAAATCTAGATATTCAACCGTTTCTAGACTTATCAAGTCTTTAGGGAGCGAAGTTATTGCTAAATTTTCACCGACAATAGACTTAAAACCAATTTCTTTTTGTGTACTAGTAATTAATTCAGTCGTTGCCTCAATATGACTACTGCTAGGGTGCAAGCCCTGATTAAACTCTAGTGCATAAGCAAAAACCTGCATTTTTTTATCTAAAACAGGTTGCCTACTAATAAAAACCTCTGACATTTTTCCTCCTCTTCTTACAAAAAACTAGATACTACAAACCATTTAATTGCGATTAAAAGCCAATCTAACTCCTGGCTTAAAGGCTGAGAACTGTTTATTATGATAAACTAAATAGCCATTAATAATAGTACTTTTAATAGTACTTTTAAAAGTATGCCCCTCCCAAGGTGACCAACCACATTTATACAAAATATCGTCTTTATTATCGGTATAAGTTTGCTCCATATCCACTAAAACTAAATCTGCAAAATAGCCTTCTCTAATATAACCTCTATCAGGTATTTGATAGCGAATTGCTACATTGTGGGAGGTTTTTTGTACCACAGTCTCTAAATCAAATACCCCCTCATGCACCATGTCTAGTAAAGCTAATAAAGATCTTTGCACCAAGGGTAAACCTGCTGGAGCAGAAAAATATTTATTTCGCTTTTCTTGCCAAGTATGCGGAGCATGGTCGGTGGCAATAATATCTATTTGCCCTTTATTTACCGCTTTTCTTATCGCAGCACGATCTGATTTTTTTTTAATTGCTGGATTACATTTAATTAAGGTGTCTTTGCTGGCATAATCCTCTTCGCTAAACCAAAGGTGATGCACGCAGGCTTCTGCGGTTATTTTCTTCTCTTCTAACGACTTATCTGCATCAAACAAAGCCATTTCTTCAGCTGTTGTAATATGTAAAACATGTAAATTAGCTCCTGTTTTTTTAGCTAAGTTTACGGCAAAAGAGGAAGATTTATAGCAGGCTTGTCTGCTTCTAATCTCAGGATGAGAAGACATAGGTACATCCTCTCCATATTCTTGCCTGTATTTTTTTTCTGCTTCTACTATCATTGGGGTATCTTCACAATGAGTAGTAATTAGAGTTGGGCTATGGGTAAAAATATCGGCTAATATTTTTTCATTATTAACCAACATATTTCCTGTTGAAGCACCCATAAATATTTTAACTCCACAATTTTTATTAGGATCTAGGGCCTTTACTTCTTCTAAATTATCATTAGTGGCTCCTAAATAAAAAGAAAAATTTGCCCAAGAAACTTTTGATGCTAGTTCATATTTATTTTCTAAAATTTTAATCGAAGTAGTGGCAGGCTTTACATTTGGCATCTCCATAAAAGAAGTTATACCTCCTGCAACTGCCGCCTTAGACTCTGTGGCTATTGTTCCTTTATTAGTCAAGCCTGGCTCTCTAAAGTGAACTTGATCATCAATTAAGCCTGGCAAAAGATAAAGTCCTTTTGCATCAATCACTCTATCCACTTCCTCTGACAATTGAATGCCTATTTTATCAATTTTGCCACTTTTAATAAGTACATCACCAGTAGATATTTTTCCTTCATTTACGATTTTAGCTTGTTTAATTAAGATAGAACTCACACCTATTCTCCTTTTAATAATAGAATATATTCTAACCTAACAATTAATAAAAATAATGAATTTAAACCACAATCCACTTAAATGGTTGCTTATTTTGCCTATAAAACTTTATCAACTATTTATTAGCCCTATAATTGGCCCTAGATGCAGGTTTTATCCAACTTGTTCTAACTATATAATTGAAGCCATTGAATTGCATGGGATTTTTTGTGGCTCATGGTTAGCAATAAAAAGGATTTTAAAATGCCACCCAGCAAATGAAGGTGGGGTTGATTTTGTTCCTGAATGTGACTGTAAAAAAATAAAAAATGACAATCGAGACTAAAATATGACAATTAAAGAACAGCATTTTCCTCCTTATATTAATAAAGAATCTAGCCTATTAGAATTTAATAAACGAGTTTTAGAAGTTGCTAAAAACCCTGAAATACCTCTTCTTGAGCGCTTAAAATATCTTTGTATATCTAGTAGTAACCTTGATGAATTCTTTGAAGTAAAGATGGCTACCCTGCACGAAATGTCAGAAGACTCAACCGCTGTAACTAAGCCCGATGGATTATTCGCTAAAGATACAATAATTATGCTATCTGAACAGGTTCATAAAATAGTTAAAGATCAATACTCTACTCTCAACCATATCTTGATACCTGCTTTGGAACAAGAAGGCATTAGATTTTTAAGGCGTAACCACTGGACAGAAAAGCACAAAGAATGGATTAGAAAAATTTTTTTAGATTCTTTACAACTTGTTTTAAGCCCAATGGGTCTTGATCCATCACACCCTTTTCCACGCTTACTTAATAAAAGTTTAAACTTTATTGTTTCTTTAGAAGGAAAAGATGCTTTTGGTCGTTCTAATGGTTTAGCAATAGTACAAGTTCCTCGTTCATTACCAAGAATAATCAAGCTACCACCAGAAGCTACTGATGGTAAAAATGATTTTGTATTTTTATCCTCTATTTTACACTCTAATGTTTCTAGTCTCTTCCCAGGAATGACCGTAACAGGATGTCATCAATTTAAACTAACTAGAAATACTAATCTGTTTATTGATGAAGAAGAAGTACTTGATATTAAAACCGCCTTACAAGGTGAGCTTTCAAACAGAGGTTATGGTGGAGCCATTCGTTTAGAAGTATCCGAACAGTGCCCTAAGCACATGTACCAATTTCTGCTTGACCAGTTTGATATGAGTCAAGAACAACTATACAAGGTAAATGGCCCTGTAAATTTAACTCGTCTTAATTCAGTGCCTGATTTAGCAAATCGTCCTGATTTATTATTTAGCCCATTTTCGGCAAAAATCCTTAAAGGAACTAAAAATTCTCAACAAGCATTTAAACTCTTAGTTCAAAAAAAAGAACCAAAGCAACTTTTTGAAATAATCTCTCAAAAAGATCTACTTTTGCACTTGCCATACGATTCATTCTCTACAGTCATTAGTTTTATTAAGGCAGCCGCTGAAGACCCTAATGTTTTAGCCATAAGAATCACCTTATATCGCACTGGTGAAAAATCTGCTATTATAGATGCTCTAAAAAAAGCCGCTATAAATGGCAAAGAAGTTACCGCAGTAGTTGAGTTAAGAGCTAGATTTGATGAAGATAACAACATCACTCAGGCCAACCTTTTGCAAGATGCGGGAGTAAACGTAGTCTATGGAGTAGTTGGCTATAAAACTCATGCAAAAATGATTTTGATAGTTCGTCGCGAAAATAACCAACTCATAAAATATGCACACTTAGGAACAGGAAACTACCATCATATTACTAGCAGTTTTTATACAGATTTTGGGCTATTTACCACAAATAATTCAATAACTGAGGATGTAAGCAAAATTTTCCAACAGCTAACTAGTTTAGGGGATACAAAAGATTTAAACTTATTACTACAGTCCCCATTCACGCTAAAGTCTGCAATGATAGAAAAAATAACTAGAGAGACCGATAACGCAAAAAAAGGTCTCCCAGCAAAAATTATGGCAAAGCTTAATGGGCTAGAAGAAAAAACCATTATTGATGCCCTATACAAAGCCTCTCAAGCAGGAGTAAAAATAGATTTAATTGTTAGAGGTATTTGTAGCCTTAGACCAGGAGTAAAAAAACTCTCTGAAAACATTATAGTTACCAGTATTGTTGGTAGATTTTTAGAACACCATAGAGTTTATTATTTTGAAAATAGCACAGGCTCTGCGGAGCTTTATTGCTCAAGTGCTGATTGGATGAGGAGAAACTTAAACTCAAGAGTTGAAGTTTGTTTCCCTATTCTAGACCAAGATAATTTTCAGCAAATACTTAAAGAAGGTTTAGAAATTTATTTAAAAGATAATGAACAAGCATGGCAACTACAAGCTGATGGTAGTTATATTCAAAAGAAAAAACTCAATCAAAAAACTTTTTCTGCTCAAAAATGGCTAATTAAAAGGTACTCTAAATATGCTAAATAAAACCACCAACAAACACTACAACCTAGAGGCTGACAAGAGTCTTTATGCAGCTATTGACTTAGGCTCAAACAGCTTCCATCTAATTATTATTCGTAAACAAGAACAAAGCACACAAGTAATTGATAGTCATAAAGAAATGATTCGTTTGCGTTCAGGGCTAGATAAAAATGGTTATTTAACCGAAAAAGCATTTACTTCTGGTATTGAATGCCTAGCTAAATTTGGACAACTGTTAAACAACATCCCTAGTAGCCAAGTTAGAGCGGTTGGCACTAATACTTTGCGTAATGCAAAGAATAGTCATGATTTTTTAGCTCAAGCTCAAGAGCATTTAGGTCATGACATTGATGTCATTAGCGGTGAAGAAGAGGCTAGGTTAATCTTTTTAGGTGTTAGCCATGGCTTACCTAACAATCATAAACAACATCTAATTATAGATATTGGTGGAGGTAGTACTGAATTCATAATTGGTAAAGACTTTAAACACAAACACCTTAGTTCTACCGAAATGGGCTGTGTTAGTATAAGTCAATTATTTTTCGAAGGTTGTGAGATAAGCAATAGTTCTTTAACCAAGGCGACAAATTATTGCCGAAGAATTCTTAAACCACACTCCTACAAATTAATAAAAAAAAACTGGGATGATGCTATAGGAGCTTCTGGTTCAATTAAGTCTATTGGTAATATGTTAAAAGAAAATAATATTACCAATGGCGAAATAACTCTTGACGGAATGTTAAACATACAAAAAACATTAATTAAAGCTGGATCTATTGAAAAAGCGATTAACCAAGGATTAAAAGCCTTAAAAGAAGAAAGAATTCCAGTATTTATAGGAGGTTTAATTATTTTAATCGCAGCCTTTCAAGAACTAAAAATATCCAAAATGTTAGTATCTGACCATGCCCTACGCGAAGGTTTAATCTATGACAATCTTGGTAGGCTAAACCAAAAAGATGTTAGAGAATCCAGTGTAACAGCATTACAAACTAAACTTAGAGCAGATGATAAACATGCAGCAAAAATTGCCACAACAGCTAAAAATCTTTTAGATGACTTTAAAAAAACAGAAAAATTAAAGGATCAACACCTGCCTCTATCACAACTGTTATCTTGGGCAGCAAAGTTACATGAAGTAGGTATGTCTTTAAGTTATAAACGCTATCGACAGCATTCAGCTTACCTAGTAAAAAACTCTGAATTAGCTGGATTTTCGCAGCAAGAACAACAAATACTTGCAACTATAGTACAAAATCATCAAGGAAAATTTAATAACCTTGCTTTTGAACATTTTAGTAAAAAACAACAAATAAAATTAATAACCTTAACTCTCATATTAAGAATAGCAGTGTTATTACACAGAAATAGAAAAAACAACAACATTGATCTCCACCTAAAAACCGATAAACAAACATTTACTCTATTTTTTAACCAACAATGGCTAGACAGCCACCCACTAACTTGCGAAGACCTAGAAGCAGAAGCAAAACAATTTGAAAAACTAGGCTTTAAACTTTATATTAAAGCCATATAAAATTTTTATGAACCACTGGGATACTGACCTCACTTTTGATCAAAACCATATATGGCATCCATACTCAAAAATACCTTCGGAGATTCCTGCAATTGGCGTAAAAAAAACTCAAGGTTCTATCATTACCCTTGCCGATGATAGCGAACTAATTGACGGCATGTCCTCTTGGTGGTCAGCTATTCATGGCTACAACCAGCCAGAAATAGTAAAAGCCATGCACCAACAACTAGACACCATGCCACACATTATGTTTGGAGGACTAACCCATCAACCAGCAATAGAGCTAGCCCAAAAAATAATTGAGCTAACCCCCCCCCCCCTAGACAAAATATTTTTTGTAGACTCTGGTTCGGTTGCAGTAGAAGTAGCAATTAAAATGGCTTTACAATACTGGATAAGCCAACAACAACCCCACAAAAATAAACTGATTACCGTAAAAAATGGCTATCACGGCGACACCTTTGCCACCATGGCAGTCTGCGACCCAGAAAATGGTATGCACCAATCATTTAATGAAGTTCTAACCAAACATTACTTTGCCCCCGCACCACAAATGGGCTTTGCTATAGACTCAAACAATCAAGACATAAATGCACTAAGAAATATTTTAGAAAATGAACAAGCCAACCTTGCCGCAATGATAATAGAACCAATAGTACAAGGTGCTGGAGGTATGCGAATATATCGCCCAGACTACTTAAAACAAGTGAGGGAACTGTGTGATGAATTTAATATATTACTAATAGTTGACGAAATCGCTACAGCGTTTGGGCGTACAGGCAAGTTATTCGCCTGTGAGTGGGCAGATATCACCCCCGACATAATGACCCTCGGCAAAACCCTAACTGGTGGACATATATCCTTAGCGGCGACCCTCTCCACTGCAAAAATTAGCCAAACTATCTGCAATGGAAATCCAGGTATTTTAGCTCATGGTCCTACCTATATGGCAAACCCACTGGCATGCAGTGCTGCCATTGCCAATATAAAGGTTCTACTCAATTCAAATTGGCAAGAAAACATTAAACGAATAGAAAAACATTTTATTAAAGAGATAATGCCACTAAAAAAATTAACCGGAATAAAAGAGGTAAGAGTGCTCGGAGCAATTGTGGCAATAGAACTAGAGCAAGACAATTTAGGCAATAAAATCCAACAAACCGCTCTAGAAAATGGCGTATGGATTAGACCCTTTGGCAAGCTTGTTTATAGCTTACCTGCATATAATATAAAACCAGAAGAATTAGATAAATTAACTAAGGCTATAAAAGCTGCGGTTACACTGAATTTAAAATAGTTTTTTATTCTTAAAAAAAAAATTAGCTACTGCTTTAAAGCTAAATAATGTGTCAACCCAAAGTAGAAATGTCCGCTTTTCTGCAAAGTTAAAGTGCTTAGATGCAACTTGAAAGTGCAACACATTTGAGCAGAATGTAACACATGGGTAACTATTATCTTAAGGAGGCACTTAATAACCAAGGAGTTCTTCCATTTCCACACCGAGAGCTGCCTCTACTGTCATTTTTACTAGCATGGAAGATAGGTTGGATAAGTCTTCTTACGTTTTGACGGTTTTGGCTAGTTCATTTGCCATTACTTGTAGTTTGTTGTGGTCTAAATTGCTCATAATTTTTCCTTTTTAAAAGTATTTAAAATTATGGGCGTTTACACAGAATTATTTACAGGCTCTCCTGCCAGTTCTATGCGTGGTTTACGTGCCATATTCTTAGAAGAGTATAGTAGAAAAGAGATTAGGTTGTCATTGTCACCTGACACCAGCTACAGTGGACAATAAAG
>DBOE01000033.1:2417-31103 GCA_002299585.1 Hydrogenovibrio sp. UBA654 | reverse complement strand
ATTGGCGCTTACGCTTAGTAGTCTTTTTAGTCAAGATATGTTGAAGGTGCGATTGTTTACACTTAAAACGACCTGAACCAGTCTTTCTAAAACGCTTGGCAGCGCTTTTATTTGTTTTCATTTTAGGCATGCTAAAACTCCATGTTTCTAGCCAGCTAATTTTATTAGAGGGCTATCAGTTTTAAAATAAACTCTAAATTATTAGAGCAGTTTTACAATAAACAGCACTGAATGGGCTGCACCAGAGAAAGGCTTAAAACCTAACCTAGCTATTGTTTCTTAATAGGAGCAATCATCATCTGTAATGAACGCCCTTCCATTTTTGGCATTTGTTCAACATTGGCTAATTCAGTTAAATCATCGCGAATTCTATTAAGCATATCCATGCCTAATTCTTTATGCGTAATCTCGCGTCCTTTAAACCAAATAGTGACCTTCACTCTATCACCATTTTCTAAAAACTTAATTACATTTTTTAATTTTACATTGTAGTCACCAATGTCAGTTCCAGGTCTAAACTTTACTTCTTTAACCTGCACCTGTTTTTGTTTCTTTTTAGCCTCATGAGCTTTTTTCTGTTTTTGGTAAATAAACTTGCCATAATCCATAATTCTGCATACAGGTGGGTTGGATTTTGCTGATATTTCAACCAAGTCTAATGCTGATTCTTTCGCTAAATTAACAGCCTCGGTTGTAGAAACTACACCTCTTTGCTCACCCTCAGCATCAATTAAACGAACTTCTTTAGCTGTTATAGCCTGATTAATACGATCTTTAGGTGCCTCTGGTTGTTGTGGCCTCCCATGTCCTCTTCTAACTGCGATAGTAAATACCTCTTTATATTTTTTCTAATTCTACACAGGAATTAGGTAATTTAAAAATCAACTAGCTAACCAAATTTGTGTTTATAACTTGGATATATAATGCTATCCCTTGCCTACTTTCTAAACGGGGACTTGGGTAACTACTCTACCTAATTTAGAAACATCATTTAATAATAATCTTGATAAATCTTCAAAATTCATACTGCCAAGGTTTACCCCACCCCTAGCTCGTACATTTACCGTGCCATTTTCTATTTCTTGATCACCGATAACAAGAATATATGGAACTCGCTGTAAAGTATGCTCACGAATTTTAAACCCTACCTTCTCATTTCTCAAGTCTGATTCTACTCTAAATCCACTTTTTTTCAATTTTTTTGCAAATTGTTGCACAAATTCATTATGTACACCAGCAATCGACGCCAAAACTATTTGCGTTGGAGCTAACCAAGTAGGGAACTTACCTTCGTAATGTTCTACTAAAATCCCTACAAATCTTTCTAAGGAACCTAAAATCGCTCTGTGTATCATAACTGGATGATGCTTTTCATTATCACTACCAATATAAACCGCATTTAATCTTTCCGCTTGCGTCATGGAAAAGTCTAGCTGGATAGTTCCACATTGCCAAACACGACCAATACAGTCTTTTAATTGAAATTCAATTTTTGGCCCATAAAATGCACCTTCACCAGGTAATAGACTGTAATCTAATTTAGCATCTTTTAATGTTTCTTCCAGTGCTGACTCTGCTAAATCCCATACTGCATCACTACCCACACGCACTTTTGGACGGGTTGAAAATTTAACTTGTATATTATCAAAACCAAAGTCAGCATAAGTACTATAAACCAAGTCAATACAAGCTTGTACTTCTGTTTTTATCTGTGCTTGGGTACAAAAAATATGGGCATCATCTTGAGTAAATGCACGCACTCTCATTAAACCATGCAAAGTTCCTGAGGGTTCATTCCTATGCACCAACCCAAATTCAGCAATTCTAACTGGCAAGTCGCGATAACTGCGTAAATGCTGGTTATATATTTGAATATGCCCTGGGCAATTCATTGGCTTTACTGCATAATCACGGTTTTCAGTTTCTGTGGTGAACATATTATCTTTAAACTTATCCCAATGCCCTGACTTTTCCCACATGGCACGATCCATAACCAAAGGCGTTCTAACTTCTTCATAATCACTTTGTGCCAATTGTTCACGCATATAGTTTTCTACAACTTGATAAAGCGTAGTACCTTTTGTGTGCCAAAATGCCATTCCAGGTGCTACTTCATCAAAGTGATACAAACCTAATAACTTGCCTAGTTTACGATGATCGCGTTTTTCAGCCTCTTCCATCATCAGTAAATAATCTTTTAAGCCTTGTTTACTAGCAAAAGATACTCCGTAAATGCGTTGTAGCATCTTTTTACTACAATCACCACGCCAATATGCTCCAGCAACATGGGTTAACTTTAAGGCTTTAATAAAACTCATGTTTGGCAGGTGAGGCCCACGACACATATCAATATATTCTTGGTGATAGTACAAACCAAACTCTGTTTCTGCTGGCATATCTGCTATCAACTCAAGCTTATAATCTTCTTTTCTTGCAGTAAATATTTGGATAGCTTCTGCACGCGGAGTTATTTTTTTAACCACTTGATATTTAGTTTGAGCTAATTCAAGCATGCGTTTTTCAATTTTCGCCAAATCTTCTTCTGAAATAGCTATTTCACTATCTATATCGTAATAAAAGCCATTGTCTATCACTGGTCCAATTGCCATTTTAGCATCTGGATATAATTGCTTTAGTGCATGACCAAGCAAGTGGGCACAAGAGTGGCGCATGATATGCAAGCCATCTTCATCCTTGATGGTTATTATCTGCACAGTTGCATCAACTGAATTTTTTTCAGAGGCATCTACCAAGTTGCCATCAACTCTGCCTGCTATTGTTGCTTTTGCTAACCCTGCACCTATATCTTGGGCGAGTTCCATTACAGATACAGCAGCAGAAAACTCTCTTTTAGAGCCATCAGGCAGGGTTATTACAGGCATGTCAAATCTTTTCTCACTAGTTTCGAGTTTCACAAAGCAGAGGATTATAGCACATAGCCAAACTAAAATTAAGCCAGTTTAACCTAAACAATCTAGTATAATTTTACTCCAAATTTAAACGATTACTGGTAATAAAATGGATTTAAAACAAGCGATATTTAATATGGTAGAGCAGCAAATACGCCCTTGGGATGTGCTTGACCCAAAAGTTCTTGATTTATTTATGACAGTCTCTCGCCATAAATTTGTAGATCCATCACAACATAAATTAGCTTATTCCGACATTGAACTACCAATAATAGATAGTGAAAACTCTCAACAAACCATGCTCTTCCCAAAAGTAGAGGGCAGAATTTTACAAGCCGTTGATGCTGGAGAAGAAGATAGCGTTTTAGAAATTGGCACAGGATATGGCTATCTAACTGCTCTACTAGCTTCTGTTTCTAAAACCGTCACTACGGTTGAATTTCACCAATCTATTCAAGATATTGCCAAGAAAAACCTAGCCTCTTTTAAAAATATAAATTACCAAATAGGTGATGGAGCAACTAATTGGGATGACAATAACAATTATGATGTCATTGTATTGGGCGGTGCATCATCAAAGATATCCGCGGATTACAAAAATAAACTAAAGCTAGGTGGTCGTTTATTTACTACTGTTGGTAAAAATCCAGTGATGGTCTCGCAAGTATTAACCAGAGTATCTAATACAGAATGGGAAAACGAGACCTTATTTGAAACTGTAATGCCAATCCTAATTAATTCTGAGCAAGAAGAACAGTTTAGTTTTTAATTTCTCGCTTTAATTTCTAATACGAGCTGATAAATTTCTTTTTTCTTTACTCCATATTTCTCAGCAATAATTGCTGAAATTTGTTTTACTGGCAAATTTTGTTTAATCAAAACATGCATTAAAGCCTGATAATCTGCACTTTCTGCAATCACAACCGCACCTTGCACGATAATAACAAATTCCCCACGCACCCAATCTGGATTTTCAGTAAACTCTGCTATAACTTCTATAAAAGTTCCTGCCACAAACCTTTCAAACTGTTTAGTTAATTCCTTAGCAACACTAACATATCGGCCTTCACCAAATAAGCTTTGCATTACCTGTAAAGTTTCCACAAACCTATGTGGAGATTCATAAAAAACCATAGTTCTTGGTTCTTCTTTTAAACTCTCTAAATTAGTAGTTTTTTTCTGTTTTTTTGCTGGTAAAAACCCTTCAAAAGAAAATTTATCCGTTGCCATACCAGCTGCTGATAACGCAGTAATCAGCGCAGATACACCAGGTATTGGCACAACTTCAATGCCATTTTCTCGCAGGTAACTTACTAAATGATAACCTGGATCACTAATTAATGGCGTACCTGCATCTGAAATTAATGCCCCATTTTTACCCTGCTGTAATTTTTTTAAAAGCTGGATTTTGCGTTGCTGTTCATTGTGATCATGAACACTTATTAAAGGTTTATTAATTCCATAATGGTGCAATAAATGTATTGAATGCCTAGTATCTTCACAGCCAATCCAATCCACCATTGCTAAGGTTTCAATCGCTCTAAAAGTAATATCTTTCAAATTACCAATTGGAGTTGCTATAACAAATAGGGTTCCGTAGGATTTATTTTTACTTTTTTCCAAAACCTTTAACCATTTAATAAATTGAAAATGTATAATTAGGGAATGAATGGATCATTTTACCTTATATTACTTGGCTTTATAATATTTATATTGTCTGGCTGTAGCCATAAACCAATAAAAATAGATGGGGCTACCCAAGAAGAAAAGCATTTACAATTAATAGCACTAGAAAGCTCTATTTCTAGTTTGAAACTGCAACAAGATTGGTTAGCTTATATAGATTACTCTACAGAACTATGGACAAATGTAGATTCTGAAAATAAATTAGCTATTGAATATGAAATCTGGCAAACCCTAAAAAATATTCCAGATGAACAGAGGCAAGAGCTACTTGAAGAAAATCCCGAAAAAATTGAACTAACTGACTGGCTAGAGTTTGTATATATAACTGAATTATATCCCATAGAGCAAAAACAACAATTAAAAGATAGTTTAACTTTTAATCCCCACGCCGTTTTTAATGCTAACCTATCACATAGTTTAATTAACCAATTGAAAAGCTCAAAAAAACCAGAGCATGTAGCGGTATTACTGCCTTTTTCTGGAAACTATAAACAAGTTAGCCTACAAATAAGAAATGGCATAATTAAAAATAAATTACAAAATAATCCACAATTAACTCTATCATTTTATGACTCTTCAAATACCGAACAAATAAAAGAAATTTACCAAAAATCTATAGAAAACGGTGCTGATTTTGTTATAGGACCGATACAAAAAGAAACCCTTAATTTGCTTAATTCACCTCAACAGATGAGTGTTGATAAGCAAGCAATCTTAACTTTGAATGAGAACCCTATGCCAAACCTCACCTTTTCATCAAGATATGAGGGAGTACAAATAACTAAAAAACTATGTTCTGAAAACTATAAAAATATTGCTATATTAACTAGTAATAATAATTCTGATGCAGATTTAGCCACGCAAATTTTTAGACAATGGAAACAATTTTCTGGCAATAATGCTACCTTAAAGGTATACCCAGAAAAAAAAGCTAATTTACGAAAAGCCTTGGCTAGTGTGATAAATGAACAACAAAGTAACGATAGAAAAAATAATCTTCAATGGCTACTACGAATAAATTTATCATTTTTTCCTAGAACTAGGCAAGATCTAGATGCTGTTGTTTTATTAGGAAATACTAAACAACTAGCTGTTTTTCAACCTCAATTTAAGTTTTTTAATTTAACCATACCAACTTATAGTTCATCTAAATTAACCCCTACAAACTTACAAAAAAATAAACCAAATATGGACTTAAAAAATATATCTTTTCCAACTTATCGTGCAGTCTTAATAAATAATGGTTTAATCTCAAAACTAGAAGCCTTTGGCTGGGATAGTTTAACTATTGCACTAAATCAACATTTATTTGCCCCTAATTTATGTTTAAATTCTGGCATGTCAGGTAATCTAAGCAAAGATGGTTTAGTCTATGATCGGCAATATATTTGGGCAAAATATAACCAAGATGGAATAATTGAATAAATGGGCTGGTTCAGCCAAAAAAAAGGGGCTGAAAAAGAACAGCTTGTCACAAAATGGCTAAAAAAACAACAGATTGAAATACTAGATAATAACTTTCGTTGCCAAGGTGGAGAGATAGATATAATTGGCAAAAGTATAAATAATACACTAATATTTTTTGAAGTAAAATATCGAAAAAACTCCCATCATGGCAATGCCGCTGAATACATATCCACCAATAAGCAAAAACGCATAACTCACTGTGCTAAATACTATCTTATTAACAATCCCCAACTACAAAATCACAACATGCGCTTTGATGCACTAATTTTACATGGTGAACAACAAGAACCTGACTGGATAAAAGATGTTTTTTGGCTAGAATAGCCCACCAACCGCCAGGAAAGTTCTTGTAAAATATAAATTTATAAACATTATTTATGCCATTTAAAAATTTGCTCTTATCCCCGCATATATCTCTCTAGCTCGTAAAGGACCCCATATATGAGTTACATCTACATCACCATTGGTATCATAAAATAATGGTGAGCTTCCTGAACCAACCTGAGTATAGTTAAGTAGGTTATTTGCTCCTGCATAAATGTTCCAATGCCCGTGAGCACCTATTTGCTTATTAACTTTTAAGTTTAAAGTGAAATAGTCTGGAGATTTAGTACCATTGGATATAGTATTGGCTGCGTCTTGATAGTGATTGTTATAATCCGCATTTGTGTAATCTGAGTATTTACGACTTCCTACCCAGCTTAAAGTACTAATAACTTCCCAGCCACTATTATCATAATCCACCATTAATCTAACTCGTTCTTCTGTAGGGATAACCACAAAGGTATTACGATAATTTTTATCATACATAAAAACTTCTGCGGTGGTTCCTATTGACCAGTTAGCTGTTAATTGATAAGTTATTGATACATCAATATGCTGTACCGCACCTTCTTGTGGTGAATTTATAATTTTTGTTGCACTACTAGTGCTTGGATCAATCATTGCTAAATTTTTTACAGCGGTCCAGCTATATGTTGTCAAAAAATCTGTTCGGGCATTATTGAAATCTAAACTATATTGCAATGAGTTTGATTTTTCTAATTTATCAACATCCATTACTAATGGATTATCGACAATACCATGATCTGTTTCAAAAAAAGCTAAGGGTACACGATAACCTTTACCTGCAGAAAATCTAGAGGTCCAATTAAAATCATGTAAATATTTAATGTGCATTCTAGGGGCAAATACTGTTTCTTTAAATTTACGATTTTGCTCTAAAAAACTAACATCAATGTCATCAACTCGCAGAGCGAAAGAAGCTTCTAAACTATTAGTTGGAGTCCAAAGTTCTTTTAAATACAAACCTTTGACGTTTAATTTATAGGAATCTCCAGAAGGATTGCTCCCTCCCGTAGATACCGAGTCATAGCTATCGGTTTTTAAATCAAGCCCAAAGGTTAAAGAGTGTTGTTCATTAAAAAAATAATAACCTCTAGCATCTATATAATAAATATCTTGATCTGCTTTATAGGTAATATTTTCATAGATAGAATCTAAAGTGGCATCAACATAGGAGCCAACTAATAGAGTTTGCAAATCATCATTAACATAATGTTCCCATTTGGTAGTATAAGACTGTTTTGTACTAATAATATTTTCTAAAAAATCCCTAGCAGTTGTCCCTGCAGTTGGTCTGTTCCCCACATTGCCACCTATAAATTGGGCATTTCCACCTACTTGAGTTCTAGCATCTGATTTAGACCTTGCAAAAGGAGTATTCAGCATAGGTCCACCAAAAACTTCAGAAAATTGATCTACTATACGAAAATCAATATTGTCATTTTCAGAGATTTGATGCCAAACTTGTAAATTCATCGCTCGGTTAGTTAGTTCTGGAGATTCGTTAATATAATTATTATCTTGATCTATCTGTCCACGGTAATCTGACTGGGCAGCAAAAGAAATAGCAGTATCTTTATCATGGCTTACTTTTGTGCCAACAAATTGATATTTATGATAATTATAATTTCCTCGTGACAAGTCAAACATTAAGCTATCATTATAAGGTTTAGCCGTAATTACATTTATAGTCCCGCCTATAGCTCCAGGAGCAAGCATAGAAGCGCCAGCGCCTCTTGATATTTCAACCGAAGTTATGCCAGCAGTCGGGATAGCATCAAAACCATAAAAACCTTCCATTAAAGAACTATTAGGGACTCCATTAGTCATAATGGTTGTATGCTCTCCTTTTAGTCCATTAAGCATTACTCGCTTAACTCCACATAAAGAACAATCAGTATTAACCTTAACTCCAGGTTCATTGGCAATGGCTTGGGCTAAACTAGCAGCTTGCTTTTGTGCAATTTTTTTAGCCGTAACTACTTCGGTATGAATGATGTCTTTTTTTAATTTCATCATCTTTTCATTACGGGTAGATTTAGAATCACTATTAACCGTAACTGTATCTAAATTAGTGCTAGCTTGTATAGGTGATAAATAACCATAACTTGAAAAAACCACTAAATTTATTACTAAATTTAATCTATTATGTTTAGATATAAATTGTTTTTTTTGCATACTATTTAGTTCCTTAATTTCATAAAAGAGGTATCCTAAAAAATTATCATTGGATTCGCTCCACCATAACAATTAATCCAAGACTTAATAAATATTTAGCCTAGACTAAATTTTAAGCAATAGAATATCATTACCAAGAACAAAAGTAAAGTAATCAAATGGCATAAAAAAATTGAAAAAAAACGGCAAATCACAAATAAATGCAAAATACCATTTTATATTTTGCCTTATAAAAAGGCTTAGTATCTACTTAAGGAGGAACTGATTAAGAACTAACGCAGCAACCCTAATACACTTTGTGACGATTGATTTGCCTGAGCTAACATACTCATACCAGCTTGTTGAAGAACCTGAGTTCTAGCTAAGTTGGCACTTTCTTTGGCAAAATCTGCATCTTGTATTTGGCTTCTTGATGCAGTTATATTTTCATTTACATTTTGTAAGTTTGAAACCGTATAGTCTAAACGGTTTTGTACCGCACCAAAGCCCGCACGAGCATTAGAAACTTTTTCTAAAGCTGTATCTATCTGACCCATAGTTATTAATGCTTTAGACTGAGTTGTTACAGTTCCAGAGGCAGTAAAACCAAGAGCAGAAGCGGTCATGTCTTCTAGGTTAATTTTTACTGTATTTGCTGCATTAGTTTCCCAACCTGCGTGGATAGAAATAGCAGAGGTAACACCTGAACTCATTAACTCAATACCATTAAACTTAGTTGTTTCTGCAATACGATTTATTTCAGTACGAAGCTGACTCACTTCTACATTCATTTGTGCTCTTTGCCCAGATGTATAGGTATCGTTAGCTGCTTGTACGGCTAGCTCTCTTACTCTGTGTAACATGTTCACGGTTTCTTCAGCCGCTCCATCTACAGTTTGAATTAATGAAACACCATCATTAGCATTACGAATTGCCATATCTGTACCACGAATTTGTGTAGTCATACCAGTTACAACAGCTTTACCTGCTACATCATCTGCTGTTTTGTTAATACGCAAACCAGAAGTTAGACGCTCCATTGATGTTGACATTTCTCTACTTGAACGATCTAATAATCTAACTGCGTTTTCCGAACCCATGTTCGTGTTAATTACCATTGACATAATTATTTCTCCTAAAACTATTTATATAAATTTAAAAGGTTCAGCTAAAACCAAACCGATAATAAAATCTTCTTTCAAACCTGTTATCGGCTATGATCAAAAAACTTAAGTAAATAAAACAAAAAAATATGTTCAAATATAAAACTATTATTTTCAACTAGACCACGGAACTAAGTAAATTACCTACCCCATAACCTATTTTATTTTCAACAACATTAGCTTCTAAATACTCTTTAATATTATTTGAAACTCGTAAAAAATCTGCTGTTGGATACTGTTTAACTACTTCTCTAGACTCTAAATCAATTAACGAATAAATATTTCTACCAGAAGCACTATCAACTTTAAAAGCCAATGAATTACTAGTTTTTGATAATTCATTATTAACTTCACTAACTAAGACATCTAATTTTTTAGTAACATCAACAACATTCAATTCTTTTACTGTTTTTTCAGTAAATGAATCAACTAAAAACTTTCTACTAATATTATTTACCAAATCTATATGCTTTTTTTCTGCTACAGGTACATAGGCAATAGACAAAACTTTATCATCAATAACACTCATCTAATCCTCCTAAGATACTGTCTTAATAAATCCCTAAATAAAATATATTTTCTGGGGTTACTTACCATAACGGCAGCTTATTAGAAACCTTTAGAAAAAAAACATTTTTGGCATAATTAGTGTTACTAATCTTTTAATATCAATAGTTATTAAAAGATTAAATCATGTCAAAAATAAACATTAACAATATCTACCACAATTCTTTTGGGGATAAATACTTTACACAAATTAATGGGCATGCTTTTGATAATGTCGGCTCTAGTGCTATATTTAACAGTTTTTTTAGTAAGGAGTTAGATGTTGAAAACAACCTTTTTATAGTGGTTGGTGCAGACTCTGGATTATTAATTAATTATTTACAAAAATATCAAGCAGATAAAAATAGGCGTTATCTTATTTTAGAAAGACCTGAAATAATTTCTTATCTAAAAAAAAACATTGATATCAATAACGAACTAATAGATATACAACCTTTTGATATAGATTTTACTGAGCTTAAAGAATCTTATATTGAATATATCTCTCATGGTCGATTTAGTTTATTAAAATCTTTAGCGGTAATTGACAATATATCTGCCTTATATAAAGAAATGTGGGAGATGTGTTCTGATAAATTTAATATTTTTTATTCTAGCGAAGTCGCATTTTCTACTTCTAATAATATTTTTGTTGATAGCCAGTTAAGAAATCTCTCCGTTAATGAAATACCAGTAGCTAACATAAAAAATTCCCTAGAAAACTCAACCGCTATTATCTTAGGAGGGGGCCCCACTCTTGATGAAAATATCACTTGGATTAGAGACAATCAAAACAAGTTAATAATATTTGCGGCTGCCAGAATTGCTGATAGACTAAATAAAGAAAAAATACAACCAGATTTTTTTATTAGCGTAGACCCACATGATGTAAGCTATGATAATAGTAAATCGATACTTGCTTATGCAGAAACAGCAATACTTATTCATTCAAACAATGCTAATTCAAAGCTATTAGCTGAATGGACGGGCTTACACTCTTATCTAGGATTAAGATTTCCATGGTTAGATTCCAAACACAAACAACCAAATAACCTTGCGGTAGTTGGCCCAACTGTAACTAATGCGATGGCATCCATCGCCAGTTTTTTAGGAGCAAAGCAAATCATTTTTTCAGGGGTAGATTTTTGCTATAGCAAAGATGGCAATAGTCATGAATCTGGTAGCCTCGAAGCTAAAATTAGTAAATATGTAGGGGCAAGCTCTAATAGAGTCAAAACCTACTCAGGTAGAATCGCTGAAACTGATGCAAATTTTGCAGATGCTCATGCGGCTATGATCGATCAAGTAGCATATGCAATTAAACAATTTAATAACACCTTTTACACTCTTAGCAAAGAGTCCGCATTTATTGACAAGGTTACCTATATAAAGGCTAATAAAATCCTACTAACTCAACAAGATAAACAACCATTAATCAAAGAAATTAAACATAAATTACAAGTTAAACCAAATCACTATAATCATCACCTTGCTGAGGCTAAATCTTATTGCCAAGAAATGCTAGTGCTCTGCAAAAAAACCATTAAATTATCCAGTAAAGGCAAAAAAATTGCCAACCAACTATTCATTGATGACAATAAAACTGATACAAATACTCGACAAGTAATTAAAATTCAAAAAAATCTTAATAAACTAATGGGGGATCACGCTGAATTCATTTTTATGTACTCTATTAAGGCCTATAAAGAATTCATGGATCCAAGTATCAAACAAGACGATATGTCTAAAGAAAACATTACACAATCTTTTGTTAATTACTTTGAGGCTTTAATAAAATCAGCAAGCCCTTTATCGCAAGCAATACAAATTTCAATAAATATACTAAACCTGAGAGTAGACGAAATAAAAGACATAAAACAACTACCAAAATTAATAGATAAATGGTACAAATATAAGCAAGAAGGTCGGGCAAATGTTTGGTTAAAAATGCATAATATCAGCTTGGATGATCTTCCTCTAGAATATAAAAAAGATCTACAATCTATTTTAGAAACATATAACAAAGAATTACTTTCAACCAATACTAAAATAACTAACAGAATAAAATTGCAAGATGATAGTATAAAACCACTGTTCAATAGAATTCAAAGATACTTTGACGAAGAAAAAATAGCAGAACTAGAATTAATAATTAGCCATATAAAAACAAAAAACAAAGACTATTCAGAGGATCTATGCAATATTGCCAGAGGCTACCTACTTGAATTAAAAGAACTACCCAGTGAAGCTCTTGCCCAGTATATAGCCATAAAAGACAAAAATATTTTAATGTATGGCCTAAAAAGAGTAGTAAGCATCACTCTAGCACAAAAAGACTACCCTAGTGCCTTAAACGCTCTTGCAGTATTAACTAATTATTCCGATCAATATTACAAGGCCTATGCCGATATTTTAAATGCGACTGGACGGCATCAAGAAGCTATAGAAATATACCTACACTACCTACAAACTAATGATAAAGATACTTCTAGCTGGATAAAACTTGCTAAGGTATTAATTTACACGGGGATACTAGATGAGGCAATAAATGCCATCAACAAAATCAAACAACATGAGCCTGAAAACCCCATTGCTGACGAACTTATGATATTAGCAACAAAACCAAAATACTAGCATTAAGGAGACACTGAATGACTATAACCAAGTTTTATACAGTCTTCTTGGCTAATCCACCCTAAAAGACTTCTAACCTTTAAGGATTGGTAATTTCTAACTATAGGCATTACGGTTAAAATGCTAAATACTACTTGATACCAATGCCAACCAATTGCTGAAGGTTGGCTTGCCCACCATAAATTATTTACCCCAAAATGTTTAGTTTTAAAAATCAAATGAATGGCTAAACGCCAATATTGTTTAGCAAATTTTATTTCTATTTTATTCATTTATTAAGTTTTTCTACTTCTTTATCTAGTTGCTTGTCAGACTTTTGGGCAGCTTGCTTCTGATACTCTCTATCTGGAACTATTTCATTACTACAACCATTTATTACACTAAAAACAGTTATTAGTAATAGAGCAGTTAGTATTTTCATAAAAAATCCTATTTTTTAGACATTTCATTGTATTTTGAAATAAAACTTTCTAACATTTTTTGGTTTATCATCCCAACCCTAGTAGCCACTATTGCTCCATCTGGAGATACCATATAAGTAGTAGGTAAACCTTTTAGAACGCCAAAAGATGTAGTGCGACCATCTGCGCCATCCTTTTCTCGCACAATTGGAAATTCAATCATTTGCTCTTTTAAAAATTTCTTTACCTCTTTAACAGAATTAGTTTCATAATTAACTCCCAAAACAATAGCATCTTTATCTTTTTTATGCTCTTCGTGAAATAAACTAAGCTCTGGCATCTCAACTCTACAAGGCGGGCACCAAGTTGCCCAATAGTTAACTACGACCCACTTGCCTCTATAATCAGCTAGATTTACAACTTTTCCTTCAAGTGATTTGAATGCTATATCTTCTATATCTTCTGCTTGTGCAGTTAAAGTAAATAACAATAAAATAAATAATAAATTAACTAACTTCAAAATATTCTTTTTCATTTCTTTCCATTTTTTAATAAATGATAAATAATAACAGCTTAGTTTTTTATTTCAGACAAGATTTGTTTTACAAAAACTAAACTAATTTTTCTTTTTTTGACTATAGAAGCATCTTCAATTATCTGCAAAACAGCTATCAATTCTGATAAGTCATTAGAATATTGCTTTATTAGATAATTGCCAATACTTAATGAAAAAACAAAACCTGCATGCTCTGAGCGTTTTTTTAAAACATCTATTAGTGCATCATGCTTAGTTAATTTGCCCAAACCTATAGCAGAAACCACAACTATCGCACTAGCTAGTTCTTTTGTAACTATTGGCCAACTATTTATATGTAGTTTACTAGAAATTAATATTTTTTGCCCTAAAACCTGCGACTTAGTAATTAAATTAGCAAGAGATATCTCCCACTCTTTATTACCTAGGATCTTTTCAACATCATCAATGCAGATAAGTTTAACAACCTCTAATCCATCTAAAATCGCTGGTATAAATGGTAATGATTTGTCTGCCAAAGGTAAATATACCGTGGAAGAGGATCCAGATAACCTATTTTTATTTTCACTAAAAAAACGGCACGCTGCTTGTAATAAATGAGTTTTACCAGAGTTTTGCTCACCATATAAAGTAATGAAATTGCTTTTATTTTCTAAAAGTGTCTGTTGCAAAGTTACTATAGACAGTGCTATTGATTCTTTTTCAACTACATAGGTATCAAAAGTAGCCTCTTCTTTTAAACTTATTCTTAAAGGTATTTGTACAAACATTGGTTATTACCAAACTGCCTTTATTTCCCCTGCTAAATCAGGATTGTAAAGAGTATTTAACATTTTTATATTATTAATTCTTTTAATTAAATACTCCGAGGGACCTTGATACATAAGTTCAAATACGATTTTATTGTTACTCATTTTTTTTAGCCTAGATTGGTGAATAATTGGCTTCAAATTTTGCAATGTTTTCTCAAGGATCGCAAACTTATTAAAATCATATCTACCTGCAACTGTTAATATAGCTGAGTTAAAAAAAGATGATTGTTTAAAATATTTTTGCGAATAAAAACCCAATAATTTGGCAAAGATGTTATTCAAACTAGAATTAGCTGAATATTTTTTATTTTCTTGTCCTTTAAGAGCTAAATTACCTTGTTTATCATACAACTTCCAATAAATTTGTTTTTGTCCACTGTTACCTACTATATCTTGAAAGACTAGTATATAGTCAACTGAAAAAAACCTTGAAAGCCCATATAAAGTTGATTTAGGGCTATAAACATTAGGTGTTAACCATAATTTATTTGCTATTTCAGAACCTGGTATTTTAACTGGTAGTGAAAATTGTTGAGCAATGTACCTATAATTTAAAGACGGAAAATATTGAATATTAGATCGCTTAATATTTGAGGTTACATTTATAACTTTTTGAGAGCCAAGGACAAGAGTAACTGGTCTTTGTTGGAGGGGCCAAATATTTAAATTATTATCCTGAAAATACTTATATAATAGCTTTTGGTTAAAGATAAAAACAATTTTTTTCCCAATCTCAACACCTTCACTTTTAACTGGCTGATAAGAATAACTTTTTAGCCATGAACTAGGTCTTGTTAAAAATTCTCTCGCTTTTGCTTGCTTGTTTATATCTAATTTAGCTGATAGTTTAATTAAAAGGGTCTTGGCTGCTTTTTTTAATGCTTTATCAAAAATTTGTTTTTTAGTTAATTTTGCTTGTGCGTTTAATAAGGACACCTCTACTTTGAATTGTTCTGCAGCCTTAACACTAGAATAAAAACTTAAGAATATACTTATAATTAAAAAGTATCTGGATAATTTTTTTATTATCACCAAAACTGCCTCCTTTAAAATAACGAACTATTAAAAATTTAATGGCTAACTCTAGCATAAATTTAGACTAAACGGGTGAACTTTGGTTACAATAGAGCATTCAAAATAACCTACTATATTAAAAACCATGAGCAATAAAAAACAATCAATAAGTTACAAGGATTCTGGCGTTGATATTGATGCTGGAAATGCATTAATTGAGGCTATTAAACCTATTGCTAAAGCAACCAAAAGGCCCGAAGTTTCTACATCATTAGGAGGTTTTGGGGCTTTATTTGAATTACCATTAGATAAATATAAACAACCATTACTAGTTTCAGGGACTGATGGCGTAGGTACAAAATTAAGACTAGCTATTGAAAGCAAAAAGCATGATCAAGTTGGTATTGACTTAGTTGCTATGTGCGTCAATGATCTGATAGTACAAGGTGCCGAGCCATTATTTTTTCTAGACTATTATGCCACAGGAAAATTAGAGATAGATGTTGCAACAGATGTTATTAAAGGTATTGGTGAAGGATGCTTACAAGCAGGTTGCTCTTTAATAGGTGGCGAAACCGCTGAAATGCCGGGTATGTACCTTGATGGTGATTATGACTTAGCTGGTTTTTGTGTTGGAATTGTTGAAAAATCTAACCTAATTGATGGTGCTAAGGTACAAGCTGGTGATATTTTGCTTGGCCTTGCATCTTCTGGACCTCACTCTAATGGCTATTCTTTAATTAGAAAAATTATTGAAGTTAGTAATGCTAGCCTACAAGATGATTGCGGAGGACAACCTTTAATTGATGCATTGATGGCTCCGACTAAAATTTATGTTAAGTCTGTATTAGAATTAATGAAAAAAGTGGAAATACATGCCATCTCTCATATAACAGGGGGGGGGTTACTAGAAAACATACCTAGAGTTATGCCAACTAACACCCTTGCCAAAGTTGATACTAATAGCTGGAACAGGCCTGTAGTTTTTGACTGGATTCAACAACAAGGTAATGTTAAATTCCATGAAATGCATCGTACTTTAAACTGTGGAATTGGTTTGGTAATAGTTATTACAAAGGATACACAAGAACAAGCAATAAAAGTATTACAAGATTTAGGTGAAGAAGTATTCATTATTGGAACTATTGAACAATCCTCTCAAACAGAACCTGTTGTTAAACTAATTTAACTATCATGATTTTATCTAAAAAAGTGCCTATTGCTGTATTGATTTCAGGAGCTGGCACAAACCTACAAGCATTAATCAACGCTGAAAAAAACTTTAACTATCAAATCCAGCTTGTTATATCTAACCAAGCTGATGCTAATGGTATAACTATCGCTAAAAGACAAGGTATTAAAACTATTATTGTTGAACATTCTAAATACTCAACAAGAGAAAATTTTGACTCTAAAATAATTGAATTAATTAATAGTTTTAATATAAAAAATGTAATTCTTGCAGGGTTTATGAGGATTTTAACTGCTAAGTTTACCCAGCAGTTCTTAGGCAAAATGCTTAACACCCACCCCTCTTTACTCCCTAAATATCCAGGTTTAAATACCCACCAAAAAGTCCTTGATAATAAAGATAGTGAGCATGGCTTGAGTATTCATTTTGTAACTGAAAAACTAGATAATGGACCAATAATTCAGCAGGCAAAATTTCTGATAACAAATAATAGTACAGTTAACGATTTAAAACAAAATGTAAAATTATTAGAACACCAATGCTATCCGCAAGTTGTCGATTGGTTAGTCACCGGTAAAATAAGCTTAAAAAATAACCAAGCCTACTTTAATGATGATATATTAGATACTCCTTTAAAATATGTAGAACATAGGCATTAAATGAATATAAGAGTTCTAATTATCACAATTTCATTTTCTATACCTAGCTTTTCTAACGCCATGGATCTACCACAATTTAAAGCTACTTTTGAGGTTGATGCCTTTGGGTTCACCGTTGGGCAAGCTAGGCAAACATTTAGCTGCACACAAGACAACGAGATGAGTCAAACTTGCCAGTTGACAAGCATTGCTAAAGCATCAGGATGGTTTGAAAGATTTATCAATGAATCTGCGGTAGAAACAATAACTATCCAACAACAACAAACTGAATTTAACTGGGTACAATATCAAAAAAAACTCTCTAGACGCTATGATAATAGAACCGAAAAAAAAACCATTACTTTAAAAAAAGATAAAAAAAATCAACGAATACTTTTTATTGAAAAACGAAAACAATGGCCTATTAAAGAATATATTTTTGATGAAATATCTATAGTCTATGCGATTCAACACGCAATAATAAACAATCAACCTTTAAATAATTTTTACTTACAGGGTGATAAAATACAGCAAAAACTTTCTCTAAATATTGAATCAAAAAATAAAAAAATAAATCTGCCTTTTCGTAATAAATTACGAACCACCCTAATAACCTTTAAAAATTCTAGTCTTGATGCTAAGGTTTGGTTATTAAATAAGCACCAGTTTTTCCCTGGTAAAATTAAAATTACTAACAAAAAAACCAATAAAACTATAACTCTTGAATTAGATAAATTACAAAAGTATTAAATAAATGAAACTAAGCGATAGAGACATAATTCAACATTTAGCAGATGGAAAAATAAAAATCCAGCCGCTACCTGAATCAAATAAAATTAAAGGGATAAGCGTTGATTTAAAACTTGATAATAAATTTAGAGTATTTAATGATCACACTGCACCATTTATTGACTTAAGTGGGTCTAGTTCAGAAATGCAAAAAATAATGGACTTAGTTATGGGGGAGGAAATAACAATTAAGAAAGAAGGCTCTTTTTTCTTACACCCAGGTGAATTAGCCCTTGCTTCTACCTATGAGTCGGTAACTGTTCCAGATGATCTAGTAGCTTGGCTAGATGGACGTTCTAGTCTTGCTAGATTAGGCTTAATGGTGCATGTTACTGCCCATAGAATTGACCCTGGCTGGCATGGACAAATTGTGCTAGAAATTTTCAATAGTGGTAAACTACCACTGGCTCTAAAACCTGGTATGGATATATGTGCCATTAACTTTGAAACCTTATCTAGCCCAGCAATAAAACCTTATAACAAAAGAGTTGACGCCAAATATCAAAACCAAAAAGGGCCAACAGCTAGCCGAATCAACCAAGACTAAAATTAAAAAAATGTCGAGATTAAAAATGAATTTTTTAAAAAAAATATTAAAACCAAAACTACCCGATGGCATAGAAAAGCAACTACTCGCTGCAATAAATTCAATCAGACTCGATGATATATCCAACAATATAATTACTATAAAAAACATCCAAGATGCTAGTTTTAAGAACGCACTATTAAGCTTTAAATTACAACTTTCTTTCCCTGCCAAATCATTATGGCAAACCCTAGAACATCAACTTAGTGAAAAACTACTAGAGCACACAGATATTGAACAAGTTAAAATAAACATTTCTACCAAAATAGATGCCCGAATGAGTCAAAATAATAGCGAAGGTATTCTTGGTGTAAAAAATATTATTGCCATAGCATCAGGTAAAGGAGGTGTTGGAAAATCAACTAGCTGTGTAAATATTGCTCTGGCTTTAAAAAAAGAAGGTGCAAAAGTAGGTATTTTAGATGCAGATATTTACGGACCGAGTATTCCAACAATGCTAGGTACTAATAAAAAACCAGAGACTCTAAATGGTAAAAGTATGGAACCCATTGATGCTCTCGGTTTACAGCTAATGTCAATTGGCTTTCTAATTGATCCTGAAGAGCCTATGGTATGGCGTGGGCCTATGGTTACTCAAACTCTCACCCAATTACTAAGAGAAACTAATTGGCATGATTTAGATTACCTACTAATTGATTTACCTCCTGGCACTGGAGATGTTCAACTCACCTTATCACAACAAATTCCAGTTACTGGGGCATTAATTGTTACTACACCACAAGAGATTGCTTTAATTGATGCTCGCAAAGGATTAAAAATGTTTGAAAAAGTAAATATACCCATTTTAGGGATTATTGAAAACATGAGTACACATGTCTGTACCAACTGTGGGCATGAAGAAGCTATATTTGGTGAAAATGGAGGCCTATTATTAGCTAAAGAATCAAAAACTCCTCTACTAGCTCAATTGCCCTTAAATCAACAGTTAAGAATAAGTATGGATACAGGTAACCCTATTGTATATGCTGACCCTACCAGTGAACTAGCCAACAAATATATAAAAATAGCTCATAAAATAGGTAGTATATTAACCACCCAAAGAAAAAATTATACTCGCAGCTTTCCTAAAATTTCTATAGAAAATACTTAATCGGTCAATAAATAACTATTTTTTATAGCCTATAAGTACCTTATAATACTCAACATTATAAGGTACTGAGAATGCAATGAGCCAAGATAAGAAAACAACAAGAAAAATCCTAATTACCAGTGCTTTACCCTATGCAAATGGCCCAATCCATTTAGGTCATCTTGTGGAATATATTCAAACTGATATTTGGGCAAGATTTCAACGTCTTAGTGGTAATGAATGCCATTTCGTCTGTGCTGATGATGCCCATGGTACGCCAATTATGCTACGAGCAGAAGCGGAAGGCATTAAGCCTGAAGAATTAATCGCCCGTGTATCTAAAGAACACCAAGCTGACTTTACTGGTTTTAAGATTCATTTTGACCATTACCATTCAACTCACTCTGATGAAAATAAAGAGCTTTCTGCTTATATATACAATCAGTTAAAAAAAAATGGACATATCTCGCGTAAGATAATTAGTCAATTTTACGATACCGAAAAAGAAATGTTTTTATCCGATAGATTTATAAAAGGCACTTGCCCAAAATGTAAAGCTGACGGCCAATATGGGGATAATTGTGAGTCCTGTGGAGCTACCTACTCCCCTACTGAACTAATCAACCCAAAATCAGCAGTTTCTGGCACAACACCTGTTGAAAAAGATTCAGAACATTTGTTTTTTGAATTAAATAATTTTGCAGAAATGCTCAAGAAATGGACAACCGATGGACATCTACAAAGCCAAGTATCCAACAAATTACAAGAATGGTTTGAAACTGGTTTACGCGGCTGGGACATTTCTCGTGAAGCACCCTACTTTGGTTTTGAAATACCTGATGAAACCAATAAATTCTTCTATGTTTGGCTAGACGCACCTGTCGGATACATGGCTAGTTTTAAAGCCTACTGTAAAAAAACCAACCTTGATTTTGATGAATTTTGGTCAAAAGGTTCTAAAACAGAGCTGTACCATTTTATCGGCAAAGATATTATTTATTTCCACTCATTATTTTGGCCAGCCATGCTAGATGGAGCAGGTTTTAGAAAACCAGATGCAATTTTTGCCCATGGATTTTTAACGGTTGATGGACAAAAAATGTCCAAATCTCGTGGTACATTTATCATGGCTAAAAGCTACCTTGAACATCTTAATCCTGAGTATCTTCGCTATTATTTTGCGGCTAAACTAAATAGTAAAATTGATGATTTAGATTTAAATCTTGAAGACTTTGTACAACGGGTTAATTCTGATTTAGTTGGTAAAGTAGTTAATATTGCTAGCCGTTGTGCTGGATTTGTGAATAAAAAGTTTGATGGCAAGTTAGTCGATGAATGGTCTACTAAAGCAACTCAACTTTATCAATCTATACTAGCAGAAACAGATAATATTGCTGAACTTTACGAAAAAAGAGAGTTTGCTCATGCGATGCGCGAGATTATGACTTTAGCTGATATTGCTAACGAATATATAGATGAAACCGCTCCTTGGGTATTAGCCAAAGAGGAAGGTAAAGAAAAAGAACTACATGAATCAGTTAGTTTAGGAATTAATCTATTCCGAGTATTAATTTCATTACTTTCCCCTGTTATACCAGTTACCGCAGAAAAAGCGCGTTATTTTTTACAATTAGAGGCTTATAAATGGAATGATATTCAAAGTCCATTAATGGGGCATCAGATAACCAAGTTCAAACCGCTAATGACCAGAGTTGAAATGGTCGCAGTTAAAAAAATGGTCAAAGCTTCAAAAGCAGATGCAAAATCAGCAATGCCCGTGCAAAAAACAGACAATAAAATACTGCTTGAGCCTATTGCCGATGAAATTAGCTTTGAAGACTTTACTAAAGTAGATTTTAGAATTGCCAAAATAATTAATGCTGAGCATATTCCTAAAGCCAATAAACTACTAAAGCTAACTTTAGACATTGGAGTGGTAGAAAAACAAGTATTTGCGGGGATTAAATCAGCCTATAAACCAGAAGATTTGATTGGTAAACTAACCGTAATGGTGGCTAACTTAAAGCCAAGGAAAATGAGCTTTGGCATGTCTGAAGGCATGGTTCTTGCGGCAGGATCAGGAGGTGAAGATTTATTTTTGCTAAATCCTGACGAGGGTGCAATAGAAGGGATGAGAGTTAAATAAAAAAATACTTTTACTAGAGGGGGGGGGGTAAAAAATGAACGAATACTTTTTAATATTAATTAGCACAGTATTGGTTAATAACTTTGTATTGGTCAAGTTTTTAGGACTTTGCCCGTTTATGGGGGTGTCTAAAAAAGTTGATTCTGCAATAGGTATGGGCTTTGCCACCACTTTTGTAATGACTTTATCTGCCGTTTTGAGCTATTTATTAAACACCTATTTACTGGTGCCTTTTGGATTAGAATTTTTACAAACTATTGGTTTTATTCTAACCATAGCTGCTGTAGTTGGCTTTACTGAAATGGCAATTCATAAAACTAGCCCTGTACTCTATCAAGTATTAGGCATTTATATTCCACTAATTACCACTAATTGTGCGGTATTAGGTTTGGCTCTGCTCAATGTCTCTGAACAACATAATTTTTTAGAATCTGCCATTTATGGATTTGGAGCAGCCATTGGCTTTACTTTCGTATTAGTATTGTTTTCTGGTATTCGAGAAAAACTTGAACATGCAGATATACCAAAGCCTTTCCAAGGGGCTCCTATCGCCCTAATTACCGCTGGTTTAATGTCCATAGCTTTTATGGGATTTGGTGGGCTAGTTTAACAATGTTAGTTGCAATTTTAATTTTTACAGGCCTTGCATTAATATATGGATTATTGCTTGGTTATGCCGCGATTAAATTTAAAGTCGAAGGCAACCCTCTTGCCGAACAGATCAATAAAGAATTACCACAAACTCAATGTGGGCAATGTAACTACCCTGGTTGTAAGCCTTATGCAGAAGCGGTTGCGAATGATGAGGCTGAGGTAAATCAGTGTATTCCTGGTGGCACAGAAGTAATGATTAAAATTTCTGAAATCACCCACCGAGAACCTAAAGAAATGAGTGCAGTTGCTGAGGATAAACCTGCTGTAAAAATAGTTGCTCTTATTGACGAAGACGCTTGTATTGGTTGCTTACACTGCATTAAAGCCTGTCCTGTTGATGCTATTGTTGGTTCAATTAAACTAATGCATACGGTAATTACTGATGAATGCACTGGTTGTGATTTATGTGCCCCCGCCTGCCCTGTTGATTGTATCGAGATGATTCCAGTAGAAGAAAACTTACAAACATGGGCTTGGCAAAAACCAAAAACATCTCCAGTTGTAACTCCTGTTGATCAGTTCTTACAACAGGAAAAAACATGCTAGACTGGATATTAAAATTAATCTCCTTAATTTATCCTATGGCAAAACGAGGTCTTAAAAAGTTTAACGGTGGTATATTTCCTAAATCCCACAAAGATCTTAGCAATCATCACCCAATAGTTAAAACTATTATGCCTAAAGAACTTGCTTTGCCTCTTAAACAACACATAGGTATAGCGGTAGAACCACTCGTTGTAGTTGGGGAGAAGGTACTAAAAAATCAACTAATTGCCAATACAGAAGACACATCTTTACACGCACCAATTCACGCCCCTACTTCAGGAACTATAAGTGCAATTGAACAACGCCAATTACCTCACTCATCAGGGCTAACAGGGCTATGTATTATAATAACAACCGATGGTTTAGAACTAGAAATTGAAAATGCCTTAAAAATACCTAATAAAGTACCAACTGAACCCAATACTTTAAAAAATATTATCTATAAAGCAGGTATTGTAGGCATGGGTGGTGCTGGTTTTCCAACCTTTGCTAAAATACCAAATGAAAAAAACAAGGTTAAAACTATAATTATAAATGGTGCCGAGTGCGAACCATTTATCACCTGCGATGATCTGATAATGCAAACCTATGCCAAACAAATAATTTCAGGGGCAAATATAGTCGCCAATGCTCTAGGTTGCAACAAAATAATTTGTGGCATAGAAGATAATAAACAACAAGCCATCAAAAAAATGCGACAAGCAGTTAACAACGAAAAAATAACCATAAAATCTATTCCAACCATCTACCCAATTGGTGGTGAAAAACAGCTTATCCAAGAAATATTAGGCATAGAAATTCCCGCAGGTAGCCATGCACTAAATTCTGGCATTTTAGTAATGAATGTTTCAACCGTAAGAGCCATCTATCAAGCAGTAATCGAAGGCAAACCGCTCACTTCAAGAATAGTTACCATATCAGGAACTGGACTTAAAAAACCTTATAATACTGAAGCAATGCTAGGAACTGCATTTATAGATTTAATAAAATTTGCCAAACCAAAAATGAAACTAAACTACCGCCTAATTCAAGGTGGCCCAATGATGGGCTTTGAAGTACAAACTAACCAAGTTCCTATTACAAAAACTACCAACTGTATTCTAGCGAATACTCCACAAAAAAAAACTGCCACTATGCCATGTATAAGATGTGGAGAATGCATGGATGCCTGCCCTATTAATCTACTACCTCAACAACTTTACTGGTACTCTAAAAGCCAAGAGTTTGAAAAAACTGAAAAACTAAATCTATTTGATTGTATAGAATGCGGTTGCTGTAGTTATGTTTGCCCAAGCAATATACCACTTGTGCAATACTACCGTTTTGCCAAAGCAGAAGTTAAAAAAAATAAAAGCGAACAAAAAGCCACCTCACTAGCAAAACTGCGATATGAAAATAAACTAGCTAGGCAAGAAAAATTAAAAGTAGAAAAAGCCAACCGATTAAAAGCCAAAAAAGAAGCTATTAAACAAAAATCTCTAGCTGATAAAGATAAAAATATTACTGCAACATCATCAACCCCACCAATGTCCGCAAGAGAAAAAGCCCTAGCTGCCGCTAAAAAACGCACTCAACAAGCAAACCAAATTACACCAGACAAAGCGAGCCCAGCCAAAGCGACCCCAACTAAGGCGGCAACCACAGCGATAGCGGCTGCTAAAAAAAGAGCTGCCTTAAAAAAAATTAAACAACAAACTCCTAACAAAGATACTATAGAAGATTCAAAACCAGATAATAGAAAAAAAGCAATTGAAGCGGAAAAAAAACGGGCAGCTTTAATAAAAACTAAAAAATCACAAGAATAACATAAATAATGATAAATACCTCACCATTCATACATGACAATAATAGCGTCCAAAAATTGATGTTTAAAGTACAATTAGCCTTATTACCTGCCTTAATTGTACATGTTTATTTTTTTGGATATGGCATAGTTATACAATGGTTATTAGGCTTAATTACCTTCCTAATTGTCGAAAGTATAATGCTAAAACTACGCAATAGACCTGTGCTACCTTTTATTAGCGACTTAACAGCGGTAATAACCATTAGTGGGATAGCATTTTGTATACCTCCAAATTCATCATGGTGGCTAATAGTAACGGCAGTTAGCTTCGCCCTAATATTTGGCAAACATCTATATGGAGGCATGGGCTATAACCCTTTTAATCCAGCAATGCTAGGCTATGCTTTTATATTAATATCTTTTCCTGTAGAAATAACCCAGTGGTCATTGCCTATCGCTATTTCAGGGCAAGAACTAACTTTTATAAATACATTACAACTTATATTTACTGGCAACATACCAAATATAAATATAGATCAAATAACAGGAGCCACCCCACTAAACTCCATGAAAACTGGCTTAACTACTGGCACAACAATACTACAAACTCTTAATTTACCAATATTTGATAACAATTTACCCTATGCTTGGACACAAATTAATATCGCCTTTATTCTTGGAGGTTTGTGGCTATTATTTACCCGTGCTATTAATTGGCAATATCCTATTGGGTTTTTAGGTACTATCGCCCTGCTTGCTACAATATTTCACTATATAGACCCCCATACCTACGCCCCTGCTTCTGTGCATTTATTTTCTGGTGGGATAATGCTTGCCGCCTTTTTTATCATCACCGACCCAGTTACCTCAAGTACCACCCCAAAGGGTAAATTAGTTTTTGCCATAGGGATTGGCTGTCTAGTCTATATAATTAGAAACTGGGGAGCCTTTCCTGATGGTATTTCCTTTGCCGTTTTACTACTAAACATGTGTGTACCTTTTATCGACCAATACACCGCTCCACGAGTTGTTGGCTATAAAAAATGAAATTCACCAATAAGATACCCCTGTTACTTCAAAAGATGCTTAAATCAGCATTTTTACTAACTGTATTTGTAATAGTTGGCATAATACTACTATTAATTACCAAGCATATAACCAGCCCTGCAATTAAACAAGCTCACCTAAAAACCATGAAAATAGCTTTTAACCAAGTTCTACCAGCTAAAAAATACGACAATATTCCTTTTAAAGATAAAAAGATAATAACCGATATGGCATCCTTTAAAACCAACTTGCCTATTACAATTTACCGAGCAAGAAAAAATAATAAGCCTGTCGCCTTAATTATAGAAACTATCGCTCCAGACGGGTATAGTGGTAATATAAAAATAATGATTGCAATCAAAATGGATAATAGCATTTCAGGTGTGAGAGTTATTCAACATAAAGAAACACCTGGTTTAGGTGATAAAATTGAGATAAACAAAAACCATTGGATTACAAAATTTAACGGTTTAAAGCTAAATAACAACCTATCACAATGGAAAGTAAAAAAGGACGGTGGGCAGTTTGACCAATTTACAGGAGCAACTATTACCCCAAGAGCCGTTGTAAAAGCTATAAAAAACACTCTTATTTATGTGCAAAAACACCAAAAAGAACTATATGATTAAACAAAGATTACAAGACTACCAGCAAATAGCCAAACAAGGACTATGGACCAATAACCAAGCTATAGTGGCATTACTTGGTCTTTGCCCACTTCTCGCTGTAACTAACAACACAGTAAACGGTTTAAGTTTGGGGCTAGCAACCATGGCAGTAGTAATAATATCTAGTGTACTAGTTTCCTTAATTAGAGACCATGTGCCAGATGATATAAGAATACCCGTATTTGTAGCAATTATAGCCTCCGCAGTAACCATTATTGACCTACTAATGGATGCCTACCTACACACACTACACGGTATTTTGGGAATATTCATCCCCCTAATTGTAACCAACTGTGCCATCTTAGGTAGAGCCGAAGCCTACGCCTCAAAAAACAGCATAGATAAATCATTTATAGATGCTTTCTTTGTAGGAACCGGCTTTGCCCTTGTATTAATCCTACTAGGAGCTAGCAGAGAAATAATTGGTAACGGCACCCTGTTTGACCAAATGCACTTATTATTTGGTGAGTTCGGTAAAAACATGACCCTCTACATGCCTGAAAGTTTTCAACCAGCTCTACTAGCAATTCTGCCCCCTGGAGCATTTATTGGCTTAGGACTAATGGTGGCAATAAAAAATGCCATGGACATAAAAAAACAAAATAAAAAAATTAACAACCTAAATATAAAAATAACTACTGCACCAGTAACCAACAAATGAATAGACAAAAACGCCTTGCTATTTTCGATAAATTATCCCAAGCTATACCCAATCCAAAAACCGAACTAAACTATTCTAGCCATTTTGAACTACTAATAGCTGTAATTTTATCCGCACAATCCACCGACAAGGGGGTAAATAAAGCTACTGATAAACTCTTTACTATTGCCAATACCCCAGAACAAATCTACAATTTAGGAACAGACAAACTAAAAAAATACATAAAAACTATCGGTCTCTACAACACCAAAGCAACAAACATAATAAAAACCTGTGCCATGCTAATAAAATTACACAACTGCACAATACCACAAACTAGACAACAACTAGAAGCCCTGCCAGGAGTAGGCAGAAAAACTGCCAATGTAATTTTAAATACCGCTTTCGGACAACCAACAATAGCAGTAGACACTCATATATTCAGGGTATCAAATCGCACCAAAATAGCAACTGGCAAAAATGTACTCCAAGTAGAACAACAACTACTCAAATATATACCAAAAAAATACCTAATCCCAGCCCATCACCTATTAATACTACACGGCAGATACACCTGTACCGCTAGAAAACCAAAATGTGGAGTCTGCATTATTTATAACCTATGTGAATACCAAGAAAAAACTGCCTAGCTCACGAACTTGTCAAACAAAAACTACCTCCCTAATTCCTGTTTAGCTTCCCTGTTTAGCTACCACAGGTCTCTAAATTGGATATATAGTGCTATCCCTTGACCACTAAGCGTTTGCAAAAAATCTTAGCTTTACCCATTGAAGTGGGCATTTTTTATGAATGCATAGTGGGCAAGCGGTGGTGCGATATACCAACTTTCTAAGTAGCTATTTGGCTAGCTGTAAAATAAATTTTATTTTAATCATACAAAATAACGATTATTATTGATTTTTTACCTATTCTAGTTTTAAATAATGCGACACACATAAGTAAATACTTAATAAATGGCACTTATTTTGCTAAAACAAGAGTGCAAGAGCTAGACATTTGTAGTCCCACAGTATTTTAGGACACTTAAGCCCCTACTAAAATTGCCCACAAGCAAAAGACTATGTAACAGTAGAATTTACATTGAACAAAAAAACTATACTTTTGATTATTTCAGCAATAATTCTTTTCTCGCTACTTACCTCATGCGGTGAAGTAGATAACGCTAATCAAGTCAACAATCCTAATCAAGTTAATAATAACAACAATAACAACAA
>DBOE01000033.1:0-2077 GCA_002299585.1 Hydrogenovibrio sp. UBA654 | reverse complement strand
TAACAACAATAACAACAATAACGGCAATATTTTGGTTGAAGATTTATCATCATTTACTGAAGACCATAGGTCATACCAACATGGCATTGATTTTGTAAAACAATCAAATGGCGGTTATATTTTAATATGGGCAAGTTCAGGTCTAGCTCCAATTGGTCCGGATAGCGATGGAGAATGGTCACATGATGTCTATTATTCAACGATTGATATTACAGCACCAAAAGTTAATCCTGTAAAAATAATTAATGCTCCAGGAGTTCAAGAGCCAGCAAGTGCAGCAATATCTTCAGAAGGTAATATAATCATCACAATGGAAGATTCTTATTTAGCAGAAAATGGATTAGCCCAAACTTATGCTATCTATGATCAAAACATGAACCCTGTAAAAGAATATCAAAATGTAGTATTTGATGGAGGGCATTCTGGTCATGTAGCCTCCGTTGGTAATAATTTCGTGGTTTTTTACTCTGATGAGTGGATCAATGGTGGCGGTGTTGACAATTTAGGTTCTGGTGATGATGTGTTACTTAAAACCTATGACTCAAATGGCAATTTATTAAATCCAAAAGATGTCTCTGTTGGGAATAGCACTAGGGATTGGTGGCCAATGATAACAGGATCTAACAATCATGCCCTACTGCTTTGGCAAAGGTTTGTAGATGGTGAAACCTATGCAAAATTAATGTATAGAATTTTTAATCCAAGTAATAACAGTTGGGTAACACAAGAGGTTGAAATAGCTTCCGAATTAAAATATTATACTTATGATGCACAATATATTTCATCTATAGACCGTTTTTTGATATCTGGAACTTATAATAATGGCAAAGGTTTTTCTTACCTATTATCAACAGGTGGAGATATAGTTGCCGAAAATTCTTCATTACCTCCAATTGTTAGAGAAGCTCAGCCTGCTATATTACAAATCAGTAATTCTCAAGCAAAAATAGTCTATCCTACAAGTCCCCATGGGTTGGTAGTATTATCAATAGAAAACTCAGAAATTATCTTAGAAAATGAAGTTTTAATTAATTTCCAATGGCCGTATAGTGGAACTGATGGAATTTTTCTAGACAATAATACTGTATATTTTGCGTCATTATATCCATCAGGAATAAAAGAATTAACAATAGACCTAGACTGAGAAAAAAGTGTCACTATTTTTGCTAAATTGAGGCGTAATAGCTAGCTATTACAACGAACTGCTGTGAAAATATCGGTTCTTTTTGCCAGCATAAAATAATCATACTTAATCAGAGACTCCCCTCCCTAAGCCACTTCGTCGTTATATTTCTTGATAATGGAATGTCCATTACCTGCGAAACATACCTAGAATTGACCTATTAGAAGCCCCTCAGTTTTATGTGAATGCCTAGCAGACAAGCGATGGTGCTCTATACCAATTTTCTAAGCAGGATTTTGGGGGCTAGCATATTCTTGAAGTTTTTTAAATTGTGCTACTGTGAGTATTGTTCTAACCTTATCAATACAAACCAAGTGTTTTTTAGTAAGAGCTGTGCGTAGTTTACTTATCTCATCAACTGCTTTCCCCATATCAGCGACGCTTGCACCATCAATAAATGCTTTTGCTAGAGCGATTTCTTGTAGTTTAATTTTTTTAGCTGCTTTAACTACAATAGGTATAGTATTTTTCTTAATTTATTTAATTGCGAGTATTTGTTTCTCTGTTAACTTTAAAGTTTTACTTTTTGGGTGATGCAGGGTTAATCCAACCATAAAAGGTAAGTTTTGTGGTAACAAAAAATAAGATTTTGGAAAATCTTCTGCTCGAGCAAAAGGTCCTAAAGATCCAGCCATTTTTAGAAGTTTGGCTTTAAATTCAGCCTGTTTTTTATTTGGTTCTTCTGCAGAGACAGAGCTAAAACTAAATGTTATAATACTAAATATAGTAAAAATAGAAACTAAAAATAATTTATTTTCCATATAATATTCCTTATAAATTAAGTGGTGAATCCTGCAACATAACCACAGTATAAAGTTTATCTGTAACGACTCTAGATATTCATTATATAATACTTTATCATAAGAAGCTTAAGTGTTTAGTCCCAGCTTCTTA
>DBOE01000008.1 GCA_002299585.1 Hydrogenovibrio sp. UBA654 | reverse complement strand
TATTGTAAAAAATGATAACGCAAAGACGCTAAACTTAGCTAAACACCGTAGCGTAGAGCGTGACTTAAAATATCTTTTTTAATCTATTGCCCTTAACTTCTCCTTGTGCGATCTCTATTTCTTGTACTTGTGTGATTTTATAAACACCACAATCACTTTCTTTAATAGCAAAAGTACTACGCAAATGCTTTGGAGCAGTTGCAAATACTCTCCGTTCATCTAGAGAATTGAGTAACTTTGGTATATAACCAAATATTTCGCTAGGAGAAAGTATCTCTTTAATCTTGATACAAGTATCTATGCATTGATTTAAATATTTATAAGGGCTAGATTTAGAAAACTCTAATACAGGTACAAGTTTTCCGCAGATCTTTTTAAATTGGTGAGGGGCGTTATACCCTGCGTTTTTTAAACTAGGGATTAAGGAATGATGCACCCCTACCTTTTGCCATCTTTGGGCTTTTTTAGGGGTTGTAATGCCATGTTTTATCCAATAATAGCCATCATTTAAGCCAGAACTTATCCAAGAAGATGCTTCTTTAGGGGTTGTTCCAGATTTTATCCATAATAGTTGAGTAGGTATATGATTTTCAACTTTATTCCATGGGGCAACTTCTTTTGGAGATTTTAACCCAGCACGAATATACTCCATAATATTGCTTTTAGAATAGCCAGCATTGAGCCATTTTAATAGGGTTTTTGGGGTTGCAATACCTATTTCTTTCCAATAAGCAACTTCATTATATTTAACTCTAACATTTTTCCATGACATTGCTAATTTAGGATTTTTAATCCCATTATTTATCCATAACTGTTTATTGCCTACTTCATTCCATAAACGGTATTCTTCAACTTTTTTTCCAATAGTTGTGCAACTACTTAAGATTATTAACAGCATTATTAGCAATGTATATTTTATATTTTTCACTTTTATTATTTACTTCCTTTTCTGTAAAAATGGATATTTATTGACTATGGATTCTCAGCCTCTAAACAACCGCCAATTTCTTAAATATAACTTGACAATGATAATCAGTTACAGGACGTGTGTTAATTATAAAAGTAATTAATACAATTTTCCAAGGTTTTATTAAACTTTATACCAAATACATTTCATTTTTATTAATTCTGCTCTCTACTTCTAATAAGTCAGCTTATTTGTGGCAACTTAATTTGTATTTTATTAGCTCTAAAATGTGCATTTTTAAACCTCTCTGTAAATATTAATATTTTGATTTTGATTTATCAGGCATGACCTGTGCTTATACCCATGCTCGTCAAATTATAACAATATTTTTATTTACTAAAGAGATCAAGCACATGCATATTAATAAAACATCTAACTATTTATTTAGTTTATTTATTATCCTTTCTACATTATCATTTAATACTAATGCGGATATACCAGATTTTGCCAGCATAAAAAATGTTAAACAAAAAAAACAAGCTTTTTTTAAATATATGTATCCACTTATTATTAGTGAAAACAAAAATATTTTAGCCGAGCGCAAAAAAATAATACAACTACAAAAAAAAATCGCCAAGCAGGCTCTTAGCGCTAATGAGCATAAATTTTTACGCACTATATCTGCTAAGTATTCGCTTAAAACACAAAATCCCTCTTCACAAAAAAATATAACAAAACTACTAACCCATGTTGATTATGTACCTCCTGCATTAATCTTATCTCAATCTGCTAATGAATCTGCATGGGGTACTTCACGATTTGCCAAACAAGCAAATAATTTTTTTGGGCAATGGTGTTTTAAAAAGGGCTGTGGACTAATTCCTTTACACCGTAATTCTGGCTCAAAACATGAAGTTAGAAAGTTCTCCTCTCCACAAAATTCCATACGTTCATATATCCGCAACATAAATACTGGTCGTGCCTACGCTAGTCTTAGAAAATTACGGGCAAAAAACCATAATAATAAAAGTTTAATAACCGGCTATGACTTGGCAATAGGTCTAATAAAATACTCACAACGAGGCATAGCTTATATTAAAGAGATTAGATCAATGATTAGAATAAATAAATTAACAAGATACGATCAGAAATTTTGGAATAAAAATATAGTCGAGAAAAGGGTATAAACTTGGCGTTGCCAGAATTTTAATCAGTTGTTAAGTGCCTCCTTAAGGAGGCACTTAACAACTGATTGAGATACAAAAAAAGCCCTAAATAATCGGGCTTTATAAGCTTACAAAAAAACTTAACCATTACAACCCTATTAAAATTAGTTCAAGTTTAAAATTTATAAGGGCTTAAAAAAGATCATTTCAAGTAAAACCCAAACCCTGCTTAGAAAGTAGTTTTTAATAACAACTTAAAGTTTCTTCCTTGCCCTAAAGCATAGCCTTTATAAGTATCTAGAAAATCTCGATAAGCCGTATTAAATAAGTTTTCAATTTTAAAATCAATATTTACTTGTGTTTTATTTATTTCAAAATAACCGCCCGATTGTAAACTCCATAGCCAATAATCATCTGTTGATGCTGTCCCAAAAGGTGTTTTATCAAATTGGATAAATGGTTCATGAAGACCTGCCGATTTCTTTTCAAATCGATATGCCGTAGATAATTTTAAAAATGGTGATTTTAAACCAAAAAAAGGCTCGGCTTGATAGTTAACAAACCAACCTATTTTAGGAGCAGGCATCAAAGCTAAATCTTGATTTCTACCTTTATCATACCCTATTAACCACTCAGCATCACTACCAATTTGTCCATGAGGGAAGACTTGCCACTCTCCATTCCACTCTACACCATTAATAGCGGCATTGGTTTGAATATTAATCATACGACGGTAAGGGTGGTTGCTATCCATGGTAGCGATACAGTCCCCATCATGATTACACCAAACATTAGCACCAGTATCATTTTCTAAACCAATATAGTTGGTAATTTGGTTGCTATATACAGCTAAACGAGACGAAGTATGGGTATTATTCCAGTGAAAAGCAAGTTCACTATTTATGGAAGTTTCTGCTTTTAGATTAGGATTACCCACCTGAAATGCTTGTACCCCTCCATGTGAACCAGCCGCATAAAGTTCAAATATAGAAGGAGTTCGAAAACTTCTTCCTAAATTAGCTGTTATCTTCCCCTTTTTATTTATTGGATAAGTGATACCTAAAGCTGCTGACCAGTCAGCAAAAGATTGCTTATTATTTGAAGCGTCATAAACACTATTATCATACCAAAAATGTGTATTTTCATGGCTTAATGGCGCGGTAATGGTTTTCCAATCATAACGAGCACCCAGTGCAAGCTCAAAGTTACTAAATTTTTTATCTTCAATAAAATAAAGACCTTTACCAACTTTATCTGCAGATGGGGATAAATGACCAGATATCAACTCTTGATTTTTATTAAAACCACTGACCCCAAACTCTCCTTCCCAGCCGTTCCACATAGGGTGTTCGGCTGAAGCTTTATATTCATTACGCTTAACTAGTAGATTTAAAAATTCTTCATCATGCTTAAATTGATTAAGATTCTTATAAGACACCCCGTGCATTGCCTTACGTTGGTTACTCAATTGAGACAATCCAGCTTTTATAGCCCAGTTATTAATAAAAAACTCACCATCTACTTGGGTTTCTGTATTTTGTAAATCTTGCCCCGCTGATACGATGGGGCTAAAACCCTGTTGGTATTTTTTTACCCCTAAAAAATTTTGTTTGGTGTGCCATAAAGAGTGTTTTAAGGATATTTCCCAAGTATCTGCTTGATAGCCCAGCCCCAATAATGCAGATTCACTTATAAAATCTGTATAGGGTATTTCACCTGAAAATAGTGGACGACTATTTTTTGGCTGTCCTGGCATTGCATTTTTAGCCGTTTTAACGTCTGGTGCATAAAAGTTACCAGCTTGTCTTTTAACCGCCCCGGCAACTAATCCAAAACCTTCATACGCTGATTTTAACTGTACACCTAAAGTTGCTTGGCTGTTGCTACTCGCTCCACCCAAGAAAACTTTTCCCGTGTAAGACTTATGCAGATCGTAGTCAATGCTAAGAGACTGTAAGTTTATTGCTGACTTTACCGATTGGCTTGAGTACTTCAAGCCTTTTGGCCCTCGAATAATAATTGCTTTTTCCATTAATAACGGTTCTACATTCGGATTATGTCGAGTTCCTTCTGCTTGGTATTCGGTTACTCTACCGTTTGATAACAATGGCAACCTTATCCCTGTATCCCCTCTTAAAACAGGTTTACCTGCCCCAGCTCCTGTTGCAAGATTATTTATTCCTGGGATAGATTCTAGCGTATCAGCCAAAGAGCCTAAAACCTGTTGACTATGTCCTAATGTTTGTTTTATTTGAGTTGAAGAGTTTTGTTCTACCACTTGAATAGATTGTAATTCCTCTGGGTCAGCATAAGCTGTGGTAGCCAGTATATTCAATACAGATAAAAATAATAGTATTTTTTTCATAATTATTCCTTAGTCCAAGTTCTTACTTAGAAATTGGGCTTAATTTAAAAACTTTAGTGGAGTGAGACACCTATAACTACGTCAAGTTGCACGAAAATAGTCGTGTATATTTTTAATGCACAACAAAACACTAGCAAAAATTATTGCTAATTATTAATAGGTAATTAAATTGTTTCTTTAAATTAGGAAATAAACGGTGGGGCACGGGCATCAAAGCCCAATTTCATAGCAGAAATATGGCTAGAGTATACCAATACGGTTGATAAAATGGATGGTAGAATAGCAAAATCTGGAATAATGATAATAGAGATATTAACGGATTGAGTTTCTACACCTAAGAAAATATCGTCTTCTGCTTGATGATCATGAAAGGGATGTTCTGTCGCATGTAATAGCGTGGTTGTTTGGGAGAACAACAATATTGTAGCAATAAAAACTACTAATAATAATTGCTTATGAAAAAGTAAGTGAAATTTAGTCATATCTAAGTATTATAAATAATAGAAAAAAATCTGTCAACTTAGATTCAATTTCTGTTAGCCCAAAGTGGTAATGT
>DBOE01000019.1 GCA_002299585.1 Hydrogenovibrio sp. UBA654 | reverse complement strand
CAATAGCCAGCTATTGCCTGCAAGACATGCCTATAGATGATAAGCTAGAATTACACGCAGAATTTCAATCAGTTATTAAGCGTCTCCATAAATAACATTTATATATATTAAGTTAGGTTTATTTAAATTCAATGTATCCAAACCTGTTATCTAATCTCGTTGGTAATAGCTATGCTATGCAACAGGTTAAAAAATCAATTATGCAAGTAGCAAAAACTGATGCAACTGTAATTATATTAGGTGATTCAGGTACTGGAAAAGAAGTAGTAGCTCAATGTTTGCACATGCTTTCTGCTAGAAGATCTAAGCCTTTTGTACCCATTAATTGCGGAGCTATTGCGGCAAACCTTTTAGAGTCTGAATTATTTGGTCATGAAAAGGGAGCTTTTACTGGAGCTATAACTGCCCGAAAAGGTCGTTTTGAAATGGCTGAAAAAGGCACTATTTTTTTAGATGAAATTGGTGACATGCCCTCACCTATGCAGGTTAAATTATTAAGAGTTTTACAAGAGCAAGTTTATGAACGAGTGGGGGGCAATAAAAGCTTTAGATCTGATGTAAGAGTTATTGCCGCTACTCATAGAAATTTGGAAGACAGCATTGTTATAGGAAATTTTAGAGAAGATTTGTTTTACCGCTTGAATGTTTTTCCTATAGAAATACCTCCGTTACACGAAAGAGTTGAGGATATTCCAGAACTATTAGACTTTATGCTCAATAAAATTAAAAGCAAAAATCGTAAAATACCAATTTTAGCAGAAAAACTAATAATCGCGTTACAGCACTATAGTTGGCCAGGAAATGTTAGAGAACTAGGAAATTTAGTAGAAAGATTATCTATATTATTCCCTGGTTTAAAGGTCGAATATGAAGATTTACCTATAAAATATCAAGTGGAAATACCAGCAAATGCAAGTTTATTATTAGCTGATAAAATTCTTATAGAGTTAGACATTAATAAAGACTCAAAAGACTTTGAGCAAGAGTTAATGGAAAAGCAAGGTGAGGATTTTGCAATAGCAGAATTTTCACGATCCCCTAGTTTAGATGAGGGTTTAGATTTAAAATTATACTTAATTGAGGTAGAGGTTCAGCTTATTCAAAAAGCACTTACACAGACAAAAGGTAATGTTTCGCAGGCAGCTAAGCTGTTGCAAACTAATCGAACAACCCTAGTTGAAAAAATCAAAAAATTTAATTTAACTTAATTTTGGTGGTTAAGCATCTCCTAACTCTAATAAGGTTTGAGTGTTGCACGACTTGTTTTAAATCTTAAAATTGAAGTGTCTAGTGCAAATAGCTATTTTTAAATTATTTATCTTCGGGTTTTGTTATAATAAATATGAGGTATACATATTAGAAGCAACTTAGTATAAATAAAAGTTGGCGTTACCATATTTGTTTTAGTTGTTAAGTACCTACTTAACCGTATATAACGACTAAATAAAAATAAATGGTGAAGATATGAAAACTACAATAAGTAAATTAAAACGGAATCTAGTTCCTGCTTTTGTAATGGCTGTAACCAGTTATTCTGTTAGTGCTAGTAATCAACAACTAAGTGGCATTACTAATGACCTTGACTTGAACTTTAGGTATCGAGTGGAAGCTATTGATCAACAAAATTTTGATAAAAATGCGTTAGCCTCTACTTTGAGGACTAGAGCCACTATTAAAACAAAGTGGAATGCGGCATTTGATAGTGTTTTAGAGTTTGATGATGTGAGCGATATATTTTCTGATGATTTTAATTCAGGTGCTGGTACTAGCCCTAATAGAACTCAGTATCCTGTGGTTGCAGAGCCCAGCGGAACAGAAGTTAATCAGGTTTTTATTCGTCTAACTTATTCTAATAACAAAGTTGCTTATGGACGACAACGCATTTTATTAGATAACCAACGATTTGTTGGTGGTGTTGGATGGCGTCAGAACGAACAAACCTTTGATAGTTTGACCTATAAATTAAAGATTAATGAGGCGTTTAGTTTTGATTATGCCTATATTTTTAATGTAAATCGTATTTTTGGTGAAACGGTTAATGCAGGTGATCATCTACATGACACTAATTTAATTAGTGCAGTCTATCAGCCATCTTTTGGGAAATTGACAGGATATTATTTTGACATTGATAATAAAGATGCTTTAGCCATGTCTAATACCACCGTGGGAGTTAAGTTTGCTGGTAAACTAGCTGATGTATCTTACACTTTAGAATATGCTAATCAGTCAGATAATGGTAATAATCCCAATAATTATGATGCTAGCTATTTTCTACTAGAAACTAACTACAAGATTGGCAGTGGTAGTATTGGAATAGGTACAGAAACTTTAGGCGGTGATAGAGTTAGTGGTCAAGCTTTTACCACCTCTCTTGCAACCCTACATAAATTTCAGGGTTGGGCTGATGTGTTTTTAGCAACCCCTGTGTCAGGTATTAAAGATAGTTATTTTATGGGGAGTTATAACTTAAATGGTTATGGTTTTAAAGCCGTTTATCATGACTTTTCAACGGATCAACAAAGTGTTGCATTAGGTACTGAGATGGACTTTTCACTTTCTAAAAAAATTGGAGAACATTTCTCTTGGCTGTTAAAGCTTGCAAGCTTTAACAGTGATAATGTAAGCTATCAATCGCGTGATAAAATTTGGCTAATGTTTAGCTATAAAATATAATTAGAGAGCTTTGCACGAGATAATTTGAATCTCGTAACTTGCTTGTGCAAAGACCTCAATTAATCAGTTATTAAGTGCCTCCCTAGGGAATCCTCAACCCAAAATAGAGCATTACTATTTTTAGACTAATAAAATTCTTTTAATGGCTTTTAAAAATCGTATTTTTTACGCTAGAATATCCCATTATCATTATTTTTAAAGGACTTTGATGAACTTACACGAATATCAAGCAAAAGAATTATTTGCGGCTTATAACATCCCCACCCCAAAGGGTAAAATGATAAATGGTTTATCACAATTAAACTCAGCTCTTGAAGAGGTTGGCGGTGATAAATGGGTGGTTAAAGCTCAAATACATGCTGGTGCTAGGGGTAAGGCTGGTGGGGTAAAGCTAGTTACTAACAAAGATGAAGCTCACAAAATATCCCAACAATTATTGGGCAGTTCTTTAGCGACACTTCAAACCGCAGGTAAAGAATTACCTATCCATTCGTTATTAATTGAAGAAACTCTTAATATTCAAGCAGAGCTTTATTTAAGTTTGGTGGTTGATAGAGTAAGCAAAACTCATACTTTTGTCCTCTCATCATCTGGTGGCATGGATATTGAGGAAGTTGCAGCACAATCCCCTGAAAAAATCTTTTCGGTTCATATTGATGGTTCAGTTGGCTTAATGCCCTATCAATCTCGTGAAGTTGCTTTTGCTTTGGGTTTGAAAAATACGGCGTTTAAACAATTAATGTTAGTGATGAATGGTTTGTATAAACTTGCATTAGATAAAGATATTTCGCTATTAGAAATTAATCCATTAATTATTACGGATGAAAACAACCTTGTGGCACTTGATGCAAAAATTAACATTGATTTCAATGCCTTATATCGCCAAGCAGAACTGGTAAAAATGCGTGATGCTAGCCAAGAAGATGAGCGAGAAGCAAAAGCGGCCGACAACCAGTTAAATTATATAGCTTTAGATGGCAATATCGGCTGTATGGTCAATGGTGCGGGTTTGGCTATGGCTACTATGGATTTAATTAAATTAAATGGTGGCGAGCCAGCTAACTTCTTAGATGTAGGGGGGGGGGCGACTCCAGAAAGGGTAGCAGAAGCTTTTAAACTTATACTGTCTTCAACCACAATAAAGTCAATTTTAGTTAATATCTTTGGAGGCATAGTGCGTTGTGATTTAATTGCCGAAGGTATTATTAAAGCAGTAAAAGAAGTTGGTTTAACTATCCCTGTGGTTGTGCGTTTGGAAGGTACTAATGTTGAGCTAGGTAGAGAAATATTAGCAAACTCTGCTTTAGATATTATTAGTGCTAATGGTCTTGCTGATGCAGCTAAAAAAGTTGTGGAGATGTCAAAATGAGTATTTTAATCAACAACCAAACCAAAGTAATTTGCCAAGGTTTTACTGGTGCTCAAGGTACTTTTCATTCTGAACAAGCAATAATTTATGGTACTAAAATGGTCGGCGGGGTTACTCCTGGTAAAGGTGGGCAAACTCATTTAGGTTTACCGGTTTTTAATACTGTAAATGAAGCAGTAGCAAAAACAGGAGCTATCGCCTCCATGATTTATGTACCTCCAGCTTTTGCAGCGGATTCTATTATTGAAGCTATCAACGCTGGTATTAAGGTAATAACCTGTATTACCGAGGGTATTCCAGTTAATGATATGTTAAAAGTTAGAGCAGTATTGGATAAATCAGATTGCTATTTAATTGGTCCTAATTGCCCTGGTTTAATTACACCTGGTGATAATCAGGACGGCTGTAAAATTGGAATTATGCCTGCTCATATTCATAAAAAAGGTGAGATTGGTATCATCTCAAGATCAGGTACTTTAACCTATGAAGCCGTTCACCAAACTACTCAAAATGGTTTAGGGCAATCTACTTGTGTAGGAATAGGCGGAGATCCAATTCAAGGCATGAGTTTTATTGACTGTTTAGAACTTTTCCAACAAGATCTGCAAACAAAAGGCATTATTTTAGTAGGAGAAATAGGCGGGCAAGCTGAAGAAGATGCAGCTGAGTTTATAAAGGCTAAAGTAACCAAACCTGTGGTTGCTTATATTGCTGGAGTAACCGCGCCAAAGGGCAAGAGAATGGGGCATGCTGGAGCAATAGTTAGCGGTGGCAAAGGTACTGCAGAGGATAAATTTGCTGCCCTAAAATCTGCTGGAGTAACTGTGGTTGCTTCACCTGCTGACTTGGGCTCTGCTATGTTTGAATTGCTTGGGAAATAATATGGCAGAAATCAAAATAATAATGGCACAGGTTGACCCTATTGTTGGCGATATTAAAGGTAACACTGAATTAATAATTGCTACGGCAAAACAAGCATTAGAGCAACAAGCGGATATAGTAGTTTTTCCTGAAATGACAATTACTGGCTATCCTCCCGAAGATTTATTATTTAGATTAGACCTTTATAAACAAGTAGAGCAAGCTTTAAGTGAAATATGTAAGGCTATAAAAAATATAGTAGTAGTGGTTGGTTATCCGATGATAGACAGCCTGGAAGAAAGATTTAACATGGCATCTTGGATAGAAAAAGGGCAAATTAAAGCTAGTTATATTAAACAAAACCTACCTAATTACAGTGTGTTTGATGAACAACGCTATTTTTCAGCCGCTGATAGAAGTTGTGTTGTGGAATATAAAGGAGTAAAAGTTGGGCTATTAATCTGTGAAGATATTTGGAAAATAAGCCCAGCCAATCAAGCAATAAAAGATGGTGCAGAAATCCTATTAACCCTTAATGCATCACCTTTTTCATTAGAAAAACAGCAAGATAGAATCGATATAGTAAAACGCAGAGTAGCAGAAAATAAAGTGCCTATAATTTATGTAAACCAAGTAGGTGGGCAAGATGAATTAGTCTTTGATGGTGGTTCATTTGCAATAAATAGCGATGGTTCATTACAAGTACAAGCAACAGCTTTTAAAACCAGTTTAGAGACAGTAATAGTTAATAAACAAAATAATCTAGTTAGTATCTTGTCTGGCAATAAACAACAGCTATGTGAAGGTGAAGCAAGGGTTTATCAAGCTATTGTTATGGGGATTAAAGACTATGTTGCAAAAAATTGTTTTCCAGGTGTTTTAATTGGTCTTTCTGGTGGTATAGATTCCGCTCTAACCTTAGCATTAGCCGTTGATTCCCTTGGAGCTGACAAGGTAGAGGTGGTAATGATGCCATTTCGTTATACCGCCAGCATTAGTATAGAAGATGCTGCGCAGCAAGCTAAAACGATGGGGGTAGAATATCAATCAATTGCTATTGAAGATATTTATACAGCTTTTGAAAGCTCTTTAATTTATAGGTTTGATGGTTATGACGCAGATGTAACCGAAGAAAATTTGCAAGCTAGAATTAGAGGCACAATTTTGATGTCTATCTCTAATAAAACTGGCAAGATGGTATTAGCAACTAGCAATAAATCTGAGGTTGCAGTAGGCTACTCAACCTTATATGGCGATATGGTTGGTGGGTTTTCGCCACTAAAAGATGTCCCAAAAACTCTAGTATATAAACTAGCAGAATATCGCAATAGTATTGTACAAGTGATACCAACCAGAGTGATAACTAGAGCCCCAACAGCTGAATTAAGAGCAGAGCAAACAGATCAAGATAGTCTGCCAGATTATGACACCTTAGATGCAATAATCAGAGAGTTTATTAAATTTGATAAATCACCATTACAAATAAGTAATCAGCTAAAGATAGATTTAGCTGAAGTGACAAGAGTGGTAAAGATGATAAACCGTAATGAATATAAAAGAAGACAAGCTACCCCTGGTATAAAAATAACCAATCGAGCTTTTGGTAAAGAAAGACGCTACCCAATTACTAGCCATTATCAAGAAAAATAATTTTGTTATTATTTTTACTTAAATATATTTATAAGTTAATTGCCATTATAGTCAAAGTTAAAACCTATCCCCGCAAAGGCTTGAGTTGTTAAGTGCCTCCTATAGCTAAGCTAGTAGCAAAATTATTAGGGAGTATCTTGCCTATAGACAATCCAGATTAAACGGCAGCTTTTCTTTCACCCAATAAAAAGTTTAATCATAATAAGCCAGCTTTTATTTTTAACATTAAATTGCAGCTATTTATGGAACCACAATAACACCCAGTTTATGATAATAAAAAACCTCTAAAAAGAGGTTTTAATGGTTAGGGATTATAAATTAATATTAAAATTTATAGTAAAGGTTTAGCGAGGGACCATCAACACTTGGTGCATAACGAATCAATTCTCCAGCGATTGTCATTTTCCTATCAATTTCATATTCTAAACCTATACCAAAGCTTACTTCCAAATCAGAGTGAGAGCTAGAGCCAAAATTATTTCCCAAAAAACCATTATAGAATGGATTGCTATAAGTGTGATCTATGCTTATATAAGATAAGCCACCCAAACCATAAACAGTGAGTTGTTTATTAATTCTATAATAAGGTTTAAAAAGACCGCTAATCATATAGTTGATAGAACTTTTAACATACTTCCCTTTTGCATCAGTAGAAGCACCAAGGCGTAGTTGCATAGCGGTGTTTACTTCTTTACCAATTTTAAATCTTAATGGTTTTTCAACAATTCCATAAAAAAGTAGTGCGGAATCACTTAACTCTAAATCAATAAGTCCAATTCCTGCCCCAAATTTTAAGTCATCGGTAAGTTTGTTTTTGCCTGCTGCATAAGATGCAGAAACACTCATTAGTAAGATAATTGCAGTAATTATTAATTTTTTCATGATTTAACATCCTGTTAGGCATTGGTAAAAATAGATTCAATTTACTAGTGTGATTGTATCTCATACATTTTTGTATGTAAATATTTTTAGATAAAATTATTTTTTTAACTAAAATTTGGAGTATTATTTATTATCTTAAAAAAATCGAGGTTTTTATGTGGGTTTATCCGTCTATTGATCCAGTAGCACTTGATCTTGGCTTTGCTCAAATACATTGGTACGGTATTATGTATCTATTAGGTTTTGCGGGATTTTTTTTACTAGGTAGTAAGGAGGCTAAAAATTCAAAACATTGGAATAAAGACTTCGTTTCAGATTTTTTGTTTTATGGTGCAATAGGTGTCATCCTAGGCGGTCGTTTAGGTTATGTGCTGTTTTATGATCTAGCAAATTATATAGAAAATCCCTTAGCTATTTTACAAGTTTGGCAAGGAGGCATGTCTTTTCATGGTGGTATGCTAGGAGTTACTTTAGCGATGTTTTGGTTTGCCTATAAAAAAATGCAAGTATCTATTTTTGTAGTTGCTGATTTTGTGGCTTTATTAGTGCCAATAGGTTTGTTTTTTGGGCGTATTGGTAATTTTATTAATGGTGAGCTTTGGGGTAAGATTGCAACGGAGACTAATTCAGTGTTTGCTATGCAAGTATATGATTATAAGCTAGATAAACTAGTAGCAAAATACCCAACACAACTACTAGAAGCATTTTTAGAAGGTATAGTTTTATTTATAATTTTATATATTTTTACTAGAAAACAAAGACCATTTGGTTCAGTAACAGGCTTATTTTTGGGGTTATATGGGTTATTTAGATTTTTTGTTGAATTTTATCGTCTGCCAGATTCTCAATTAGGTTATTTAATGTGGGATTGGTTAACAATGGGGCAAATATTATCCTTGCCGATGATAATTGTTGGATTTTTAATGGTTGCATGGTCTTATAAAAAAGATAGTTCAAAATGAAGCAATACTTAGATTTATTACAGCATATTATAAATGAAGGTATCCCGAAAGGTGATCGTACAGGTACAGGTACAATTTCGGTTTTTGGTTATCAAATGCGTTTTAATTTGCAAGATGGCTTTCCATTAGTAACCACTAAAAAATTGCATTTAAAGTCTATAATTCATGAATTACTCTGGTTTTTAAGTGGTGATACTAACAATAAGTATTTAAGTGAAAATGGAGTAAGAATTTGGGATGAATGGGCAACCAAAACTGGCGATTTAGGACCAATATATGGTAAACAGTGGCTAAGTTGGCAAAAACCAAATGGCGAAACAATTAACCAAATTGCGGAGGTGGTTGAAACTTTAAAAAATAATCCTAATAGCCGTAGAATGCTGGTTTCTGCATGGAATCCAGCCGATTTACCTGATGAAACTATGTCTCCACAAGAAAATGTACAACAAGGTCGAATGGCATTAGCAACTTGCCATGCTTTTTTTCAATTTTATGTAGCAGATAATAAGCTATCTTGTCAGTTATATCAAAGAAGTGCCGATACTTTCTTAGGGGTGCCTTTTAATATAGCAAGCTATGCTTTATTAACTCATATGATTGCCCAACAGACCGATTTAGAAGTAGGAGACTTTATTTGGACAGGTGCTGATGTGCATTTATATAACAACACTCTTGAACAGACAAGATTACAGCTAACCCGTAAACCTTTTGCTTTAGCAACTTTAAAAATTAACAAAAAACCAAACAGTATTTTTGAATATAAATTTGATGATTTTGAAATTATTAATTATGAGAGTCATCCACACATAAAAGCTAAGGTTTCCGTTTGATGTTACAACAAGTCAAAGATTATAAAATTTCTTTAATAGCAGCTATGGCTAAAAACAATATTATTGGGCAGGATAACCAAATGCCGTGGCATTTACCTGATGATCTAAAGTTTTTTAAAAAAAATACTCAAGGTAAAACTATGATTATGGGTCGCAAAACCTTTCAATCTATCGGTTCAACCCCCCTAGCGGGCAGAAGGAATATAGTAATTAGCCGTGATCTAAGTTTTAATGTTAATGGAGCACAATTATTCACTTCAATAGATAAGGCTATTTTAAGTTGCGATAAAAACGAAGAAATAATGATTATTGGTGGAGGACAACTCTACAAAAGCATGTTGCCTTACGCGAGTAAGCTGTATTTAACTAGGGTTGATGTAGAAATAACTGGTGATACCAGCTTCCCAAAATATTCAGTAAATGACTGGCAAGAAGCCTATAGTGAATTTCATCCAGCTGATGAAAAGCATAAGTATTCTTTTTACTTTAAACTATATAAACTCGCAGGCTAATTATTTTTTAATTAGGCTTGCTAAAAATATTAAAGTTGCACAAACTACAATACTAGGCCCTGTGGGAGTGTCTTGCATTACTGATGCTAGTAAGCCACCAGTAACCGAAATTATAGCTATAACCAAAGAGTAAATTAACATTTGTTCTGGTGATTTTGCCAATTTGTGAGCCGCTGCTGCGGGTATTATCAATAGGGAAGTTATTAGTAATATTCCTACTATTTTTATTGCTAGAGAAATTAGCAGTGCTAGTAGTAAAATATAAGCTAGTTGCACGTTTTTAATGTTTATGCCGTCAATTTTAGCCAGTTCTTTATTTAGGGTTAGGTTTAGTAGTTGGTTCCAGTAGTTGGCAAAATATATTAAAACGGCTACGAGTAAAGAAATTAATAAAATAATATCAAGCTGGTTAATACTTAAAATATCACCAAATAAATAGTTCATTAAATCTACTTGTACGCTAGGCTGAAAGCTTAAAATAATAAGACCAAAGGCTAGGCTACTATGTGCTAATATCCCTAGCAGGGTGTCGGTTGATAATAGACTTTTTTGCTCCAAAAAAAATAATATCATCCCGATACTAATAGATACAAAAATTATTGCTAAGGTTGGGTTTAAATCAAACAATAAACTTAAACTAACTCCTAAAAGAGCGGAATGGGCTAGAGTTGCACCAAAGTAAGATTGCTTTTGCCAAACCATAAAAATCCCAAGGGGTGAGGCAATGATTGCAATTAATAAACCACCAATTAATGCCATAACCAAAAATGTTGGCGGATTGAGGATGATATTAAACACTAGTTAATCTCCATGTGTGTGGTCACATTGATCTGGGTTGTGGTGATGTTCGTAAATAGCAACTTCTTCAAATCCTGTTCCAAATATTTTTTGAAATTCTAGGTTTACAGAAATGGAGCTAGGAGATCCTGAACAGCATAGATGTTGATTTAAGCAAAGAACTTTATTCGTACTTTTCATTACTATATGTAAATCATGGCTAACCATTAGTACACCACACTTTAACCTGTCTTTTACTTTATTGATTAGGTGATATAACTCTGTTTGTCCCTGTACATCTACGCCCTGTACTGGTTCATCTAAAATAAGCAGTTGAGGTTTTTTTATAATAGCTCTAGCAAATAATACTCTTTGAAATTCACCCCCTGAGAGACTTTTTAACTGTCGGTTTTTTAGGGATAGAATGCCTAATTCAATTAGAGTTTGTTCAATTGTTGAATTAGTTTGCTTTTTTTGGTAAAAGTTATTGAATATATTGCTGTGGTTAGCTAGTTGTAAAAATCTTACTACGGTCAAAGGTAGTGAGCTATCTAAATGTACTTTTTGAGGCATAAAACCTATAGTTAAATTTGGTTTTCTTTCAATGGTTCCTTTATTTGACTTTTCAAGAGATAATAAAATTTTAAGTAGGGTCGATTTACCTGCCCCATTTGGACCAATTAAGGTAACAACCTCATTAGGATATATGGCAAAAGAAACATCTGTTAAAACTTGCCTATTACCATAGCTATGGAAAACATTTGTTGCTTGAATAAGTGGTAAAATATTATTTTTTTGTGGCATGCAAATAATTGTACCTAGAATAGGAGATTCAATTGCAGTTTTTTTTGGTTAAAAAGGTATTTTTTGGTTTATTGGTAAGCTTTATTTCTTCATTTGCTTATGCTATAACCGTAGTAGTAACTATTGCCCCCTTAGCATCGGCAATAAAACCTCTGCTTAGTGAAAATGATAAAATCATCGTATTATTAAATAACAATCAATCACCACATCATTTTTCGTTAAAACCATCGCATCTATTAAATATTGCTAAAGCTGATTTTATCTTATCAGTAGGCTTAGGAATAGATGATTGGGCAAAAAAAGCCATAATAAATAGCCAAGTAAAACATCTGGTTTTTTCATCCTTAGATGGGGTTTTATTACGCAATACGCTACATGAGTCAGATGTAAAACATCACCATAAACATTACGACCCACATTTATGGCTTGATATAGATAATATAAAAGTGTTGGTTAAATCTTTTTCTAAGCTTGCTTATATTGATAATAATAAAAAAAATATGTGGTTAAAAAAATTAACGCTAACCGATAAAGAAATTGCACGACAATTAAATAATGTAAAAAATGTTGCTTTTTTAGTACAGCATGCAGGATTTCAGTATTTTAATGAAAAATATTCTTTGAATCGTCAGGGTTCTATTCAAATAAATGATGCGGGAGTAAGCCTTAAAAAAATATTACAACTTAGAGGATTAATTGTGGAAAAAAATATTAGTTGTATTTTTAAATCTGTTCAGTCCCCGAAAAAACAAATTACAGCTATAGTTAATGATTTAGAGCAAGAGGTTAAAATAATAAGTTTAAATGGTTTGGGGGATAAAAAACTAACAAGTGTACAAAATTTGGAAAAATTAATGGCTAATTATGAACAGTGTTTACAATATTAATCTATTTGGATTGCCTGGGGCAGGCAAGAGTAGGGTTAAAAAATCTTTATATAATTTATTAAAGCAACGCCAACTAAATAATATTAAAGTTTTTACCACTAAATATGCAACGAAAAGAGCTTGCAACTGGTTAGTTATTGATGTCCGTTCAAAGCTAGAGCATGCAGTAGCAGATAAACTTTTAATTGAAATGGCTAATAATTCATCACTAATAATTTTTTGTTTTATGGAAAACTCTAGCTTAGATGTACAAATGTTTTGGCAAAAATGGGTTATTAATAATACCAATAAAACACCAGCATTAAGGATGTTTTTTAAAAGTTTTCAAGCCGATTTCATGATTGATAAATATTTGCAACCAACGGTTAGTTTAACAAATAAAAAAATATTAAACCAAAAGTTACAAACCTTATATTTTGCCGTTAATATACTGAATTTAGAACATTTTCTTATAGGTTTAGATGGTTGTAAAAATTTACAAATGGATATTTGGCGAATCAAAGGTACCATTAAAACTACAGAATATATTCATCCAGTTGCTATAGAAGGTACAATTAATCGTTGGGATACTTATCCTAGCAACAAAAGTAACAACAAAGTAGTAATTAAAGGTAAAAATTTAAATAAAACATTTCTGCAAGAAATTATAGATGCCAGTCAACTATAAAGCATCCATGCTTATGTAGACACTGAATAACTGATTGAAATTCCGCGTGGACTTCCAATCAGTTGTTAAGTGTCTCCTTAAACAATGAAGTACTACAGGATCATTTGTTTTGCATGTTGTACGTAATGATACAGATCGTGGTTTTTGGACATGGTTACGCCTCATTTTTTAAGGAGTTTTTTATTCCATCAGTTAAACAAATAAGATGAGTTTCAGACATATTGTAAGCGGGCATGGTGTAAACCAGTTTGCCGAATGGTCTGATCCAAATGCCTTGTTTAATGCCTTCGGCTTGGATTTGTGGGCCGAGATGATCTTGTTCTAATTCAATCACGCCAATCGCACCGAGCACGCGAGTATCTTTGACGCCATTTAAGTCTTTGAGGGGCAGCAGCGTTTGTTTAAAGTGGTTTTCAATGCGCAGGATGTTTTGTTGCCAGGGGGATTCGAGCAGTAGATCGATATTGGCAATGGCCGCTGCACACGCCAGAGGGTTGGCCATAAAGGTGGGGCCGTGCGCCAGTATGCCTGGTTGGCCTTGAGAAATGGTATCGCTGATGTCCTCGGTGGCCAAGGTGGCGGCTAAGCTAATGTGACCACCGGTAAGCGTTTTACCGAGGGCCATAATGTCGGGGCAAATCTCCGCCCATTCACAGCCAAATAATTTGCCGGTGCGGCCAAAGCCGGTGGCGATTTCATCAGCGATTAGCAGCAC